>NZ_JBNJLS010000006.1:0-484055 GCF_050510915.1 Streptomyces odontotermitis | reverse complement strand
GGCGGGCCTCGACGCGCTGGTGGCCGCCGCCCGCCCCGCCCACATGCCCTACTCCGTCACCGTCACCGCCGCCGAAAGGACCCTCGAGTCATGACCACGCAGAACTGCACCGAGTGCGACGCCCGCGTGGAACCCGGTCAGTCGTTCTGCGACGCCTGCGGTGCCGTCCTCAGCTGGAACACGGCCGGGGCGCGCTCGGGGGCGGCGTCGGCCGCGGGCTCGGGTGCCCGGGCCGACTCCGGGTCCGCTTCCGGGTCGGGGGCTGCTTCCGGGGCGGGGGCCGAACCCGGCCCGGGCTGGGACGCCTTCGCCCGCCCGGCCCGTACGACGCCATCGGCGCCCGCCGAGCCCGATGGCGCCGCCCCGGCCCCGCCCGCCACCGGCCCGGTGCCCAGCCCGGCGGCCGAGCCGCGCGCCACCGACTCCGGCCTGCCCCGCCGCCCCCACACGGACGCGCCCCCGGAGCCCCCGGCCACCGCGCGACCCGCTCAACCCCCCGCCAACGACCCGGACATGACGGACACGGCGCCCAACGACCCGGTGCCCAGCGATCCGCCGCCCCCGTACACCCCCGGCCCGGAGACCGTCCGCTCCCTGCTGGTGCCCGTCTCCGAGCCGACGGCCGCCCCGCCGCCCCCGGCCGTGAGTCCGGTCCTGCCCGGCCGGCCCGACACCGAGCGCCCGCAGGTGCGCGTGCCCGGACCGCAGCAGGGGCCCGGCAACGGCCTGCCGTGCCCGTGGTGCTCCACCCCCAACCGCCCCGACCGGCACTTCTGCGCCCGCTGCGCGATGCCGCTGGCCGAGACGGAGGACCAGACGCCCGCGCCGCTGCCCTGGTGGCGCCGGCTCATGGGCCCCGGCCGCAACCAGACGCCCTGGGCGGGTGAACGCCCGCGGCTGCGCCGGGTGTTCGACCACATCGGCACCTGGATCACCTGGGCCATCGTCGTGACGCTGCTCATCTTCGCCGCGGTGAACCTCCCCGACGGCATCCAGGCCACGCGCGACCACTTCGCCAAGCGCGCGCCGGTCGAGCCCGACGGGATCCGTGCCTCGCGCTCCTACGAGGGCCACCCGGCCAAGCTGGCCATCGACAAGCTCAACAACACCTGGTGGGGCCCGGGGGTCGTGCAGTCGGGCCAGGGCGAGTGGCTCGAGCTGAGCTTCGTCCGGCCGACCCGGCTGCTCGACGTCATCATCACGCCGGGCACGTCGACCCGTGCGGACCAGATCGGCAAGTCCGCCCTGCCGCACCGCGTGAAGGCCACGGTCACGAAGAAGGACGGCTCGACCGCGAACCGCGAGCTGTCCCTGGACCCGGGCGCGGGCCCGCAGCGCCGCGACTTCCGCGTGGGCGAGGTCACCAAGGTCCGCTTCACCATCGAGTCGGCCCACGCCGCGAACGACAAGAAGCAGGTGGCCATCGCGGAGATCGAGCTCTTCGGCCGCTCGGACGGCAGCCGCACCTGAACCCACCCGCTGGCACGACAGACGCGCTTGCGGCGACCGGCTTCCCGGTCGCCGCAAGCGCGTTTCACGTACGAGGCATAGATTGCCGCGGGTCCGCGCGTCCTTGGGGGCGTTGAGAAACAGGAGGGGGCCCATGGACCCGCAGGACCATGACAGATTCCGGGACTTCGTCGACACCAGATGGAGCGCCTTGCTGCGCCTGGCGAACCTGCTCACCGGCGGCGACCGGCACGAGGCCGAGGATCTGCTGCAGAGCGCTCTGATGAAGGCGCTGGGGCGCTGGCGGCATGTCGAGGACCCGGAGAGCTACGTACGCAAGGTGATGTACCGGCAGCAGATCAGCCGGTGGCGGCTGCGCCGGCCGCACCGTGAGCCGACGTTCGCCGCACCGCCGGAGGGGCTCGGCGTGTCCGACGGCACCTCTGCGGCGGACCTGCGCATCGCCGTGGGCCAGGCGCTCGCCCGGCTGACCCCGCGCCAGCGCACGGTGCTGGTGCTGCGCTACTTCGAGGACCTGTCCGAGACGGAGGTGGCGCGGGTCCTCGGCTGCTCGGTGGGCACCGTCCGCAGTACCACGCACCGGTCACTGGCCCGGTTGCGCCGCCTCGCACCGGAGTTGGGCGCTCCGGCGGAACTGGCCACGACCACCACCATGCGCGGTCCCGCGCCGAGGGGAGCACACACGTGAACACCGACCACCCCGATCAGCTGGACCGCACGCTCCGCGACGTCCTGCAGAACTGGACCCCCGACTCCCCCGACGCCGCCGGCTCCTCCGGTGCTCCGGCGGGCATCGCCGACCGTCTCGTGCGGCGCCGTCGGCGGCGGAACCTCGCCCGCGTGGCCGGGGCTGCTCTCGGTCTCGCCGGGATCACGGTCGGCGCGGTGCTCACCACCGGGGCGGGCGGCGACGACGGGGCGCAGCCGGCCTCGCGCCTGAGCACGCACAGCAAGCTGCTGTGGCGGACGACGTTGCCCGGCGCCTCCTGGGACGCCTGCGCCACCGGCTCGGGCGGCGTCTACTGCCGGGGGCCGGAGCACGATGCCGTGGGCGTGAACGCCCGTACGGGAAAGGTCACCTGGCAGCGCAGGTCCGCGGACGCCCACGGGGGCCGCACCCCGGCCGGATCGGTGCCCGGTGTCCGCGACGGAGTGCTCTACACCTTCGCCGACCACGCGCCCGGGGCCGGTACCCCCGGGACGGACCTCGTCGCCCTCGACATGGCCCGTCAGAAGGTGCTGTGGAAGCACAAGATGGCCGACGACAGCCGGGGCCGGTCCTCGGCCGTGCTCTTCGACGGCGGGATCCTCGCCAACACCCCGACGTTCAAGAGCGTGGCCGCGCTGGACGCGAAGACGGGCCGGACGCTGTGGACGTACAAGTGGAAGAAGGCCGACTGCGAGCGGACGGCGATCGGCGGCGTCCCGTACCTGCTGTGCTCGCCCGACAGCGAGAAGGCGCCGCAGCGCAGCACCGTCGTCCGGCTCGACCCCGGCACCGGCACCCCGCGGACGGTCGCCACTGTCAAGGGCCCGACCGCCTCCGTCGGCACGGACGGTGACACGGTGCTGCTGGCCGCTCCCACCGGCAAGCCGAAGTCCCCCACTTCTCCCGGCCCCGCCACCTTGTACCGCGTCGACACCCGCTCCGGGGCGACGACCCAGCACCGCATCGACAGCCTGCCGACGGGCGTGGTCGCGGACGGCAAGATCCTGACGCCGCGCCGGGGCGACGAGGTCGTCGCGTACTCGGCCAGGGACGGCCGACGGCTGTGGTCGCGCCACCTCGGGCTGACGCTGCGCGAGGAGCAGCGCGGCTCCGGCCTGCGGGAGCTGCCGTCCGCCGCGGCCGTGGACCTGTCCGCCCGCATGGCCTACTACCTGTCTCCTTCGGGCCAGTTGGTCGGTCTCGACCTGGACAGCGGGGTGGTCCGCTGGCGCGGTCAGGTCCGGCTGCCGGAGCGCCCGGTGGAAGCCGGGATCGCCCCCGAGCTGATGCCCTACGGCCACGGCCTCATCGGGCAGTCGGGCGGTGAACTCTTCCGGATCAAGCCGGTGTTGGCCCCGGCCGGTCCGTAGCCGGGGTCGGGCCCCTGTCCCGGACACCCGTGAGCCGCCTCGGTGAGCAGGCGGGACACCGCGGCCGTGTCCGGGACAGGGGCGGACGGTTGTGTGTGCCGCAGCGCCCTCGTGATGCTCCTCGGCGAAGCAGACACCCAACCGACGTGGGGGTACGTCCATGGCTCGCATCAAGTTGAGCGCACGGTCCAAGGTGACGGCCGTCGCGGCCGCCCTGGCCGCCGGAGTCGCGCTGATTCCGCTGTCGTCCGCTGCCGCGGCGCCCACGACAGCACGCGGTCTCGGCGGCGGTGTGACGCTCGTCGCGTCGGCGGGCGCGTCGTACGAGTGCCCGCGGATCCACACCACCGACAGCTACGCGTACACGTGGTGCCGCGTCTACAGCGGCCAGGTGCGGCTGATCGCCGACTGCGTCCGGCAGCCGGACATGGCCTCGAACTGGATCTACAAGAAGCCGGGGAATCCGACGCAACGGCTGCAGGCCGGCCCCTGCGTGGTCGGCGTCGGACCGCACAGCGGAGTCCAGTCGGGCTGAATTCGCCGTCCAGGGCGCCTCATTCGTGGTGACCTGCCGTCACTTTCCGTGCAGTGGAGGAACATTGAAGAGGGCTGCTTTATCGCTCGCCGCAGCGACTTTCGGCGCGACCGTTCTGTTCGCGGGCGCCACAACTCCCGTACAGGCCGCGCCGGCCTGGGACAAGTCCGTCAAGTGCCAGCGGGAGGACCCGGACAACCGTGTCATCCCCACCCGCGTGGGCAATGGCGCACTCGGCTGGAGGCATTTCTCCGGACCGCACAACATCAAGAAGTGCTCGGTCGTCAATACCGCACTCAAGAACAGCCCGGTGGCAAAGGACGGCGCCCGCCTGACCTATGAGGGATTCGTGGTCGGCGAGGGACGCCACATAAAAGTCATCGCCATTGTCCAGTACGCGCGCAGGACCTCGGACAGGCAGTACGACGCGGGGGCGGGCCAGCGGATCGGTGTCATCACCGCATACTGCGACGGCATGAACAGGTGCCCAAACTGGGTCAACCAGTAGCGTCCGTATACGGTGTGTCTTAGGGCGGCATGCCGGGGGACGCCCCCGAGGCGGCTTATGACCTCTTCGGGCAGGGCCGAGGGGGCATCAGCGGCCATCAGGTCTGGCTGCGGGGGATCTGGCACAACAAACGATGGACACGACAAGATATCGTTTACCTGCGACGGCCAACTGGCGACTATTAGCCGCTAGTTGGCCGAAACGCGTGCCATGGGACGATTGCCGCGACTGAGAGATACCAGGAAGTGCTGATGAGTTCGGTGAGATACCCGGTTGCCCGTCAACTCCCATGGCCCGCTCCGTAGGTGGCCCCCGCCCCCAGCACGGCGATCCCTTCGGCCCGGCCACTTCCCCCTTGGCCGATCGCGTGCGCCGGGTGGCCGCCTCTCCCCCTTTGAACCCGTAGAGGACGTGATGACAGACCTGATACAGGCAACCTCCGTGGTGCCTTCAGTTCTGGCCCTGGCCGCCGGCGGCGCGGCCTGGCGATTCTGGGACCAGTTCCGAGGTGAGCGCACCACCAGCGCCCGTCTCCGGGAGCAGGCCGAGGAGATCGCCAGACAGCAGCGCGCCACCGAGGCCGTGCTGGTGCAGCTCGCCGACGCCGTGATCCCCCGTCTCGGCGCCGCGGCGGAGCGCGAGGGCGACGGCCACGGCGTCGACATCCAACTGCCCGAGGCGCTGGTCAACACCGTGCTCGCGCAGCGCCTGACCGAACTCGCCGGCTCCGCGGCGCACACGGTGCGCAAGGTGCAGTACGACGCGCAGACCAGTGCGGGGCTCCAGCTCGCCGAGGCCCACGAGGCCGCGCAGGGCGACGTCGCCCGCGCCCGGGAGAGCGCCGAGGCGTCCAGCCGGGCGGCGGTGCGCGCCGTCTCCTCCGCGATGGTGGGCATGGCCTCGAAGCTGAGCCAGCGCGTCAGCCAGGGCGTGCGGCGGCACGAGGGCGACGAGGCGTACGAGACGCTGGTCGGCATCGATCACCCCACGCAGCAGATGCTGTTGGTCGCCCAGAACTATGTGGTCCTCTCCGGCGGCAAGCTGTCGCGGCGCTGGCCCGCCACCCCGATGACCGACGTGGTGCGGGCGGCCATGGGCAGCATCGAGGAGTACGAGCGGGTCGAGCACCAGGAGCTCGACGTCACGATCACGAGCCGGGCGGTCGGGCCCGTCGTGCACGCCCTCGCGGTGCTCCTGGACAACGCGGTGCGCTACTCCCCCTCGTCGGCGCGGGTGCATGTGGCCTTCCAGGAGGGCCATCACGGGGTCTCGGTCATCGTGGACGACGCCGGTCTGCGCATGAACGAGGAGCAACTGGCCTGGGCCCGCAGGATCCTGACGGGCGAGCAGCGCGACGACATCAACCAGCTCGGCGCGCACCCCCAGACCGGGCTGCGGGCGGCCGCGGCGCTGTCCCACGACTACGGCTTCCGGATCGACCTGGAGGCCCCCAACCCCTTCGGCGGAACGCGCGTCTACATGTTCATCCCCAAGGGCCTGCTGACCGCCGCGGTCCCGCCGCCTGCCCCCGCCCCCGCGCCGGCGGCCGAGCCCGTCGCCGAGCCGGTCGCCCCCCAGCGCACCACCGCCAGCGGCCTGACCGTCCGCTCGCGGCGGACTCCGGCCGCGAGCACTCCGGCGGCGCCGTCCGAGGGCCAGGCGGCGCCGGGTCGGCCCGCCATCGCCGCCGCCTGGGCGAAGGGGACGCGCAGCGCACGCACCCAAGACCCGACCACCACGCACGAAGGAGCCTGACCGTGACCACCGGCAACGAACTTGGCTGGCTGCTGGACCGTTCACTGGGCTCTCTCGACGGCGTCCGGCACGCGGTGCTGATGAGCTCCGACGGGCTGCTGCACTCGCGGACGTCCGACATCGGCCAGGACGAGGCGGAGAAGTTCGCGGCGATCACCGCGGCCGTCCGTGCGGCGGCGCTCGCCTATGACGAGGAGACGGGCGGCGGGGGCACCCGGCAGGCCCTGATCGAGCTGACCAACCACGTGGGGCTGATCACGCAGGCGGGCGGCAACACGATGCTGTCGGTGCAGACGACCGGCCCCGACGCTGACATCGGCCTGATCACCCATCACATGCTGGAGCTGGCCCAGCGGGTGGGTCATGAGATGAAGGTCGCCCCGCGGCAGCCTTCCGAACAGGGCACAGCGACGGCATGAGCGGGCCGCGGCGAGACCCGGACCTGGTCAGACCCTATGTCCGTACCGACGGGCGAGTTCGCGCGGACCCGGAGGTGCGCCTGGAGACCGTGGTGCTCGCCGCGAGCGGCTCGACAGAGGGCCTCGGCGCCGACGCCCGGCGGGTGATGGGTCTGTTCGCCCGTGCCGACGGCGGCGGCCTCGCGGTCGCCGACATCGCGGCCGCCCTGGAGTTCCCTCCCTCCACCGTGCGCATCCTCGTCTCCTCCCTCATCGACGCGGGCCTGCTGACCCGCCCCGTCGCCGCCCGCGACGACGAACCCCAAACCGATCTGCTCCAGGAGGTACTGCGTGGTCTCCGCGCCCTCGTCTGACGGCCTCATCTATGTGCCACCCGGCGTGACCCGGTCCGCGAAGATCGTGATCTCGGGGAGCTTCGCCGTCGGCAAGACGACGTTCGTGGGCAGCGTCTCCCAGATCCCGCCGCTGCGGATGGAGGAGCGGATCACCCAGGCCAGCGCCGGGGTGGACGACCTGGCGCGCACGCCGCGCAAGACCACCACGACCGTCGGCATGGACTTCGGCAGGCTGCACCTGAGCGACGCCCTGGTGCTGTATCTGTTCGGCACCCCCGGCCAGGGCCGCTTCCGCCCCATGTGGGCGGGGCTGACCGAGGGCGCTCTGGGGGCCCTCGTCCTGGTCGACACCCGCAACCTCGAGGCGTCCTTCGAGATCCTCGCGCTGCACGAGGAGCAGGGCACCCCGTACGCCGTGGCGGTCAACCTCTTCGACGGCGCCCCGCGCTACGACCTGGACGAGATCCGCCAGGCCCTCGACCTGGACCCGCACACGCCGCTGACCACGTGCGACGCGCGCGAGGGCACCTCCAGCGTGCTGGCCCTGATCACTCTCTGCGAATACCTGTCCGACCTGAACGCACCCGCTTTGGAGCCCCGCCCGTGACCAGCCCGACCCCGCCCGACGCGGCCCCCGAGCGCCGGATCGCCCTGCACGCAGCCGAGTTCGCGGCCGACCCGCACGCCGCGTACGAGCGGATGCGGAAGGAGTTCGGGCCGTTCGTCCCCGTGGACCTCATACCGGACGTCCCGGCGACCCTCGTCATCGGCTACGCCCAGGCCCGGCGCATCCTCAACGATCCGCTGCGGTTCCCGGCCGACCCCAGGGTGTGGGAGCAGTCCGTCCCGGAGACCTGCCCGGTCCGCCCGATGATGGAGAGCCGTCCCAACGCGCTGCGCTCGGCAGGACCCGCGCACACCCGCTACCGGTCCGCGAACACCGCGGCGATCGACGGCGTCGACCAGCACGAGCTGCGCACGCTGGTCGAGCAGGTCGCCGACACCACGATCGCCGAGTTCCGCGAGGCCGAGGGCGCCGACCTGCTGACCCAGTACGCCTGGCCCATCGCCTTCCGCGTGCTGAGCGCCCTGCTCGGCTGCCCGGACGAGGTGGGGCAGCGCATCGCCGACGGCATGGCCAAGATCTTCGAGGGCGTGGACGCCGCCAGCGGCAACCAGCTCCTCACCGAGGCCGTCGCTGATCTGGTGGCCCTGCGCCGGCGGCAGCCGGGCGACGACATCACCTCCCGGCTCCTCGCCCACTCCTCGGGCCTGGACGACATGGAGATGCTCCACCAGCTCGTCACGCTCTACGGCGCCGGCATCGAGCCGCTGACCAACCTCATCACCAACACCGTGCTGCGGATCCTCACCGACGACCAGTTCTCCGGTGACCTGCACGCGGGCGGCTCCTCGGTCCGCGAGGCGCTCGACTCGGTGCTCTACACCGACCCGCCGCTGGCGAACTTCTGCATCAGCTACCCGCCGCACCCCGTCGACGTCGACGGGTTCCTGCTGCCCGCGCACCAGCCGGTTCTCATCTCGATGACGGCCTGCAACAACGACCCCGCCCTCGGCGACCAGCGCACCGCGAGCAACCGCGCCCACCTGTCGTGGAGCACGGGCCCGCACGCCTGCCCCGCGCGTCCGCACGCCTATCTCATCGCCGAGACGGCCATCACGCACCTGCTCGACGCGCTGCCCGAGATGGACCTCGCCACCGCAGCCGAGGACCTGGTCTGGCGCCCCGGGCCGTTCCACCGGGCGCTGACCGCCCTGCCCGTCCAGTTCCCCGCCGCCGCATCCGTCTGAAGGGACTCGCCCCATGGCCCTGCCCACGAAGCCGATCGTTCTCGACCCCTCCGGGGCCCAACTGCACGAGGAGCACCGGCAGTTGCGCGCGCACGGCCAGGCCGTCCGCGTCGACGTGCTCGGCGTGACCGCCTGGTCGGTCTCCGACCCCGCTCTCCTCAAGGAGCTGCTGACCAGCCCGAACGTCTCCAAGGACGCCCGCGCGCACTGGCCGGAGTTCGGCGAGGTGGTCCAGCGGTGGCCGCTGGCCCTGTGGGTCGCGGTGGAGAACATGTTCACCGCCTACGGCTCGGACCACCGGCGCCTGCGGCGCATGATCGCGCCCGCGTTCAGCCACCGCCGCGTCACCGCGCTGACGGAGAGCATAGACACGGTCGTCACGGACATCCTCGACCGCCTGGACGCGCTCCCGCCCGGCGAGATCGCCGACCTGCGCGAGCACCTCGCCTACCCGCTGCCGATCGCGGTCATCTGCCGGCTGATGGGCGTGCCGGCCGAGCAGCAGGACGACTTCCGCGTGCTCGTCGACAACATCTTCTCCACCACCCTGACCGCCGAGCAGTCCGAGGCCAACACCAAGGCGGTGTACGAGGTCCTCCACGAGCTCATCGCCGCCAAACGCGCCGAGCCCGGCGACGACATGACCTCGCTGCTGATCTCCACGCGCGACGAGGACGACAAGGGCGGACTGTCGGAGGACGAACTCCGCGACACCCTGCTCCTGATGATCAGCGCCGGTTACGAGACCACGGTCAACGTCATCGATCAGGCGATCACGCAACTGCTCGCCCACCCCGACCAGCTCGCGCTCCTGCAGTCGGGGCAGGCCGACTGGAGCGACGCCGTGGAGGAGACCCTGCGGCTCGAACCGGCGGTCAAGCACCTGCCGCTGCGGTACGCGGTCACCGACATCGTGCTGCCCGACGGCCAGACCATCGCCCAGGGCGAGGCGATCCTCGCCTCCTACGCGGCAGCCAACCGCCACCCCGACTGGCACGGCGAGACCGCCGACGACTTCGACATCACCCGGACCGTCAAGGACCATCTGGCCTTCGGCCACGGCGTCCACTTCTGCCTGGGAGCTCCGCTCGCCCGCCTCGAGGTCATCACGGCCCTGCGCCTGCTCTTCGAGCGGTTCCCGCGGCTGGAACTCGCCGTGCCCGCCGAGGATTTGACGCCCGTCGGCTCCCTGATCAGCAACGGTCACCAGACCCTGCCCGTCCGCCTGCGGCCCGCCACCGCCTGACGGTTGCCCTTTTGGGCAATAGCGAACGGCGCGCACCCCCTCCTAGCCTGGCGATGCATGGCACCCCCAAGCGTCGGAGGGAACAACATGAACGAACCATTCGAAGCAGCCGACGAATTCGCTCTCGACCTGCGCGTCCGGTACACGGAAAACCCCGCTGACGGCGCCGCGTTGGTGACGCTGGAGCCGAATTGCGGGGCGGGCACGTCCAGGGCCTCGTGTCCCGGGGCCGCGTGCGGCTGACGCCGGGTCCGTGACGCGGAGGCGGCCGCCACGGAGGGCGTCGCGGTTTCGCATCCTCGAAACCCGCGAGCCCTCCGGGTGGCCGCCGTCTTTTCCTTGCCGGGGCCGGAGGGGAGTTCATTGGTGGAGTCTCGTGGCGCGCGAACGGTGAGCGATGACGAGGCTCGGGCACTGGCGCGCGACACAGCCGAGCGGCTGGTGGCATCGGCGGGGACCGGGACCGCGTCACCGGATCTGGGCGAGGGCGCTCCGGGCATCGCACTCGCTCTCCTCCACGCGGCTGAACTATTCGACGACGACGGCTGTCTGCGCGCCGGTCAGCTCCAATTGCGCCGCACCGCCGAGGCGACCGCCACCACTCCCCTTACCTCGGCAGGGCTTTACAGCGGAACCGCCGGGATCGTCTGGGTGGTGGCGGAGTACGCCCGCCGGGAATCGCGCTATCTCCCCACCCTCACCACCATGACCGACCAGCTCGCCCGCCAGTCCCTGGCCCTGAGGCACCCGTTGTCGGCCGGAAGCGTCGCCCCGTACGACTACGACGTCCTGGAGGGTGCGGCGGGCCGCCTGGCAGCGCTGCTCAAGGCGGCGGAGGTCCTGGGCCGCCCCGCGACGGGTGCCACGCGCGAGGCGATCGACGACCTGGTCGACTACCTCCTGGCGCTGACCCACGCCGACGGCAGCAGCGGCGTCAACGGCGACGGCGTGCCCAAGTGGGTGTGCACAGCGGCCAGTTACCCCACCGCCCTCGGCACCGGAGCCGAGACGGCGACCGGGCGGTGGTACGCGGAGACCTTCCCCGAGGGCCACTTCAACCTCGGGTTCGCCCATGGACCGCCGGGCGTTCTCGCCGCCCTGTGCCGCGCCGACCTCGCCCGCAGCCACGGCGTCGTGGGCCGGGACGGACGAGGCGATGCCCGGGCGCGCCGGGTGCGACAGCGGATCGACGCTCTCGTACGGCAGATCGACGCATGGCGCCTCGACGGCCACGACGACCCGGCCTGGGCCGCCCTCGTCCCGCCCGACCCGGCCACCGGCCTGCCCGACACCGGCGCCGCACAGGAACCGGCTCGGGCCGCGTGGTGCTACGGCGCGCCCGGCATCGCCGCGTCCTTGCTGTCGGCCGCCAAGGCGTCGGCGGCGTGCGGGACACCGGGCGGCGCGGCGGACCTGGCGGCGGCCGCGCTGCTCGGCGTCCGTCGCGCGCCCGCAGAGCAGCAGCGCCTCTTCTCCCCCACGGTGTGCCACGGGCTGGCGGGGCTGCTGGCCATCTGCGGCCGGGCCGCCGCGCACACCCGGGCTCCGGAGCTGCGGCAGATGTGTGCCGAACTGCGGTCGCGGCTGTGCGCGTACGCGGATCCCGACCATCCCTATCTCTTCGCCGACCGTCCGGTCCCGGAGCGGCCGGAACACCGGCCCGGCCTGCTGACCGGCGCGGCCGGAGTCCTGCTCGCGCTGCTGGGCAGCGTGTCGCCCGAGGCGGCCGCGTGGGACGAGGTGCTGTTCCTGACCCGGTCCGAGTCTCAGTCGAGGGTGTGATGGCGACGTGAACCATGCGGGTGCCGGCTCCTACCAGGCATGCGGATTCTTCCTCCTCAGAGCGCCCGCTCTGCCCGCCCGCCCCCTGCTCGACCTGTTGAGCTCGCTGCCCGTGGCCGAGCACGCCGCCGGGCGCTCCGGCCGCTCGGGGCCCTCCGACACCTGGCAGGACGACTACGCCGACCGGCTGTTGAAGCTGTGGGGCGCCCCGGGCGTGGCCGATGCCGTGCGGGTCGCCACCCCCGACCTGGCGGACGCCGTGGACCGGTTCGACGGACTCACCGGCAAGGACCGGCGCCGGGCCGTGCGCAGCCTCGGCCGCTATCTGAACCGGATGAGCTTCCGGGCCACTCCCCTGGGCCTCGTGGCGGGCGTGGCCACGGGCGTGTTCGGCGACGGGCAGCGCATGCGCCTGGGCCCGTCCGCCATCGGCAGGGCCCGGGCCCGCGCCGACTCGGGATGGGTCATGCACCTGGTCAAGCGGCTGGCCTCGGGCGATCTGCGCCACGCCCCGGGACACCCGCGCACACGCCCCGGACAGCTGCGGATCCGCAGCAACGACCTGCTGCATACGGCCCGCGGCCGCGTATGGCTGCCCCTGGCCGACGCGTACGGACAGGACGGCACGGCCGACGTGCGCCCCGACGGCCCCGGCACGCCCGGCCACCACACCCACGACCAGGCCCACGAGTGTGAGAGCGACCCGCGCAGGAGCGGCCGTCGCAGCGTCAGCGTGCGCCTGACCGCCCCGGTGCGAACCGTACTCGACCTCACCCGCACGCCGGTGACGCTCGACCACGTGGCCGCCACGCTCAACGGCGCCTACCCGCAAGCCGGTTCGGAGCGGATCGCCGCCCTGCTGGACGGTCTCCTCGACAACGACATCCTCATCACGGCCGACCGCCTCCGCCTTCTCACTCCCCCGGAGATGCGCACAGCGGACGAGCCGCTGCGCTCGCTGCTCCCTGCGGTCACCGACCCGACCGCCGCCCGGGTGCTCGGCGACGTGGAGGCCGCGATCGACGCGTTCAACCGCGACGAGATCCCCGTGGCGGAGCTGCTGGAGGCGGCGGACGGACCGCTGCCGCTCGCCCTCGGCGGACACCGCGGCCCGACGCTGCAGATCGACTCCGGCCTCGCCGTCGACGGGCCCCTGGTCCTGCCCCGGCCGGTGGCCGCGCTGGCCGGGGAGGCGGCGGAGGTGCTCGCCCGCGTGGGCGGTGAGCGGCGCTATCCCCCGCATCTGGCCGCGTACGCCGACGCGTTGAGCGAACGGTACGGCCACCTCTCCGAAGTCCCGCTGCTCGAGGTGCTGTCCGCGGAGACCGGCCTGGGTCCGCCGCGCGGATACCGCTGCCCCCGCCGGGAGTTCCCGCTGCCCGGCGTCGACCGGGACCCTCCGGCACGGTCGGCGCGCGAGGCCGTGCTGGCCCGCCTCGCCGCAACGGCCCTGGCGCGCCGGGAGACCCGCGTCGAGCTCGACGACCGCGTCCTCGACGAGCTCGCCGAGGCATCGGCCGCCCCGGACGGCGACCGGCCGCCGCCACCCGCGCTCGACCTGTATCTGCGGCCCGTGCCCCCGGGCCCCGGCCAGGAACGGTGGCGTGCCGTCTGCAACAACCTCGGGGTGGCGCTGGGCGGCCGGACGTTCGCCCGCTTCCACGACCTCCTGGACCCGGACGCCCGAGCCGGGCTGCACGAGCTCGCCGCCGCCGAGGAGCGGAGCCTCGGCGACACCGTCTGCGCCGAACTCACCTACCTGCCCGGAAACGCCCGGCAGGCCAACGTCGCGATCCGCCCCGCCGCCCACACATGGGAACTGCCGGTCAACGTCGCGCCGGGCCGGGACGAGGAGCACGTCCTGCGCCTGGACGACGTGCTCGTGGGGGCGGCCGAGGGGCGGCTCCACCTGCGCAGCCGCTCCCTGGGCCGGCCGCTGCACGTCACCCAGCGCACGCTGCTCAACTGGCTGGGGGCGCCGAACCCGTGCCGGTTCCTGCTGGAGGTCTCCGCGGCACAGTCGGGTCCGGTCTCCTCCTTCGACTGGGGCGAGCTCGCCGGGACGATGCCGTTCCTGCCGCGCGTCGAGCGCGGGGACCTGGTGCTGCGCCGCGCGCGGTGGCGGCTGCGCCCCCAGGACCTCACCCTGCCACCCAGTGCGGCCCCGTCCGCCTCGATCCCTCAACAGGGAGACGGGGTACGGGAGTTCGCCGCCCGCGTCGGCGTGTGGGCCGAGACGTGGATGGTGCCGCGCCTGGTGAACCTGGTCAGCTTCGACAACACCCTGCTGCTCGATCTCACCAGCGCACCCGGCCTGCACGAACTGCGTGACTCGCTGGCGCGGTCGCCCGAGGAGGGGCTCCTCCTGGAGGAGGTGCTGCCCGACCCCGAGCGGGGCCTTCTGCGGGACGCCGCCGACGAGCCGTATGTCTGCGAGGTCGTGGTGCCCGTGCTGCGACGCGCGGGACGGGACCAGGCACCGGCACCGGCACCGACACCGGGCGGAACAGCCGTGCGCCCGGCGGGAGTTCGCGCCACCGAGCCGCCGGACGGGCGGCACAAGCCAGTCGGCAGCGACTGGCTGACCGTCAAGCTCTACGCCGAGCCGGATGCCCACGACGCGCTCATCGAGGCGGGCCTGCCCACCGTGGCGGAACGGATCCGCCCGTGGTGCGGTGCGGACGCCCTGTTCTTCGTGCGCTACGCCGATCCGGCTCCGCACCTGCGCGTCCGCTTCTTCGCACCCGATCAGGCCACGCGCCCCGACGTGCTGCGCGAAGTCACCGACTGGGCCTACGACATGGCCGCCAAGGGGCACATCGTCGACCACTCCTTCGTCGGCTACCGGCGCGAGGTCGAGCGCTACGGGGGCGGTGAACTGATCGCCCACGCCGAGGAGTTCTTCCGGCACGACAGCACGGCCGTCCTCCCGCTCCTGCGCCACCTGCGCGACGGCGGCAGCGGACTCCCCCACACCGACCCGGTCCCGTTCCCAGGCACGGACGCGGGCCTGGACGCCGAGCGGGTCACCCTGGCCGCCCTCAGCGTCGACCGGCTCTGCGCCCACCTGATCCCCGAGGCCGACGCGCGGCGCGACGTCGCCCGCGCCGCGGCACCCCGCACCGCGGGCGGCTCCCTGTACCGGGCGGCAGGACCGGGACTGTGGGCCGCGCTCACCACGGACAACCCGGTCCGCTCGCTGCTCGACGGCGCCGACGCCGCATGGCGACCGGCAGCGTCGCCGCTGGCACGTCGCCTCGCCGGACCGGAGCACACCGGTGAACCGCAGGCGGACCGTGCCGCCGTGGTCAGGAGCCTGCTGCACATGCACTGCAACCGCATGGGCCTGAGCCGGACGGAGGAAGAGTCCTGTTACGGGGTGTGGCGGCGCCTCCTCGACCGGGCCGCGCACCTGCCCCGCTGACGACGCGGCCCGGCGCGGCGTTCAGGGGCGCGCGGGGTGTGAACGCACCACCGACAGTGCGTTCACACCTCACGTCGGCCGCCTCCTGCGGCGCCCCTCCTGAGGCCGCGACTCGGGGTCTCGGAGCCTCAGGAACTGGGGGGTGTTCCAGAGCCTCAGGAGACGACGTCACGCCGTGCCAGGCACGGCGCAACACGCAGCGTCCACGAGCCCAACTCGTCCGGCAACATGCGTCGTTGATGCGTCGTATGGTGTGCGCCATGGCTCCTCGCCCCGATCCCACCGAGGCCGGCGCCGCCCTCACCACCGGCGCGGTCGCGCGACGTCTGGGAGTGGCGGCGACCACCCTTCGTTCCTGGCAGAGCCGCTACGGCATCGGCCCCACGGCACGCCACAGCGGTGCGCACCGGCACTGGACCGCCGCCGACCTCGCCGTACTGGAGCACATGCGGCGTCTGACCAACTCCGGGGTGTCCCCTGCCGAAGCGGCCCGTACGGCCCTGACCTCGGCCCCCGCTCCCGGGCGGCCTCGCACCGGCACCGCCCACGCGGACGCGCACGACCACGCTGCGGGCCCTCCGCCGCCCCCGCTCCCGGAGACCCTGCGCCGACGCCGGGGCCTGTCCAGGGCCGCGACGCGACTCGACGCACCGGCGATCCAGGACCTGGTGAGCGCGGCGATCGGCGACTACGGCGTGATCGGCGCCTGGAACGACGTACTGATGCCCACGCTCCATGCGGTGGGCCGCAAGTGGGAGACGGAGGGGGAACCCTACGTAGAAGTCGAGCACCTGCTGTCCTGGCACGTGTCGAGTTCCCTGCGCCGGGTCGTGCTCGACGCCTCCGCCAGGCGGCCGGACTCCGGCGTAGCCCTGCTGGCCTGCGTGCCGGGCGAGGAGCACACGCTCGCCCTGGAGTGCCTCGCGGCGGTCATGGCCCAACGCGCCCTGGCCTTGCGGATGTTCGGCGCCGCGGTGCCGCCCCAGGCCCTGGCCGAGGCGGTGCGCCGCACGGGTTCGATGGCCATCATCCTGTGGTCGCAGTGCCGCAGTACCGCCGCGAAGCACCTCGCCGCGCAGCTGGCGTCCATGGAATGGGGCGTGCGCGGCGCCCGCACCCGGCCCACCGTCCTGCTCGCGGGCCCCGGCTGGTCCGGCATCCGCATCCCGGGCACACGGCACCCGTTGGGGCTCGTGGAGGCCGCCGACGCGATGGAGGAGCTGCTGACGGCGCCGCTCGCGACGGCGGGGCGTTAGGGCCTGTCCGGCGCGCGGCCGGGCCCCGCGCCCGGGATGACGGCAGGGCGCTGGACGGACCGAGGTGGACCGGTGCGGCGGTCTCGTCGCCTCCGCCGCACCGGCCCGGCAGCCCTCCGGCCCCTCGGTGCGCGTCAGGCCGTGTGCAGGGTCAGGCCATAGCGGTTGAGGATCTCGTTGACCGGCTGGAACCAGGTCTCACCCCCGCTGCCGCAGTTGCCCCAGCCGCCGGACGTGACGCCCTGCGCCTGGTCGCCGCTGATGAACGAGCCGCCCGAGTCGCCGGGTTCGGCGCACGCGTTCGTCTTGGTCATCTGATGGACAGCGCCCTGGCTGTAGTTGACGGTCTCATTCTTGGCGAGCACGGTGCCGCAGTGCCAGTGGGAGGTGGAGCCGGAGCGGCAGATGGAGGCGCCGACCGGGGCCTCGCCCGAGCCGCGCACGAGCTGATCGGAGACGGTGCCCCAGCCCAGGACGACGGGGACGGTCCACCACCCGCTGCCGACGTTGACCCAGGCGTAGTCGTTGTCGGGGAACGAGGAACCCTGGAAGTTGCCGATGAACGACCCGTCCCAGCCGTTGACGCCCTGGCCCGCCCCGCCGCAGTGCCCGGCGGTGACGAAGCCGCCGTGCACGGAGAACCCGATGGAGCAGCGGACGTTGCCGGTGTAGTACGGGTCCCCGCCGACCGTGCCGGCCGCGAGGGTGCCGGGCTTGTGGTGCGTGACCTGGACGGACACCGGCCCCGCCCGGTGCGCCCGCGCCAGGAAGCTCTTGACATCGTTGTCGCGACGCTGGTCGCCGAGGACCTCCACGACGACCTGGTTGGCCTTCCAGTCGACGCGCCAACTGGCCACGCCCGCCGGGGCCTTGAGGGCGTCCAGGTGCTTCTTGGTCGCGTCCAGGCGCCGGGCGCTGTGGGTGACGACCTCGACGGCCGCACCGGTGGCCCGCACCTTCGCGGCCCTGCCCGGGTCGGCGACGGCGACGGTCAGGCGTCCGTCCCGCGGGGTGAACCAGGAGCCCGCGTAGCCGGACCCGGCCGCGGACCGGGCCTTCTTCTCGACGGCGGCGGCCTTCTTCTCCGTGGCGAGCCGGTCGACGGCCTCGCTCCGGGTGAGCCCGAAGTCCCGCTGCATGGCGGCGAGTACACCATCGGACGCCGGTGCGCGCCCTGTCTGCGGGGCGGCGTTCGCACCGGACGCGGGGACGAATCCGGCCGTGGCGCAGGCGCCCGTGACGAGGAGCGCGGACAGCATGGAGCGCAGTGTTCTCGTTCTCGTACGTCTCATACGGATCGGCCTTTCGTTGTTCCAGCGGTGTGGGGGTGGAACAGCACGGCCTGAGAGCGCTCTCAGGCGGTGGCGGTGTGGAGACTAGCGAGGGATCGTGAGCAGGTCCATGCCAGGGCCGCGACGCGATTCGGGCAATCTCGCACGGCCCGCCACCGTAACGGGGCTTCGCTGCCAGGGAGTTGGCGACCGTCGTGTCGGACCTGGGTTACTTCACTGCCCGGTTGTCAGCCGAAGGCCCGTTCCGCCGCCTCCCGGATCACCTCCGCCAGCGTCCCGGGAGCGGTGCGGTGTGCGGCGTGGCCCTGCCCGAGGAGGGTGACGACCCGCGCGTGCGGCAGGGCGTCCGCCAGGTCGGCGATGCGCTGCCGCAGGTGGGCCGGGCTGCGTTCGCCCGCCACCAGGGTGGTCGGCACGTCGAGCGATGTGAAGCGGTCGACGCCGACACCGAGCGCGTCGATCGCGTCGGTGTCGGCGAGGCCCGCCTCCGCCTTCGCGGCGTACGCGGCCCGCGTCTTCGGGTCCGCGGTCAGCGCCGCCACCACCTCCGGGGGTTCTTGCGCGATGTCGCGCAGATGGATCCGCATCACCTCGTCGAAGTCCCCGGCGTCGAGGGCCGCGCGGGCACGCCGGGCCGCCCCCGCTCCGACCAACGACGTCGTGGGGACCGGCGGATCGTAGAGAACCAGGCCCGCCCACAGCTCGGGCGCCCGCACCGCCGCTTCCAACGCCGCGACCGCCCCTGAGGAATGCCCGACCAGCAGCGCGGGCCGGTCGAGACGTGCGGCGATCGCGCGCACGTCCGCCGCCTCGACGGCCATGGAGTGGTCCTGCGGGACGACCGCCCCGGGGACGTAGATGCGCCGGGCGATCCGGACCACCCGGAAGTCGCCGATGAGTGAACGCGCCACACCGTCCCAGCAGTTGGCGCTCCCAGCGCCCCAGTGCACCAGGAGCAGCGGGGGCCCGCTGCCGTCATCGAGAGCAGTGACGGGCGTGCCGTCGGCGGAGGGTGCGACGAGGTCGGCCATGCGGCTCATTCTGCGCCGCACGGCCGACGGCGGTGTCACGGCCCCCGAGTCCGCTCCGCGTCGGCTCCGGGCCCGCCCGCCCGTTCTGCCCCGGTCTGCGAGAACGGCTACGGCTTCGTACGCGGTCCGAAGATGCTGCGCTCCTTCTCGTCGATCGGCACGTCGTTGATGCTCGCCTCGCGCCGCCGCATCAGGCCGTTCGGGTCGAACTCCCACAGTTCGTTGCCGTACGAGCGCCACCACTGGCCGGCCGCGTCGTGCCATTCGTACTGGAAGCGGACCGCGATGCGGTTCTCCCCGTACGTCCACAGTTCCTTGCGCAGCGCGTAGTCCCGTTCGCGCCGCCACTTCGCGGTGAGGAAGTCCTCGATGGCCGCCCGGCCGCTCAGGAAGGTGTCGCGGTTGCGCCACTGGGAGTCGGGTGTGTAGGCGAGGGCCACGCGGTGAGGGTCGCGGGTGTTCCACGCGTCCTCCGCCGCCTGGACCTTGGCGAGGGCGTCGGCCTCGGTGAAGGGCGGCAGGGGCGGGCGGGGCGTCTCGGCGGCGGTGTCCGTGGCGGGTGCGGTGTTCATTCGGCCCACCCCGAGTTCTCGATGACGTCGACGAAGTCGGTGCGGACGAAGCCGGGGGTGTGGCGCGCCAGCACGTCCGCCTTGACGTTGCCGAACGTGGTCTGCGGCCGGTGCGCGATGCCGTCGTGGAAGGCGTGCACGATGCGCCGCTTGAAGTCGGGGCGCGGGTGCGCCGCCACGACCTCGGCGCGGACGGCCTCCGGCACGGTGTCGAGCCCGATGCCGAGGACGTCGAACTCCACTCCGGCGGTCACCAGCGCCACTTCGGGCTCCATCCGCTCCGGGATGCCCGGGGTGGTGTGCAGGGCGATGGCCGTCCAGACGCGGCGGACGCCGTCCTCCGGGATGCCGTGGGCGGCGAGGAAGCGGCGCGCCTCGTCGGCGCCGTCGAGTTCGAAGCGCTGGTGGTCGGTGCGGTACTTCTCGGTGAGGCCCAGGTCGTGGAACATCGCGCCGACGTAGAGGAGTTCGGGGTCGTGGCTCAGTGCGCGGCGCGTTCCCGCGAGCGCCGCCCACAGGTAGACCCGCCGGGAGTGGTCGTAGAGCAGGTCGCCGGCGCACTCGCGGACGAGTTCGGTGGCCTCGCGGGCGAGTCTGCTGCCGGGGATGTCTACGCCGGCGATGCGTTGGACGGCCGCGGTCATGGTGCCTCCAGGTCGGTTCAGGACGTTGCTGTGCTGCTGGACACGAGCCTGGCGCGGCGGGGCCGCCGCACGCGATGTCCATACAGACAGGCACCCCACACATTTGGACACGGTGTTCGGCTAGCCTCTCCCCATGTCCTCGAAGCTTCCGTCGCCCCGCTCCATCGTGGTCCTCGCCTACGACGGTGTCCGTCTGCTCGACGTGACCGCGCCGCTCGAGGTGTTCTCCACCGCGGCCGCGCTCGGCGCCGCCTACGAGGTGGTGCTCTGCTCCCCCGACGGTGCGGAGGTGACCGCCTCCTCGGGCACCCGTCTGGTGCCCGACCGCGCGGCGGACGCGCTCGGCTCCCCGCACACCCTGATCGTGCCGGGCTCCCCCGAGCTGCCGCTGCGGCCGGCACCGGAGCCGTTGCTGACCGCCGTCGGCGAACTGGCGGCCCGCTCCGGCCAGGTGGCGTCCGTCTGCACCGGCGCCTTCGTGCTCGCCCGCGCCGGGCTGCTCGACGGCCGGCGTGCCACGACCCACTGGCGGCACACCGCGCTGCTGGCCCGCGCCCATCCCCGTACCGCCGTCGAGCCGGACGCGATCTACGTGCGCGACGGCCGCGTGTTCACCTCGGCCGGGGTCAGCGCGGGCATCGACCTCTGTCTGGCGCTGGTCGAGGCGGACGAGGGCCCGGAGCTGGCCCGTGAGGTCGCCCGCGACCTGGTGGTCTTCCTCCAACGGCCGGGCGGGCAGTCGCAGTTCTCGGTCCCGGCCCGCACGCCGCGCCCGCGCCACGACGTGCTGCGGGTGGTCCTCGACGCCATCCACGCCGACCCGGCCGCCGACCACTCGGGCCCGGTGCTCGCCGCCCGCGCGGGAGTGAGCGTGCGCCACCTCACCCGCCTGTTCGCCGATCAGGTCGGGCAGACGCCCGCGGCGTACGTGGAGGCGGTGCGGTGCGAGGCCGCGCAGGGGCTCCTGGAGGCCGGGGAGCCGGTGTCGTCGGCGGCGCGGCGGTCGGGCCTCGGCAGCGACGAGTCACTGCGCCGCGCCTTCATGCGGCGGCTCGGGGTGACGCCGTCGGAGTACCGGGCGAGGTTCCGCAGCGCCGGGGCGGGTGCGGCACGGTGACGGGCTTCCCGCCGTCGTTCGGCGCACGGCACAGCTTCGCGGGCGGGAGGAGCCGTCACCACCAGTAGACCGGGTAGCGCGGCGCGTGCTTGGCCCGGCCTGCGACGATGCCCGCTCCGACCAGGAGGAGGGTCGCGGTGGTCAGCAGCGTCAGGAAGCGGGGTGCGGCGGGCTGCTGGAGCACGACGATGACGGCGCTGGCCGCCGCCGGGGAGTGCGGGGTCCTGGTGATCATCATGGCGCCCAGGGCCAGTCCGCCCGCCAGTGCGGCGGCCCACGTCGAACCGCCGCAGACGGCCAGCACCAGATAGCCCAGGAGCGCCGACAGGAGGTGGCCGCCGATCAGGCTGCGGGGCTGCGCGAGCGGGAGCGTGGGCGTGCTGTGGACGAGGGCGGCGCTGGCCGCGAGCGGCGGGATGAGCAGCGGTTCGTGCAGAACGGCGCCGGTGGCGGCCAGGAGCAGCAGCACGGATATCGCGGAGGCGGTGGCGTGCAGGGTGTGCCGGTGGCCGGGGAAGGCGGGGGCGCGTCCGGCGAGGGCACGCCGGACAGCCGGGCGCGGTGAGGTGTTGAGGGTCATGCGTCTCTCGGGACCTGGGCCTGGGGCCCTGACGTGCGGGCAGGAAAGGAGCGGTCCCGTGCTGAGCGCAGCGCGCCCCGTGATCGACGTGGCTGACCTTGCGCCGATCTTCCGGTAGGGGCGGCACAGTCCGGCCCCCTATCCAACCAGCGGGTGATCGCGACGCCGCAGGTGGCCCCTTTGCCCGTACGGGGACGGGGTGCCCCCCGAGCCCTCCGAGGGCTCGGGGCGCCGGGGTGCGGGGCTCACCAACTGATGCCCGCCGCCACCGGCAGATGGTCGCTGCCCGTCGCCGACAGGACCCGCGAGCTCTCCGCCACCACACCCCGGACCAGGATCTGGTCGATCCGCACCATGGGGAACTTCGCCGGCCAGGTGAAGCCGAAGCCGTTCCCGGCCTCGGCCTGGGCCGAGCGCAGCTGCGAGGTGATGCCGTCCAGGGCGCGGTCGTCCGTGGTGCCGTTCAGGTCGCCGAGCAGCACCGTCCGCTTGTTCCGCTCGGCGGCGAGGGCGTCGCCGAGCGCCTTCGCGTTGCGGTCGCGCGAGTCCGTCCAGAAGCCGCCCCTGGGCATCACCCGCACGGATCCCAAGTGGGCCACGTACACCGCAAGCGGGCCCTTCTCGGTGGTCACGGTGGCGCGCAGCGCCCGGGCGTCGACGAGCTTGACGGCGTCCGGCTTGGCGTCGCCCAGCGGTCCCACGTCCTGCTGGATGTCGACCGGGCGGGTGTCCGACAGCGGCAGCTTGCTCCACAGCCCGACCGTGCCCATCACCGTGTGGTGCGGGTACGCCTTCGCCAGGCCCTTCTCGTACACCGGCCTGGCCTGTGTGCTGATCTCCTCCAGGGCCAGCACGTCCGCCCCGGAGGCGGCCAGGTCGCGGGCGGTGGCGGCCGGGTCGGGGTTCTCGGCGCTGACGTTGTGGCTGGCCACGGTGAGGTCGCCGCCCGTCTGGGACTTGTCGGTGAGCAGCCCGCCGAAGAGGTTCAGCCAGACCGCGGCGGGCAGCAGCAGCGCGACCAGCGCGGTGGCGGAGCGGCGCCACAGCGCCCCGGCGAGGAGCACCGGGATGAACACGCCGAACCACGGCAGCAGGGACTCCACCAGGCTGCCGAGGCCCCCGCGGTCCGTGATCTGCGCGTGCAGCAGCATGAACAGGCCCAGCAGCAGCGCCAGCGCAGCGAACACGAGGCCGCGCCGCCAGGGCCCCGGCCGCTGTGGCTTCTGTACCGCGTCCGCCGCGACCGCGGTGTCCGCCGTGTCCCGTGCGACCGCGGTGCCGGCTGTGCCCGCCGTCTCCGGCTGCTCCATCGTCTGTCCTCGTTCGCTGCTGGTCACTGCTGCATCCTCGGGTCCTGGGTGGGGTCGGCGTACATGCGCGGGCAGCCGTGGTCGATCGCTTCGGGGCGCAGCTCGTAGTGCCAGGCTTCGTTGCGGTAGATCTGGCACAGCCCGTACGCGGCGCCGTGTGCGGACAGCCACGCCGTGGCTTCGGAGCGGCCGAGGTCGACGGCGTCGCCGGACACGTGCGGGGAGGTCGTCGCGGTGGCGACCCATCGGGCGGCCTCTTCCTTGGACCCGTACTCGGAGATGGCCTTGCGCAGAAGCCGGTCCTGGTACTCCGGGGAGCGCCAGCCGCTGTTGACGTAGAACTCGATTCCGCTGCCCGCGGCGTCCGTTGCCGCCCGGCGCAGGGCCCTCAGCAGATCTGCGTCGAGCTGGGTCACGGCCGGGGTCGCGTCGTCGAAGACCGTCACACCGTCGGGGACGGCACCGTCGGCGAGGGACGAGCCGGACGAGGAGGTCCGCGTCTCGTACGTGAAGGCGGCGGTGAGGGCCGCCACGACGACTATCAGGACGACGACGAGGAGCCAGCGGATCCGGAAGGCCGATGTCCGTGCTGACGGTGGGCGTGCTGACGGTGGGCGTGCTGACGGTGGGTTTCCAGTCATGCCGCCAGTCAAGGCAGTGCGGTGTTGCCGGCACGTATGCGGTTTTCGATATGTGGACGATATGGAGCGACTCGTAGCATCGAGAGCATGCGTGTGCTGATCGTCGAGGACGAGCCCTATCTGGCCGAGGCCATCCGCGACGGCCTGCGCCTGGAAGCGATCGCGGCCGACATCGCCGGTGACGGCGACACCGCTCTGGAGCTGCTGAGCATCAACACCTACGACATCGCCGTCCTGGACCGCGACATCCCCGGGCCGTCCGGTGACGAGATCGCCCAGCGCATCGTCGCCTCCGGCAGCGGCATGCCCGTCCTCATGCTCACCGCCGCCGACCGCCTCGACGACAAGGCGTCCGGGTTCGAACTCGGCGCCGACGACTACCTCACCAAGCCGTTCGAGCTTCTGGAGCTCGCGCTCAGGCTGCGCGCGCTCGACCGCCGACGTGCCCACAACAGGCCGCCCGTGCGGGAGATCGCGGGGCTGCGCGTGGACCCGTTCCGCCGCGAGGTCTTCCGCGACGGCCGCTATGTCGCGCTGACCAGGAAGCAGTTCGCGGTGCTCGAAGTCCTCGTCGCGGCCGAGGGCGGTGTGGTCAGCGCCGAGGAGCTCCTGGAACGTGCGTGGGACGAGAACGCCGACCCGTTCACCAACGCCGTGCGCATCACCGTCTCCGCCCTGCGCAAGCGTCTCGGCGAGCCCTGGATCATCGCCACCGTGCCGGGCGTCGGCTACCGCATCGACACGCCGCTGGAGGCCGGAGGCGACGGGGGCGCACATGGTTAGGGAGAACGGGCTGAGCGTCCGTCTCAAACTGACCCTCAGCTACGCGGGCTTCCTCATGCTGGCCGGCGTCCTGCTGCTCGCCGCCGTGGCGCTGGTCCTCCTCAAGGCCCGGTGGCTGACGACCAACGAGCAGGGAGCGTGGGTCAGGTCCCCGGGCACCGAGTTCCTGCACTCCTTCGCCCCGGTGGCGGCCGGGGCCATGGCGTTCCTGCTGGTGTTCGGTCTGCTCGGGGGATGGATCCTCGCCGGACGCATGCTCGCCCCCATGGCCCCCCTCACCCACGCGGCCCGGATGGCCGCGCGCGGATCGCTGTCCCACCGCATCCGGCTGCCGGGCCGCAAGGACGAGTTCCGCGAACTGGCCGACGCCTTCGACGCGATGCTCGAACAGCTCGAAGCCCACGTCGCCGAGCAGCGGCGGTTCGCGGCCAACGCCTCCCACGAGCTGCGCACCCCTCTGGCGATCTCGAAGGCGCTGCTCGACGTGGCCCGCACGGACCCGGGCCGCGACCCCGGCGAGCTCGTCGACCGCCTCAGCGCCGTCAACACCCGGGCGATCGACCTCACCGAGGCGCTGCTCCTGGTCAGCCGCGCCGAGCAGCGCTCCTTCACCCGGGAGCCCGTCGATCTGTCGCTCCTTGCGGAAGAGGCCACCGAGACGCTCCTGCCGCTCGCGGAGAAGCGGGGCGTCACCCTGGAGACCGGCGGTGACGTCGCCCCGACGAGCGGATCGCACACGCTGCTGCTGCAGCTGACGATGAACCTCGTGCACAACGCGATCGTCCACAACCTGCCCGCGCGGGGCACCGTCCGGGTCACCACCAGCGTCCGCCCCCCATCGGTGGTGCTCACGGTCGAGAACACCGGCGAGCGGATCAGCCCGGAGCTGGCCGCGACGCTCACCGAACCCTTCCGGCGGGGCACCGAGCGCATTCAGAGCGACCACGCGGGCGTCGGCCTGGGCCTGGCCATCGTCAAGACCATCACGCAGGCGCACGACGGGACGCTCACCCTCACCCCCCGCCCCGCAGGCGGGATGCGGATCACTGTGGAGCTGCCCGCGACGCCCCCGCAGGCCGCTCGCCGAGAGGGATGACCGGCAGCATCCTGCGGCCGACGTGGAACTCCTGGCCGGTGCGCAGGTCGTAGACCTGCTTGTACATCGGCGAGGTCACCACGGGGACGCCGTCCTTGTCGCCGACGATGCCGTTCGCCATCACCTTGGCTCCGGAGACCGGGTCGGTGTTGTCCATGGCGTACACCTGGCCGTCCCGGGTCTTGAACATCGCGGTCTCCCGGCCGTCGGGCAGCACCACGGCCCGGCCCCGGCCCGGCTCCAGCACGTCCGCGGCGGCGCCGAAGTCGACGGCCCCTGCGGCCTCGAACCTGCTGAGCGCGGCCGGGTCGTCGAGCACGGCCCGCCACTCGTCGCGGTAGGCGGCGACGTGCCGCTCCATCTGCGCCTCGAGGTCGGCGCACAGGCCCAGGGAGTCCTCGACGAGCACCTCGCGCAGGTGCTCGACCCCGCCGTCGAGGCGGTCGATCCAGGTCGCGGTGCGGTGCATCCGGTCGGCGGTGCGGACGTAGTACATGAGGAACCGGTCGAGCAGCCGCACCAGTTCCTGCTGTGTCAGCCCCTTGGCGAGCAGGTCCGCCTGGCGGGGGCGCGAGCCTCCGTTGCCGCCGACGTAGAGGTTCCAGCCGCCGGCGACCGCGAGGACGCCGATGTCCTTGCCCCGGGCCTCGGCGCACTCGCGCAGACACCCGGAGACCCCGCCCTTGATCTTGTGCGGGGCGCGCAGCCCGCGGTAGCGCAGCTCCAGGTCGATGGCGAGCTGCATGGTGTCCCCCTGCCCGAACCGGCAGAACCGCGCGCCCACACAGGACTTCATGGTGCGCAGCGACTTCCCGTACGCGTGCCCCGACTCGAAGCCCGCGTCGACGAGGCGCCGCCAGATGAGCGGCAGCTGTGCGGCGGTGGCGCCGAACAGGTCGATCCGCTGCCCTCCGGTGATCTTGGTGAAGAGCCCGAACTCCTCGGCCACCTCGCCCAGGACGACCAGTTGCGCCGCGCTGATGACTCCCCCGGGGATGCGGGGCACCACCGAATACGTGCCGTCCTTCTGCAAGTTGGCGAGGAACAGGTCGTTGGAGTCCTGCAGCGTGGCCTGTTCACCTTCAAGAATGTGGGAGAGCCCCAGCTCGGGGGCGAGGGTGGCCAGGATGTTCGCGACCACCGGCTTGCACACCGCGCAGCCCTCACCCCTGCCGTGGCGCTCCACGAGCTCGCTGAACGACCGGATGCGCTCATCCCGTACGAGGGCGTAGATCTCCGGCCGGGACAGCTCGAAGTGCTCGCACAGCCGCCGCCGGTGGTGCGCGCTGCGGGCGCGCAACTCGCCCTCGAGCAGCGTCTCCAGGACGGGCAGGCAGCCGCCGCAGCTCGAACCCGCCCGGGTGTGCTGCTTGATGCCGTCGACGTCGGACAGCGCCCGCTCCTTCACGACCCGGGTCACCTGGCCCTTGGTCACGTTGTGGCAGCTGCACACCACCGCGTCGTCCGGCAGTTCCCCGGACGCCGCGGACCCCCCGGCCGCGCCGGGAGCGAGGTAGTCGCCCGGCTGCCCCGGCAACTCCCGCCCGGTGTACGCCTGCAGGGTCCCGTAGGCCGCGGTGTCACCCACGAGTACGCCGCCGAGCAGGACCCCGTCCGGGCCGAGCAACAGCTTCTTGTACATCCCGGACCGGACGTCGCAGGACACCATCGCCACCGCGCCCTCTTCCTGCGAGGCGAACGGGTCGCCGAACGACGCCACTTCCACACCGGGCAGCTTGAGCCGCGCCGAGGCATCGGCTGTGTTCCCCGGCTGCGGCTCCAGCTCCGGCTCCCCGGCCAGCACCGCGGCCAGGGTCTCGGCCATCCGGTAGCCCGGCGCCAGCATCCCGCACACCGCCGCGCCCTCGTACCGCGCGCACTCCCCGACCGCGTACACCGCCGGGTCGGTGGTGCGGCACGACGCGTCCACGGCGATGCCGCCGCCGTCCCGCACGCCCAGCCCCGCCGCCCGCGCCAGCCCGTCCCGCGGCCGGACACCGGCTGCGAAGACCACGAGGTCAGCGGCGATCCGCTGCCCGTCGGCCAGCTCCACCGCGGCCACCCGCCCCGAGCCGTCCACCAGCACGCGCCGCGCGGCGGCCCCGGTGTGCACCGCGACCCCCAGCGCCTCGACCCTCCCCCGCAGCGCCGCCGCACCTCCGTCGTCCACGTGCTGGGGCATCAGCCGCTCCGCCGACTCCACGACACACGGAGCAAGCTCCAACGACCGCAAGGCTCCCACCGCTTCGAGCCCCAGCAGTCCGCCCCCGATCACGACACCGGTGGCCCGCCCCTTCGCATAGGCACGCAGCGCGCGGGCGTCGTCCAGCGTGCGATAGGTGAAGCAGCCCTCGGCGTCGGCTCCGGGGACGGGAGGCACCAGGGGCACCGAGCCGGTGGCGAGGACCAGGGCGTCGTAGTGCAGGGTGCGCCCGCGCGCCGTCCGCACCGTGCGCGCCGCGGTGTCGATCCGTTCGGCCGCCTCCCCCAGCAGCAGCCGCACCCCGTGCCGGTCGAGAAAGCCGGGTGCCCCCAGGCGCAGCGCGTCCGCGCCGGTACCGGAGAAGAGGGACGACAGATGGAGCCGGTCGTACGCGGGCACGTCCTCCTCGGCGAGTACGGTGACCCGCCACGGGCCGCTCACCTCACTCCCCCCGTCGGCGAGTGCACCGCGTTCGGCGAGCGCACCGCGTTCGGCGAGCAGCTCCAGCAGGTGCTGCCCCACCATGCCGTGGCCGATGAGGATCAGCTCCCGGACCGGACCCTGTGTCACGTGGACCTCGCTTCGTCGCGCCGAAGGACAGACATGCGTCCCGCGCTCGACGCTAGAACCGCCCTGCCCGCCCTCCGGCCAGCGAAGGTCCTCTCCTGCGGGGACCTAGGTCGGGCGAGGAGGGAGTCGTTCGCCGTCCTCGCGTCGCCCGACGGCGGTTCCCGGCGCCACGACGCGATCAGAGAGTGAGCACGAGCTTGCCCCGGAGGTGTCCGCGGTCGAGCTGCCGGTGCGCGTCGGCGACGCGCTCGAACGGGAAGGTCTCCTGCACGTGGACCCGGAGCCCGCCCTGTTCGACGAGTGCGACGAGACCGCGCAGGGCGACCGGATCGGGGTCGACCGCGATGCCGCTGAAGCGCATGCCGGCCGCCTCGTACCGGGCGGTGAGCTCCGTGTCCTCCTCGGCGACGGCCGTCACCACGTGGCCGCCTGGGCGCAGCACGTCGAGCGACCGCTCGACGGTGTCGCCGCCGATCGTGTCGAGCACGACGTCGATGTCGCGGACCGCCTCGGTGAAGTCGACCGCCGTGTAGTCGATCACCTCGTCGGCGCCGAACCCCTCGACGAACTCCCGCTTGCCCTCACCGGCGGTCGCGATCACGTGCGCGCCGAGGGCTTTCGCGAGCTGGATCGCGACGTGGCCGACCCCGCCGCCACCGCCGTGGACCAGGACGCGGTCGCCCTCGCTCACGCCCGCGAGATCGACGAGGCCCTGCCACGCCGTCAGCCCGACGACCGGCAGCGCCGCCGCCTCGACGTGCGGGAGCGACGCCGGCTTGCGTGCCAGGTGCAGCGCGGGCGCCGACACGACCTCGGCGTACGCGCGCGCCGCCCGCGGGAACAGCGGCATCCCGAACACCTCGTCGCCGGGTCTGAACCGCCAGGTCCCCGGCGCCTGTTCGACCACGCCGCTGATGTCCCAGCCGAGGACGAACGGCGGCCGGCCGAGCAGCGGGAACTCACCGGCGCGCAGGCGCGCCTCCAGCGGGTTCAGCCCGATCGCGTGGACGCGGACGAGGACCTCGGTCGGCAGGGGGCGGGGCTCGGGCGCGTCCACGACGGTGAGCACCTCGGGGCCGCCGAGCGTCTGCTGGGTGATGACTCGCATGACTCTCCTGGCTCGGGACGGGTGAGGGAACCCACGCTAGGTTTCCGACGGGAACCCTCGGGTGCCCATCCCCTCGCCGCCCTCTGCTCACAGCGAGTGACTACCGCATCGAACTGGCCGAATGCTCCCGGGCCTGGAAGACCGCCACCCGGCCACGGTGCACACCTGAACACAGTGTCCCCTCACGGCACTTGCACACCATCAGCATGTCTCGACTCGGCTATCCCAGGAGCAACTCGCTGAGCCCACAGACACGTTGACGTCCCTGCGCCCTTCCGTCGCTGAATGGTGGGCCCGGGTCGCGGTCACAGATCGCGACGTTCGCCTGCCGCCTGGCCGAAACCTGCGCCTGAGCAGCCGAACAATCTTGGAATGCTCTGGTCATGCGCCTCTTCAGGCACTTAGGTATCTGTCAACCGTGCCATCCCGTCCTCACTGCCCCAAGGGTTCTTCTGCCTATGCTCGCCCGTGCACACCGTTCGGTGTCGTGCCCCCACCACCCGGCGAGCCACAGCGCTCATGGCGGCAGCCCGCAGCCGCCCGTCCGCTGATGGAGAGTTCGCACCCGGCCGGCCGGGCGAACCCGGTCAGCCGAGACACCGACCTCTACACGGCAGTGCAAGACGTCCAGGCGGGTTACTGGATGCAGATGCGGCAGGTCCTCGACCGAACGGACAACTGGCCCCAGTGGACGTCCCGTACTCAGGTGCTGGGCGTCGTCGCAGCTCAGGCCAACGTCGTGGAGTTATGGCTGAAGGAGGAACCGGAGAGCCACGCTGCCCGGGTGATGTACGCCAGAGTCGCCACCGAACGGGTGCTGCAGGCCCACCGGAGGAACTGGGCGCGTGACTACCGGCGGGCAGCGGACCTGGAGAAGCTGGTGGCCCGTGCGCGGGAAGCGTGCCACATGGCAGCCGAGGGGAATCCCGATGACTCGGTGCCCTGGGTCTGCCGTCTGGCCCTGGCCGAAACGGACATGACGGGACGTCACCCGGAGCATCATGCGGCTCCGCCACCCCATGAGTATCTGCTGCCCGGCGGACCGTGGGGCCTGCTGGGGGAAGCGCACCGTCGGGATCCGTTCAACCGCGAGGCATGGCACCGCATGTCCCAGGCGCTGCAGGCCCGCCCGGGGCCGGCGGGCCGCCAGGCGGTCGCGACGGACTTCGCCCGCTGGACGGTCTCCTTCGCGCCGCCCGACTCGCCACTGCTCCTGCTGCCCCTCTACGCCCGCGTGCAGGAGCACCGGGAGCGACGGGACAACGGTGCCGAGGGCATGCTGAACCTCCTGTGGACCAGGGAGGACACCACCCGGGCCGTCACGCAGGCGTACGAGGGCTGGTTCCGGAAGTGCGATCCGGTCACCAGTTCCCAGATGGATCTCAACTACCTCGCCTACGCCTTGGCGCGGGGCGGCTTCGCCCCCTGGGCCACCGAAGTGTTCGACGCCATCGGCGACTTCGCGACGCCCGCCCCGTGGCAGTACGACGCCCGGCACCCCGAGGACCGGTGGCGGAAGGTATTCGAGGAGGACCGCCACGCCTGCCTGAGATCCCGCCCGCGGCACACGGGAGAACGCCCATGACCGCCGCCCCGGCCCTCGCGGGCGGGCGCCGCCACGTCCCCCCGGCGGTACGGCAGCCACCTCGCCTGCACCCCCTGTCCCAGCCTTCCTGTGCGGAGAACCCATGACTTCGGTAAGAACACCGCGCCAGCAGCAGTCGAACCCGGTCGACGACGACGCGGAGGACGCACGCATCCTCCAGTCGCTGGGCTACACCCAGCAACTGCACCGCCGGATGGGGGCCTTCGGCAACTTCTCGGCCTCCCTGTCGGTCATCTCCATCATGTCGGGGACCTTGCTGCTCTTCGGGTACGGACTGAACTCGGGAGGCCCCGCGGTGATCACGTGGGGATGGCTCGCCGTCGGACCGCTGGTGCTGTGCCTGGCCGCCGCCCTGGCGGAGATCACCTCCCGCTACCCCACCAGCGGCGGCCTGTACTACATGGCCCGCCAGCTCGGCGGCGAGCGGTGGAGCTGGTACACCGGCTGGCTCAACCTCCTGGGCCTGCTCGGCGGGATAGCCGCCCAGGACTTCGGCATCGCGACGTTCACCGCCGCGTGGCTGAACCTGCAATTCGACTACACGGCGTCCTCGGGCTCCTTGCTGGCCATCTACGCGGTCATCCTCGCGCTGCACGCGGTCCTGAACCTCTTCGGCACCCGGCTGATGAACATCCTGACGTCCCTGAGCGCGTGGTGGCACCTGGCAGGGGCCGTCGTCATCATCGGTTCCCTGGCACTCGTGCCCTCCCACCACCAGTCGGCCGGTTTCGTCTTCTCCGAGTTCACCAACAACACCGGCTGGAGCGCGCCGGTGTACGTGATCCTGCTGGGCATGCTGCTGCCGGTCTTCGCCCTGGCCGGCTACGACACCTCGGCCCACCTGAGCGAGGAGACCAACCACGCCTCCGTCGCCGCGGCCCGCGGGATCTTCCGCTCGGTGGCGGTGTCCTGGATCGCCGGCGGCATCCTGCTGACCACGCTGCTGTTCGCCATCCAGGACTACGCGACGACCCTGTCCGGACCGACCGGTGTACCAGTGGCGCAGATCCTTCTGGACGCGCTGGGCATGGCGGCGGCCAAGGCCCTGCTGCTGGTGATCATCGTGGCCCAGTTCCTGTGCGGCTACACCGTGACCGCCAGCGCCAGCCGGATGATCTACGCCTTCGCCCGGGACGGTGCCCTGCCCGGATCGGGCCACTGGAAGAAGATCAGCCGCCGCACCGCCATCCCCGCCAACGCGGTCTGGCTCGCGGTCGCCGTGGCCTTCGTGCTCGCGCTGCCGTCCTTGTACTCCTCGGCGGCGTTCGCGGCGGTGACCGCCATCTCGGTCGTGGGATTCACCTCGGCCTACGCGATCCCGGTGCTGCTGCGGCTGCTCCACCGCGACCGGTTCTCCCCGGGGCCCTGGAACCTCGGGCGCTGGAGCCGGCCGATCGGCTGGGTGGCGGTGGTGTGGGCGGCCGCGGTCACGGTGCTGTTCCTGCTGCCGCAGAGCAGCCCGATCACCGCCACCACCTTCAACTACACCCCCGTCGCCGTCGTGGTGGCCTTCCTCATAGCGGCCCTGTGGCGACGCTTCGGCCGCGACTCCTACCGCGTGCCCCGCTCGAGTTCTCCGACCGAGGACAAACAGTTCGAGGGCATCATCTGAGGAGGCGACACCGCATGCCGCACGCTCCACGACACCAACCGACACCAACGACCCATGGGAGTACGGTGACTCGCCTCACGGAGTCCATCGAGTCGGCGCAGCAGCTCACCGTCGCCTGGCGGGCACTGGTGCTCGACCGCGACACGGACGCGGATGTCCGCGACCTTCCCGGCATCGCCGTCCGCTGGGCCGACCGCCCCTTCGCGTTCTACAACTGCATCACTCTGCCCGACCCAGGAGTAGGACCCGGCCTCCTCGCACAACGCCTGAGCCAGGCGGCGGACATCATGCGCGCGAAGAAGCACCCGGGCTTCCTGTGGCTTTTCGAGGACCTCCTCGACGACGAGGCCCGCACCGCGCTGACCACGGCGGCCGGGGAGGCCGGGCTGCAGTACGCCTTTCCCGGCACGGGCATGGCCGGAGACCTGCTGCCGATCCCCGACCCGGTCCACCCCGACCTGACGTTCGTGCGGGTCCGCACCGACGAGCACTTGCGCGCCTACGCGGACCTCCAAGCACGCGCCTACGGGTTCCCTCTGGAGCAGTGCCGCGACAGCCTGGTCGGATCCGCGCACTGGAAGAGCACCATGTACGCCTACCTGGGCATGCGAGGCGACGTACCAGTGGCGTGCGCCGCAACGGTCGAAGCGGAGGGACGCCTCTTCGTGGCCTTCGTCGCCACCGACCCGCAGTGGCAGCGCAAGGGCTATGGCGAGGCGGTCACGCGCAAGGCGCTGCACGAGGGCGCCCGAGCCACCGGGCTGACCCGCGCCACTTTGCACGCGACCGTCGCCGGGGCCCCCGTGTACCCGCGTATCGGATTCACGCCGAACTCACCCATCCGCTTCTTCAACCTGACGGAGTGAGCCCACGAGACGAGACCGGCTCGCCGCCGCGGTCCGGGACTCACTGCGTGACGGCGGCAGCGGAGAGCAGTGTGGCCGCGGCGAGGCTGCCCCAGAGGGCGGTCGCGCCGTGCGGGGCGAGCGCGGTGATGACCGCCGGGGAGACGGCGAGGCCGAGGCCCGTGGAGAGTTCGAAGCGGGCCAGGGTGCGGCCCAGGACACGGGCCGGGGCGAGGTGGGTGACGAGCGCGGTGGCGCTGCCCGCGTAGATGATCTCCCCGATCGTGCAGACCACGGACACCGCGGCGACGGCCGGGGCGCCCCAGCCGCCGCCCAGTGAGGTGGCCGCGAGGAAGCCGAGGTAGGACGCGCTGAGCACCACGCCCGCGACGGCCAGCACCGTGCGGCGGGGGAAGCGGGACAACGTGACGGTGAGCGGGACCTGCAGGGTGACGACCAGGACCGTGTTGGCCACGAAGATCGCCGCCGACCACACCGGGGACGCGTGCAGCTGGGTCACCAGGACCAGCGGGAGCGCGATCTCGGGGACGTTGAGGCAGAAGACGTAGACGACGTTGGCGGCGAGCAGGGCGCGCATGCGGGGTGCGGGTCCGTCGCCCGCGTCGCCCTTGTCGTGGCCGCCTTCCGTGGGGGTGATGGCCGGGTGTGCGTGCAGGTGGACCGACCAGGCCAGGGCCGCCGCGGCGAGGTAGGCGAGGCCGGTGACGGCTGCCAGGGCCCGCAGTGCGGTGGTGCCGCCCGCCAGGCAGGCGGTGGCGATGAGCGCGCCCACGCCCAGGGCGGCGTTGCGCAGGGCGCGGCCCGCCGCGAGGGCGGCGTCGCGTTCCCGGCCGTGGGCGAGGGTGGCCACGAGAGCGGCGTGGGCGGCGGGCCATGCCTGGTTGCCGATGCCGAGGAAGAGCGCCGCCGTCGCGAAGAGCCAGACGTGTCCGGCCGGGGTGACGAGGAGGAGGCCCACGCCCAGGACCCGCACCAGCATCGACGCCGCCACCACCGAGCTGCGCGCGCCCCGGTCCAGCCAGCGGCCCACCGCGGGCATGCACAGCAGGCCCGCGACGACGCCCGCCATCATGGCGATGCCGGTCAGCGGCGCGGACAGCCGCAGCACCAGCACCCCGTACAGCAGCAGGAAGGGCCGCAACAGGCCGGTGCCGAGCGCGTCCACGGCCAGGGCCACGGCGTAGCGGGGGCCTCCGGAGGCCCGTACGAGGGCACGGGGCTTGATCTTGGTGGTGGTTGCCATGGCGACAACGGTGCGGACGGCCGGCCGGTCGGCCACGTCGCTTGACGGACATCGTCAAGCGACGCCGTGGCCGCGCGGCCGGTCGGTGATGATGGCCGGATGACGTTGAGGATCGACATCAGCGGTCTGCCGTCCGAGGGCGTGCGGTTCGCCGCTTCGCCGCTGGCGGAGCTGACCGCGATGCTGCACGTGCTGGCCGAACCCGGGCATCATCCGCAGCTCGCCGACTGGGCGGCGGACGTGTGGGCCGGGCTGCGGCCGGAGCTGGCCGAGCGGCTGCGGGAGGCGGAGTTCCTCTGGCGTTCCTCCCAGGCCGACTTCCTGATCCCCGCCCGGCCCCGGCCGACGCTGGCCGAGGAGCTGGACGACGTGGACCGGATCGACGACGCGACGTATGTGACCGCGGCGCTCGTCACCACGTGCGGCAGCAACCGAGGTCTGGCCGCCTCTCCGTCGCCGCTCACCGACGCGACGGCCCGCGAACGCGCGCTGGAGCTGGCGCAGGCCCGCGGCGCGCGCCAAGAGGCGTTCGCGGAGCGGCTGTTGGCGGATCCGACGGCGGTGCGGGCGCGGGTGCGCGACACCCTCGAACAGTGCGTCGACGCGTTCTTCGACGCCGCCTGGGCGGACGTCTCCGTCCAGCTCGCCACCGATCTGCGCCTGAAGAGCGACCTGTTGAGGCGGCAGGGCGTCGCGGCGGCGCTCGCCTCGGTCTCGGGCGCGGTCACGCTGGCGCCGGACGGCGACTGCATCGTCGTGGACAAGCTGCAGGACAAGGCGACGTCCGCCCAGGGCGGCGGGGTCACCTTCATCCCCAGCGCGTTCGGCCGCCCGCACCTGGTGGCGGTCCACGCGCCCGGCTGGCAGCCGGTGGTGCAGTACCCCGTCCCCGAGCCGGCTCCTCCCACGGAACCGGTGTCTCTGGAAACGGTCACCCTGCGCCTCGAGGCACTCTCCCACCCCCTGCGGCTCCGCCTCCTGCGCACCCTGGCCCGCGGTCCGCACACCACCGGCGAACTGGCCCACGCCTGGGAGCTCTCCCTCCCGGAGGTCTCCCGCCATCTCACCGTCCTGCGCCGGGCGGGCCTGCTCACCACGCGCCGCCAGGGCCGCTACGTCCGCAACTCCCTCAACCTCCCCGAACTGACCGCCCTGGGCGACGATCTGCTGAAGGCGGTCCTGCGGTGAGCGGCAGCGGTGAGCGCCTCGATGCGGAGTGGCTGCGCGGCTGGTGCGCGCAGACCTCGACGGTCGCTCAGCATTTCCGGGACCACGGATCCGCCCCCATCGACGACGAGGATCCCGCGCTGGCGCTCGGCAGTGACGGCGGGGGCTCCTGTACGCGGTGACGGGGAGCGGCAGGGTGTGGCGGTCGACCACGGCGTCCTGGTTCCACGCGTTCGAGGGCGTCGCACCGAGCATCCGGGAATTCCTCGAACAGATCGGCCGCAGGGTCGCCGAGCAGAACTGACCGGTCGGGTAGCCGGTCCGGTATCCATCTCGGACCGGGGGGGGACACGGCCGTGTCTCAGCTCTCCTCCACCCCGGTCAGCACCCCCGTGATCAGGCGGGTGGCGAAGTCACGGTCGTCGGCGATGCGGTTGATGTGCTCCGCCAGCAGGAAGGCCGTCGCCTCCAGGGGGTTCATCTCGGCCCCCGTCCACTCGCCGTACTGCTTGCGCCACAGGCTGGGGCTCAGGCCCGTGCCGCCGGCGACGAGCAGGCCGGCCATCGTGGGGATGGCCTCGGGGCGGATGCTCTTGGGCATCATGCGCATCGAGGCGACGAGGCTGGGGACCACGTACTCGATGACGTCCTTGTCGTGGTCCTCGTAGGTCATCCGCAGCCACTGCATGAACATGTAGATCAGCGTGCACACGCCGTCCAGCATGTCCTCGACGCCTTGGGGGCCCAGGGACTCGGTGAACTGGGCGACCAGTTCCTGCTGTTCGGGGTCCGGCGTCGTCCTGCCGTCGTAGATGGCCTTGAGCTGGGAGTCGATGACCATGAGCGCCGCACCGACGTCTCCGGCGGGTGCGTACTCGGGGCCACAGGGCGATGACACAGGAACCTCCTCGTGCGACCGCGCCGGGCAGCGGCCCCATCGCAACGTACCAACTCAGGCCGAGCCACCGGAACGTGCCGGGCGTTCGGTTGCCGCGCCCCGCGCCAACGCGCCCCGTGCGCGCTCCTCAAGCGCGCGGCGGGAGCCGTCCGCCGCGCAGCCTTCCGCCGCAGCCGTCCGCCGCTAGGGGAAGAACCGGCCCGCGCTCGGGTGGTCCTGGGCGCCGTCCACGCAGATGTTGGCGCCGTTGATCCCGCCCGCCCGCGGCGAGAGGAGGAAGCAGGCGACGTCCGCCACTTCCCGCACCTCGACCAGCCGCCCACTGGGGAAGTCGTCGCGGGCGAACGCCTCGTACTGTTCGGGCCGGTTGTCCCGGAACCAGGACCAGCCACCGCCCTCGAACAGCACCGAGCCCGGACTGAGCGCGTTCACCCGGATGTTGCGGGGGCCCAGCTCCTGTCCCAGCGTGGCGGCGAGGTGGATCTCCGCCGCCTTCGCCGATGCGTACGAGGACTTGGGGCCGGGCTTCCACCCGGTGATCGACGCCACGACGACCGCACTGCCCCCGCCGCGCCGCTCGAAGTGGGGCACCGCGGCGCGCAGGGCGTGGGCGGCGTGCAGCACGTTCAACTCGTAGGTCCGCAGCCAGTCTTCGGGCGTGGAGTCCAGCAGCCCGCCCCCTTGTGCGCCGCCCGCGTTGGCCACCAGCAGGTCGAGCCCGCCCATCCGCTCGGCCGCCTCGTCGACGGCGCGCGCGAGCGCGTCCGGGTCGGTGACGTCCGCCTGGATGCCGGGCAGTCCGCACTCTTCGAGCCGTTCCCGGTCCCGCCCGCAGACGGTGACCAGGGACCCTTCTTCCTGCAGCGCCCGGCCGATGGCCAGACCGATGCCGCTGCTGCCTCCGGTGATGAAGGCCGTCTTCCCCGCGAGTCCCAGATCCACGGTGGCAGCCTGTCAGTTGACGCCTTCGCGATCAATGCGAGGGTCTCTGCGCCAGGGGCGTCGCGCCCTGTGCCCGAAGACACGGCGTCCCTACGATGTGCCCCGTGGACTGGGGGACTCTCGCGGGCACCGCGCTCGGTGCCCTTCTCGGCGTCAGCACAACCCTGCTGGGCGAACGGTCGCGATGGCATCGGGAGAACGCGTCCCGCGAGCGGGCCGCGAAGCAACAGCTGTACAGCGACTACCTCGCGGCGCTCTGGCTCACGAGGCATCGGCTACGGGATCTTCAGCGCGGCGTGGAGCTCACCAGGGAGGAGCGCCGCGAGCAGTCCGGGGAGATCCTCGGGGCCGCCAACGCCTTTCAACTCCTCTATCAGATGCGCATCATGGCGCCCGAGCCCCTCGATGACGTGGCCGTGCACGCCTTCCGACGGCTGCTTCGCCTACGGGATCGTTTCGACGAGCCCGACGTGCGCACGGATCCGGAGTGGTCGGCGACCCAAACCGCGCTCAGCGAGGCGCTGGAGGACCTTCGGCAGGCCATGCGCGCAGACCTCAGGTCGCTGTAGGGCCAGCCTCAGACGGTCTGTTCCTGCCCCTGCCCCTGTCCCGTGAACATGTCGATCAGGCCGTAGGGCGCGTCGGCGCCGAACATGAGGTCGATCTGGCGCACGGCGTCGTCGGCCTCCTTGGCGCTGCGGGGGAACATCGCCTGCTCGTACGCGGTGAGCGCGGCCTCGGTGTCGTCGGGGTGCGCGGCGAGAGAGGTGGCGAGTTCGGCGCCGTCGAACATGGCCAGATTGGCTCCCTCGCCGGACGGAATCATGAGGTGCGCGGCGTCGCCGATCAGGGTCACGCCGGGTATCCGGTCCCACTGGTGTCCGGTGGGCAGGGTGTGCAGGGGGCGCAGGACCGGGGCGGTCTCGCCGTCGGTGATCAGGGCGGTGAGCTCCGGGGCCCAGCCGTCGAACTCCTGGGCGATGCGGGCCGCGGCCGTGGCGGCGTCGGTGAAGTCGACGGCGGCGAACCAGTCCAGCGGCCTGCTGAGCGCGACGTAGGTGTGCAGGGTCCCGCCGCTCTCCCGGTGCGCCGTGATCCCCTTGCCCGGGGCGAGCGCGTACATCGCGCCGTCGCCGACGGCCTTCGCGGCGGCCGCGTGCCGGGTGTCGGCGTCGTAGAGGTAGGTCTCGACGAATGACGTACCGGAGTAGACGGGTGTGGCGTCGGAGAGCAGCGGGCGGACCCGCGACCAGGCGCCGTCCGCGCCGACCAGCAGGGCGGTGGCGACGGTGGTGCCGTCGGCGAAGGCCACCTCGTGGCGGCCGTCGTCGAGGGCCCGGACGCCACTGACCTTGTGGCCCCAGCGGACGGTGCCGTCCGGGAGCGAGTCGAGGAGCATCCGGCGCAGCTCGCCGCGGAGCACTTCGGGGCGTCCCCCCGAGCCGTCGTCGGGTTCGTCGAGCAGGACTGTCCCGTCCGCGGCGAGGGCCCGCGACGCCTCCCGTCCCTCCAGGATCAGGCCGCGGAACTCCTCCGTCAGACCGGCCGCCTCAAGGGCGAGCTGGCCGTTGTAGTCGTGGATGTCGAGCATCCCGCCCTGGGCGCGGGCCATCGGGGAGGACTCCGCCTCGTAGACCGTGGCGGGGATGCCGTGGACGTGCAGGACGCGGGCGAGCGTGAGGCCGCCGAGTCCGGCGCCGATGATCGTGACGTGCGTGGTCATGGTGGCTCCTCGGGGTGGGCAGGCCGGCCGGCGGGGCCCGGACAGCTCTCTGGAACGTCGTTCCATCACCCATGTTGGAACAACATTCCAGACGTGTCAAAATGGCGGCATGGCAACGCGGACACGCCGGACACAGCGGCGCACAGAGGCGCTCTCACGCGAGCGCATCATCGAGGCGGCCGTCGAGCTGCTCGACACGGCGGGCGAGAGCGGACTGACCTTCCGGGTGCTGACCGAGCGCCTCGCGACCGGGCCCGGGGCGATCTACTGGCACGTCGCGAACAAGGGCGAACTGCTCGGCGCGGCCACCGACGCCGTCGTCGCCGACGCCGTGTCCAGCGCGCTCGCGGCCTCCCCCGACTCGCCGCAGGACGGGATCCGCGCGGTCGCGCTCGGCCTGTTCGACGCGATCGAGGAGCACCCGTGGCTCGCCACGCAGCTCGCCGTGCAGTTCTCGCGCAGCCCCGGGGAATCGGTGGCACCGCGGATCTTCGAAGGCATCGGCCGCCAGGTCCGCGCGCTGGGCGTGCCCGAGGCCGGCTGGTTCACGGCGACGTCGGCGCTGGTGCACTACATCCTGGGCGCGACCAGCCAGAACGCCACGAACACCGCGAGCGCTCAGAATCTCGGACCGGACGCCGACCGCGCCGGCTTCCTCGACACCGTGGCGACGGCGTGGAAGGCCCTGGACCCCGACGACTACCCCTTCACCCGGGCCGTCGCCGACCAGATGCGCGACCACGACGACCGCGAGCAGTTCCTCACCGGGATCGATCTCGTCCTCACCGGCATCACCGCGCTGCAGCCGGGACAGGGCGGGAAGAAGTAGGCGGCCGCAACAGGACGTCCGCGGCGCCCCGGCGCGTCAGGACGCCTCCGCCGACTGCCCCTGCGACGCGGGCTGCCGCGCGTCGTCGTACTCGGCGCGGGCGGACTTGAGCAGCTGGCGCCAGGAGGTGACGGTCGGGCGGCGGCGCAGCAGCGCGCGGCGTTCGCGCTCGGTCATGCCGCCCCACACGCCGAACTCGATGCGCTGGTCGAGCGCGTGGGCAAGGCACTCGGTCCGCACCACGCAGCCCGAACAGACCCGCTTGGCACTGGACTGGGCGGCGCCCTCGACGAACAGTTCGTCCGGATCCGTCGTGCGGCATGCCGCGCGCTCCCACCACGTGTCCCTGCTGGCTGTCACTGCCCACCCCTTTGATCCATCGGCTACTGACCTCAGTTGGCGGGTGACTGTACGGCACCCGGGCACAAGGAGCAGCCCATCACCAGTGGTTGAACAGCGAGTTACCGCCATCTTCAAACATCCGAGGCCGCGCGACCTCAGACGTCGAGCGCGTGCCCGATGGTCGCGTCGACGTGGTCGGGGATCTCGTCGTGGCGGTCGCCCACCGTCGGTGTGCCGGTGGGCTCGAAGAGGAGGATCGCGGCGCCCGTGGGCGCGTACGGCTTGTGTTCGGTGCCGCGCGGGACGGTGAAGACCGACCCCTTGGGGAGGTGCACCGTGCGCTCCCCCGCTTCCTCGCGCAGCGAGAGGAACAGCTCGCCGTCGAGCACCAGGAAGAACTCGTCGGTGTCGTCGTGCACGTGCCAGAGGTGTTCGCCCTCCACCTTGGCGACACGTACGTCGTAGTCGTTGACGCGCGTGACGATGCGCGGGCTCCACAGCGCGTCGAAGGAGGCCAGGGCCTTGCCGAGGGCGATGGGTTCATTGGTCATGAGGGAATCCTCGCCGGTTGAACGGAGCCTGCGCGAGTGCTAGAAATCGCGCATGCCGCAAGAATCCTCGCACGGTTCGACCGCCACCCACGGCACGCGGGCCGCGCGCCTCCACCGGGTCGTCGTCATCGTGGACGAGAACTCCAACCCCTTCGAACTCGGCTGCGCGACCGAGGTGTTCGGCCTGCGCCGCCCCGAACTCGGCCGCGACCTCTATGACTTCCGCCTCTGCTCGCCGAGGCCGCGCACGCTGATGCGGGACGGCTTCTTCACGCTCACCGGAGTCGCGGGCCTGGAGGCGGCCGATGCGGCGGACACCGTGATCGTCCCCAATCGGCCCGACGTCGAGGTGCCGCGCCGCACGGCCGTGCTCGACGCCGTGCGGCGCGCGCACGAGCGCGGTGCGCGCCTGGTCGGCTTCTGCAGTGGGGCCTTCACCCTCGCCGAGGCCGGGGTGCTCGACGGGCGCCGGGCCACCGCGCACTGGCAGTGGGCGGACTCCTTCCGCGAGCGCTTCCCTGCGGTACGGCTCGAAGAGGACGTGCTGTTCGTGGACGACGGCGGCATCCTCACCGCCGCGGGCAGCGCCGCCGCCCTCGACCTCGGGCTGCACATCGTCCGCCGCGACCATGGTGCGGAAGTGGCCAATTCCGTCAGCCGGCGTCTGGTGTTCGCGGCCCACCGGGACGGCGGGCAACGGCAGTTCATCGAGCGCCCGGTGCCCGACCTGCCGGACGAGTCGCTGGCGCCGGTCCTGGCGTGGGCCCAGGAGCGGCTGGACTCGCCGCTCACCGTGTCCGGCCTGGCGATCCGCGCCGCCGTCAGCCCGGCGACCCTGCACCGCCGCTTCCGCGCCCAGTTGGGCACGACGCCGCTGGCATGGCTCACGGGGGAACGGCTCGCCCTGGCCTGCCGGTTGATCGAGCGGGGCGAGTCCCGCTTCGAGGTGGTCGCACGCCGCAGCGGGCTCGGCACCGCGGCCAATCTGCGCGCGCTGATGCGCCGCGAGACCGGCCTCACCCCTTCGGCATACCGGCACCGGTTCGGCCCATCGAACACCGCTCGGTCGGCGAACGGCAGCGATGCGATGCTGCCGAACTAGGCCGTGGCACGCCTGACCTGGTAGTTCCAGCGCGCGAGCGACCTGACGACGTTCTCGGCGCCGATGGGGTTGGCGCTGTGGACGTGGACCGTGCCGATACGGAAGGGCTGCCCGCTGAAGGCGGCCTCTTCCAGCAGGGTCACCACGGGCATGATGGTGTCGTCGCCGCCGAGATCGTGGTCGAGCCAGAGCTCGTCGATGAAGACGCCGCGGTGCTCTCGCAGGAGCGCGATCCCTTCGCGGCTGGTGCGGGCGATCCGGGTCGCTCCGGGGAGCGGCCGGAGGTCGTCGATGCCGAGGATGACGGGCGTCGGCGAGGCGGGGTCCACATGCACCTGATCATCATCCCAGGTGGGGCGGGCGCGGCTCACGGGGGCGTCAGCGCCCGGCCGACGGCGCGTGCCGCCTCCCGTACCGCCGCGGTGAGACGCCCCTGCGGGACGCTGCCCGTGCGGGCCGTCACGGTCACCGCCGCCACCGGCCGTGCGGCGGACAGCACGGGGGCGGCGACGGCCAGTTGGCCGCGGCGGTGCTCCTCGTGCGCGGTGGCGAGTCCGGTGGTGCGGACCCGGCCGAGCTCGGCGTGGAGCAGCCGTGGCACGGTCACCGTGTGCGGGGTGTACCGGGTCGGCGGGGCGGCGGTGTCCAGGGCGGCGAGGCCGTGGGCCAGCAGGACCTTGCCCGCGGCGGTGGCGTGCGGGGGCAGGCGTTCGCCGCCGACCAGGAGCAGTGCGGCGCCGTCCGAGGCGACGGCGATGTCGGCGTGCCCGCCGGTGCGGGCGGACAGGGCGCGCAGGGCCGGGAGGGCCGCGTCGAGCAGCACGCGCGGGCACGGCGCGGCGGCGCCGAGCGCCCGGATGCGGATGCCCAGGCGGTACGAGCCGTCCGAGGCCCGTTCGAGGCCGCCCCATGCGGCCAGTTCGCGTGCCATGCGCAGTGCCGTCGGCAGCGGCAGGCCGGTGCGGCGCGCGATGTCGGTGAGCCGCAGCGTGTCGGGGCCCTCCGCGAACGCGTCGAGCACCGCGAAGATCCGCCCCGCCACGCTCTGGCCCATGCCGTCCACCGTCCCTTGTCCGTACGGGGTTTCACTCAGCGAAAGCGATCCGTTGCCGCCGCACGACCCCGCGCGTCAAGGTCAACACATGGCACTCGATCTCTCTTCCGACGAGCTTCTCTCCACCACCCGCGCGGTCCGGCACCGCCTCGACTTCGACCGTCCCGTCGCCCGTGAACTCCTGGAGGAATGCGTGGACTTGGCGGTGCAGGCGCCGACCGGGCGCAACCGTCAGCGCTGGCACTTCGTGATCGTCACCGGCCCCGGGCGGCGGGCCGCCCTCGCCGACGCATGGCGTGCGGGGGTGCGGAGCCCCGGCGTCTCACCGCAGTTGCACGCGCGGGACGTGCGCCGCATGGACGTCGCGCCCGGCGTCATGAACCGGGTCTTCTCCGGCTCCTCCTACCTCTTCCGGCGGCTGCACGAGGCCCCCGCCCTCGTGGTCCCCTGCGTCGAGGGCCGCACCGAGGGCGCCGAGGCCGTGCACCAGGCCGGGACCTGGGGTTCGATCCTGCCCGCCGTCTGGAGCTTCGCCCTCGCGGCCCGCGCCCGCGGCCTCGGCACCTGCTGGACGACGGGCAACCTCGCCAACGAGAAGGAGGTGGCCCGCATCCTGGGCATCCCGTACGGGGACGTGATGCAGGCGGCGCTGCTCCCCGTCGCGCACACCCTGGGCACGGACTTCAAGCCGGCGCGGCGGGTGCCGCGCGAGGAGGTGCTCCACTGGGACCGGTGGTGACGCCTCAGGACACCAGTCGGCGAGCGGGGCAGCCACCAGGTGACGGCGAGGGCGGCCACCATGGCGTCATGGGAACGATCCTCGCCCGACTCCCCGCCGCCTTCTGGACCACTCCCTACGTCGGTTCACGCTTCCCGGGAGCGGCAGCCGTGCGGGACCTGCCCGGACTCGGCGCGGGTGCGAACTGCCAGCTGTTCGCCTACGAGGTGCTGCGCCACTTCGGCCTGTCCCCCGCGCCGCTGCGCTCCAGCGAGCTGTGGGAGGACACGGACTCCACCGTCCACGCGGCGGAGCCGGAGCCCCTCGACCTCCTGCTCTTCAACGGCTCCGCCGCCGCCTACGGTGCCCACGTCGGCGTGTGGGCCGGTGACGACGCGGTCCTGCACCTGTGTGCGGAGGTCGGGCGTCCGGCCGTATGGCGTCTGGAGGACTTCGCGGCGCGCGAGCGGTACCGGGTGCTGTTGGGGGCCAAGCGGGTGCGAGGGGAGTAGACGGCCTGCGCCTGAGTGCGCGTACTCAATTCGATTGCGTCACTTGCCCCTGCCGCGGACGCCCCGTGGTCCCGACGATGGGGTCCACGTGATGTGGGGAGAGAAAGCCATGGCCTGTGACCTGCAGCTGCGCACCGCTGCTCCGGAGGATCTCAAGTGGATCCACGAACTGCGTCATCGTGTGTACGCGGAGGAGTTGGGCCAGCACGCGCCGGATCCAGCCGGGCTGCTGCGCGACGGGCTGGACGGGGAGAACGTCTATCTCGTCGCGGCGCGCGGAGCGACCCGCATCGGGTTCGTGAGTGTGACCCCGCCGTGGCTCGGGCGGTACTCGCTGGACAAGTATCTGCGCCGGGACGAGCTGCCGTCGCTCGACGAGGACGATCCCTTCGAGGTGCGCATCCTGACCGTGGAACCGCGCTGGCGGACCACCGTCGCGGCGCCGCTGCTGATGTACGCGGCGCTGCGCTGGATCGCCTCCCGCGGCGGCCGCCGGGTGGTGGCGATGGGCCGCACGGAGCTGCTCGACATGTATCTGGCGGCCGGTCTGCGCCCGGTGGGCCGTACGGTTCGCTCCGGTGCGGTGTCGTTCGAGGTGCTGACCGGGGGCGTCGTCGAGCTGACGCGCGGCACGCTGGAGCGGCACGGGGCCACGCTGCGGCGCCTGGCGGACTCCGTGGACTGGCGACTGGACATGCCGTTCGCGCCGGCGCCCGACGGCTGCGAGCACGGCGGGGCGTCGTTCACCGCCATCGGGGCGGACTTCCGCAGCCTGCATCGGCGTCAACAGGTCGTCGCGGCCGATGTGTTGGACGCCTGGTTCCCGCCCGCTCCCGGTGTGCGGGCGGCTCTCGCGCAGGATCCGGAGTGGGCCGCGCGCACCTCGCCTCCGACCGGCGCCGAGGGGCTGTCGGCGGAGATCGCCGTGGCCCGGGCGCTGCCGGTGGAGGCGCTCGCGGTGGGGGCCGGTTCCTCGGACCTGATCTTCCGGGCGTTCGGGCAGTGGCTGACCGCGGACAGCCGGGTGCTGCTCATGGACCCGGGCTACGGCGAGTACGCCCACGTCACGGAGCGGGTGATCGGCTGCCGGGTGGACCGGCTCCGGTTGCGTCGCGAGGACGGCTGGCGGATCGATCCCGCCCGGCTGTCCGCCGCCGTCGGCTCCGGCCGCTACGACCTCGTGGTGGTGGTCAACCCGAACAATCCGACCGGACGTCACGCACCGGCCGCGCAGCTGCGCGAGGTGATCGGGGCGGCGCCGAGCGGTACCCGCTGGTGGATCGACGAGGCATACCTGGGCTATGTCGACGGCGACCTGGAGGAGTCGCTCGCGGGGCTCGCCGCGACCGACCCGCGGGTGGTGGTCTGCAGTTCCCTGTCGAAGATGTACGCGCTGTCGGGCATGCGGGCCGCGTACCTGGTGGCCGAGCCGGGCACCGCGGCGCGGCTGCGCCGCTGGACCCCGCCGTGGCCGGTCAGCCTCCCGGCACAGCTGGCCGCGGTGGCGGCGCTGCGCGACCCGGCGTACTACCGCGACTGCTGGCGGCGCACCCATGAGCTGCGCCGCCAACTGGCGGCGGACCTGGCGGAGTTGGATGCGCCGGTGATCGTCGAGGAGGGCGTGGCGAACTTCCTCAGCGTGACCCTGCCGCCCGAGGGGCCCAGCGCCGCGCGCCTGGTCGCGGCATGCCGCCGCCACGACGTGTACCTGCGCGACCTCTCCCCCTTGTCGCCGCGGTACGAGGGCCGCACCGTGCGCATCGCGGTCCGGGACACCGCCGAGAACGCGCGCATCGTGGCCGCGTGCCGGGCCGCCCTGGACGAACTGCGGCCGGGCACGGCGACGCCCGCTCCGGCGCCCTCACCCTCACCCTCGCCCTCACCCTCGCCCTCACCGTCTCCGTCTCCGTCTCCGTCCCCGTCTCCCGTCACCGAGCCCGTTCAGTGACCGGCGTGGCCTCCCTCGCTCCGTATCTGGGCGGGGCGTTGGTGCTGGGCGGCGTCGGGGCGGCGGCGTCCCGGCGCCGTGAGCTGATGATCCGGTGGTGCTGCTGGGCGGTCGGGGTGCCCCTGGTGACCGCCGCGTTCTGGTGGGGGCATCCGGGTGTCGCGGCGGTCGCCGTCGTGGCCGGGGTCGTCGCGGTGCTGGAGTTCGGCGGGCTGATGCGCCTTCCCCGTACGGACCGGGCGGTGCTGGCCGCGGCGGTGGCGGGTGTCGTGGTGGCTGCCTGGCTGGTGCCGGGGCAGGTGCTGCGCGTGGCCGCGATCGGGGCGCTCGCGGTGGCCGCGGTGCCGCTGGTGTCGGGCGACGCCGACGACGGTCTGCGCCGGTTGAGCTCCGGCCTGCTCGGACTTGCCTGGCTCGGCGTCCTGGCCGCGCTGGTGCCGCTCGGGGCCGACGGGCTCGCGCTCTTCGTGGCGGTCTCGGTCGCCGACATCGTGGCGTACTTCGCGGGGCGGCGCCTCGGCGGGCCGCGCCTGTCCCCGCTGTCACCGGCCAAGCGGTGGAGCGGGACGCTGGCCGGGGCCGCGGCCGGTCTGGGTGTGCTCGCGGTGCTCTCGGCGCTGAGCCGGCCGATGGCGCTCGCGGTGGCGGTCGGGGGTCCGGTCGGCGATCTGCTCGAGTCGATGGTCAAGCGGGGTGCGCGGACGAAGGACGCGGGCAGCTGGCTGCCCGGCTCCGGCGGGCTCCTGGACCGGATCGACTCGCTGCTCGTCGCGCTGGCCGTGCTGCTCGTTCTCCGGTGACCCCGTGGGGCACGGGCTGCCGATGCGGGCGGGCTCGCGCTCCCCGAGCCTCCCCGGACCCGCTAGGAGCGCAGCACGTACCCGGAGAACCACGTGGGGAACGCCCTGCGCAGCGCGCTCGGGCCGCTCAGCGCGACCTCGCCTGCGCGCACGATGCCCGACCAGGAGCGCTCGCCCAGCCAGTACTCGGTCAGCGCCCGCAGCTCGGCGTCCACGCGCAGGGCCGTCTCGAAGCCGCCGTCGTCCGTGCACAGGTCCACACCCGCGCGCGCGACGTGCAGGAAGTACGGTCCGGTGTCCGCGCCGCGGAACCTCAGCTCGACCACGACGCGGTCGGCCGGGAGCCGCTCGGGCACGACGCGGCGGCGGATGTCCCACACCAGTGCCTGCGGATCGAGGTGCTCGGGCCGCAGACCGCGACGGTCCCACTGCATGGCCCAGCCGCCCAGCTCCCGTACGACAGGCGCCAGTTGCTCACCCGCCTCGGTGAGGCGGTAGCCGCCGCTGTCGTCCTTGGTGACCACGCCGGCCTTCTGCAGGGTCTTGAGACGGGCCGACAGCATGGTCTTGGAGATGCGCGGCAGCCCGCGCCGGATGTCGTTGAAGTGCCGCTCGCCCAGCATCAGTTCACGCACCACGAGGAGGGTCCAGCGCTCGCCCAGCACCTCCAGCGCGCGGGCCACCGCGCAGAACTGTCCGTATCCGCTCACACCGCCACCCTAGCGGTCCAGAATCCGTACTTGAGGCTCCCGCTCACTGATCTAGCGTTGCGCCCATGACCAGCGAAAACACCACCATCTCCGCGCTCACCGGCCTGGAGTTCCTGCAGTCGATCATCGACGGGCGGACCCCGCAGGCACCCATCAGCCACACTCTCGGCTTCACCCTCGTCTCCGCCTCGCCCGGCTCGGCGGTGTTCGAGGGCGAGACGGGCGGGCACCTCCACAACCCGATGGGGACGGTCCACGGCGGCTATCTGACGACCCTGCTCGACTCGGCGCTCGGCTCCGCGGTCCTCACGCGGCTGTCCGCCGGGCAGGCGTACACGACCGCGCAGCTCAACGTGAACCTGATCCGGCCGGTGACCGCGCGCACCGGCACGCTGCGGGCCACCGGTACGGCGATCCACGTGGGCCGCACGATCGGCACCGCCGAGGCGCAGGTCGTCGGGGTCGACGACGGGAAGCTGTACGCCCACGCGACGACGACGTGCGCCGTCTTCGCGCGTCAGGACTTCACGAGCACGGCGCGCGTGTAGAGCAGGCCGAACCCCCGGCGCTGGGCGTTCTGTTGGGACGTGGACGCGGGCTGGGTGGTGACGACCGCGAGATCGCAGCCCTGTGCCTCGGCCTCCGCGAGGCGGACGGCCAGGAGCGCGCGCTCTGCACACCGCGCCGACGGTACGCGGGCAGGGTGGCGGCACCCGTGAGCTGGGCGATGCCCTCGCTGATGCGCATGCTGGCGCCCCCTGCCACCTCCCCGTCGACCCGGGCGAGGTAGCGGCGCATACCGGAGGCGGCCGTCATGTCGCGCACGGCGCGCTCCAGGATGTCCCGGGGGAACTCCTCGTGCGACGGGACGCCTTGGGTGTCGGGGGCCGCAAAGCCGCTCACCACCGCGTCCAGCCACTCCGTGAGGCCGTCCTCGCCGCTGTGCCGTACGTCGACGCCGGGGGCCCGGGGTGGCGCGGATTCCCCGGGCGGCCCGGAGAGCCCTGCTGCGCCGCCTGCCGCCCCCAAGGCGCGGCCCAGGACGTTCTCGAAGCCGACCAGACGGTAGCCGCGGGCGGTGAGCGCCTCGCCGAGCGCGGGGTCGGCGAGGTGCGCCAGCTCGACCTGGACCGGCACGCCCCGGGCCGCGAACTGCCGCTCGACCGCGTCGAGTTCGTCGGCGCTCGGCACTCCGGCGAAGCCGAGCCCGGCGACCTTGTTGAGGGGTGAGCCCTCCTCCGTGCAGCAGGCGACGCCGCCCGCGAGCGGGGTGACGAATCCGTCGCCCCCTCCCCCCGCCGTGTCCGTTTCCGTGTCCGTTTCCGTGCCCGTTTCCGTGCCCGTCTTCTTGTCCGCGCCGATGCGGGCGAGGGCGGCCCGGCTGCCGGTCGTGATCAGCTCCGCCTCGGCGCGCTCGATGCGCTCGCCGAGCGCGAGGTCACAGAACAGCGGCTCCGCGTCGTATGCCATGATCCGACCCTAGCCGCCCCCGGACCGGGACGGCACGTCCGCCGTGGAGCCAAGGACGGGCACGAAGAGGGGCACGGGGCGGAGCACGGGGAGGGGCTCGGGCAGGCATGGACATCCGGCAGCTGTCGTACTTCCTGGCGGTCGTCGACCGCGGCGGGTTCAACCGGGCCGCCTCGGCGCTTTACGTGTCACAGCCCTCCCTGTCGCAGGCCGTCCGGTCGCTCGAGCGTGATCTGGGGACGGATCTCTTCCACCGGATCGGGCGGCGGGCCGTGCTCACGGAGGCGGGCCGGGCGCTGATCGAACCGGCCCGCGAGGCCGTGCGGAGCCTGGAGACCGCCCGGGCGAGCGTGGCGTCCGTGCACGAACTGCGCGAGGGACGGCTCGACATCGCGGCGATGCCGTCCCAGGCGGTCGAGCCGCTCACCACGCTGATCCGCTCCTTCGCCGAGCGGTATCCGGGCGTGACCGTGGCGGTCAAGGCGGCCTTCACCGCCCGCGACGTCGTCGACGCCGTGCGGACGGGGGCCGTGGAGCTGGGCCTGCTGGCGTCCGTCGGTGCCGTGCCGGACCAGGAGGTCCGGGCGCATGCGCTGGGCGAGCAGCGGTTCGTGCTGGTGGTCCCGCCCGAGGGGCCCTTCGCCGGGCGACGGGCCGTGCGGTGCGAGGAGTTGGCCGGTCGGCGGCTGATCGTCGGGCAGCCGGGGACGGGGATGCGGGCGTACGTGGATTCGCTGCGGGACCAGGGCGTCGACTTCGGCGTCGCGGCCGAGACCGAGCACCGCGTGGCGCTGCTGCCGCTGGTCCTTGCCGGGGTCGGGCTCGCGGTCGTGACCGAGTCGTGGCGGGAGATCGCCCGGCGGACGGGGGCCGTCGTCCTGGACATCGAACCCGCGACCGCGCTGTGCGTGTCGCTGGTCAGCCGTCGCGCGGTGCTGTCTCCGGCGGCGGCCGCGTTCTGGGAGACGGCGCGGTCGGTCCCGGCCGACGGCTGATCACTGACCGTTCATCACTAACCGCTGATCGCTGTGCGGCTTGTGCATGCGGCGCCCGTATAGGTGGGGCCTATATAGGTGGGGCCTATAAGGCAGATCCGCATTCCGTCTTGGACGCGCCCGTCGGCGCCTTGCTGGAATCGACGGCATGACCAACCACCGCATCGCTCTCATCCCCGGTGACGGCATCGGCGCCGAAGTCCTGCCTCCCGCCCAGCAGGTGCTCGACGCCCTCGGCCGCCGCCACGGCTTCGGCCTGACCTACACCGCGTACGACGACTGGTCGTGCGAGCGGTATCTGCGCGAGGGCGCCATGATGCCCGCGGACGGGCTCGACCAACTCCGCGACAAGGACGCCATCTTGCTGGGCGCCGTGGGGTATCCGGGGGTGCCCGACCACGTCTCGCTGTGGGGGCTGCTCATCCCGATCCGGCGGAGCTTTCGGCAGTACGTGAATCTCCGGCCCATACGGGTCTTCGACGGCATCGACAGTCCGGTGCGGGGCGCACGGCCCGGCGAGGTGGACTTCGTCGTCGTACGGGAGAACGTCGAGGGCGAGTACAGCCAGGTCGGCGGGCGCCACAACACCGGGTTCCCCGACGAAATGGCCGTCCAGGAGGCCGTGTTCACCCGGGCCGGTGTCACGCGCGTGCTGGACCACGCCTTCGCGCTCGCCGCACGGCGCAAGGGCCGCCTGACGTCGGCGACGAAGTCGAACGGCATCGTGCACACCATGCCGTTCTGGGACGAGCTCGTGGCCGAGCGGTCCGCTTCCTTCCCGCAGGTCGACTGGGACCAGGAGCACATCGACGCGCTGGCGGCGAAGTTCGTCCTCGAACCGGACCGGTTCGACGTCGTGGTCGCCTCGAACCTCTTCGGCGACATCCTCAGCGACCTCGCCGCCGCGGTGGCCGGTTCGATCGGCATCGCCCCGGCGGCCAACCTCAACCCGGAGCGGGAGTTCCCCTCGATGTTCGAGCCCGTGCACGGGTCGGCTCCCGACATCGCAGGGCGGGGCATCGCCAATCCGCTGGGGGCGATCTGGTCGGCGGCGATGATGCTCGACCATCTCGGACACGCGGACGCGGCCAAGGACGTCACCGACGCGATCGCCGCGGTGCTGGCGAAGACCGATGTGCGCACGCGTGACCTGGGCGGCACCGCCACGACGTCCGAGTTCACCGAGACGTTCCTCGAACTCCTGTGACCTGTCGGCCCCGCGAGGAGAGCTGCCATGACAGCACCTGACACCCCCGCACCACCGCGTGCCGAAGCCTCCGGCGGGAAGCCCTGGTACCGGCAGCTGTACGTCTGGGTCCTGACCGCCATCGTGGCGGGCATCCTCACCGGGTGGCTGTGGCCTGCGACGGGCTCGGCGCTGGAGCCGGTCGGCACGACCTTCGTCTCCGCGATCAAGATGCTGATCGCGCCGATCGTCTTCCTGACGATCGTGGGCGGGATCGGCAGCGTCGACAGTCTCGGCCGGGTCGGCCGCGTCGGACTGAAGTCCCTGCTCTACTTCCAGGCCGGTACGCTGGCCGCCCTGCTCGTCGGGCTGGTCGCCGTCAACGTCTTCCGGCCCGGCGCCGGTGTCCACGCGGACCCCGACACGCTCCGGCTCACCGGAGACGCCGGCCAGTACGTCAAGGAGGGCGAGGCGCAGGGCTGGTGGCACTTCCTCACCGACCTCGTGCCCACCAGCGTGGTCGGGGCGTTCGCCGAGGGCGACATCCTCCAAGTCATCTTCTTCTCCGTGCTCTTCGGGGTCGCGCTCAAGGCCGTCGGCCCGGTCGGTGAGCCCGTCGTCGACGGCATCCACCGCCTCAGCGCCGTCGTCTTCAAGATCCTCCAGTACGTGATGCTGGCCGCGCCCGTCGGTGCGTTCGGGGCCATGGCGTACACCATCGGCACCTACGGGATCTCGACGCTCACCAGCCTCGGGCAACTCATCGGGCTCTTCTACGGAACGTCCGCGTTCTTCGTGGTCGTCGTCCTCGGTGCGATCACCGCCGCGCTCAGGATCAACATCTTCCGCCTCCTCGCCTACCTGCGCGAGGAGTTCGTCCTGGTCCTCGGCACGTCGTCGTCCGAGAGCGCCCTGCCCCGGCTGATGGAGAAGCTCGAACGGCTCGGCATCCGCCGGGACATCGTCGGCCTCACCGTCCCCACCGGCTACTCCTTCAACCTCGACGGCAGCTCCATCTACCTCTCCCTGGCGGCCGTCTACATCGCCCAGGCCACGGACACCCCGCTGAGCATCGGCCAGCAGCTCGGCCTGCTGGCGATCATGCTGCTCACGTCCAAGGGTTCGGGCGGCGTCACGGGAGCGGGCTTCATCGCGCTCGCCGCCACGCTGTCCAGCGTCGGCACGGTGCCCGCCGCCGGGATCATGCTCATCTTCGGCATCGACAAGTTCATGTCGGAGTGCCGCGCCCTGACCAACCTCGCGGGCAACAGCGTCGCCACGCTGGTGGTCGCACGGTGGGAGAACGCGCTGGACACGGCGCGCGTCAACGCGATTCTCCGTACCGGCACGGCGCGACCCAGCGGATCACGCCGTGGGAGTCGAACTGGAGCTGTGCCAGCGGGAGTTCAGGCACGTAGGCGGCATCCGCCTCACCCACCGGAACAGCAAGCAGGAACGACGCACACGGCCGAGGGCGAGACCACCATTCCGGGCAGGTAGGCACCACTGCCCTCGATTCAGGCCCAGGGTAAAACCTGGGCACCGACCCGCAGTTGCTCCGGCTTGCGTGCGAACTCCCACAAGTCGACGAGGACCGCGGCGCGTTGCTCGGCGATGGCCGTCCGGGGGCAGGGTCTCCTCGTGACGGTTGACCGGGTCTGCGAAAGTGCTTCCGTGACGGATGATGAGGTGGTCGAGGAACTTCGGGAGCGGGCCCGGGCATTGTCTCTGCCGGCGCCGGCAACGGAAGCGGCGGTCACAGAAGCGGAACTGGTCATCGGCTTTCCGCTCCCACCGCTGCTGCGGCGCCTCTACCTGGAGGTCGCGAACGGAGGGTTCGGTCCCGGCGAGGGCATCGTCGGTGTGCGGGGCGGTGCTTCCCAGGGCGACCGCTGGCCGCAAGGAGTGGACCTGGCGCAGTGGTTGGGCGAGGCCATGAACAACACCCTCAGCGTTCACCGGCTTCTTGCGAGCCAACCTGCCCGTTGACACCGGCGGTGTCTGCGCGGTCCAGCTGGGCGATGAGGACGTGCAGGTCCGCCGGGGCCGCGGCCAGGCGGATCGGGGTGGTTTCGTCCATGAGGTCCGCGACGTACCAGGTCGATGAGACCTCTTCCGTCGGGAGCGGGCGGCGCATGCCTTGGGCGCGCAGGCGTTCCAGCGGGATGTCGTGGGCGCCGAAGCGGCCCGGACCGGCGTGCGGGACCACGGCCATCGGGCCGGCGCCGAGCACGATGTGGGTGCCGAGGAGGTTGGGGTTGTAGGGCGTGCTGTCCAGGAAGCGGGCCTTGATGAAGACGTCCTCGCCCGCCGGGACGGGGCGGGGGCGGGACGGCAGACGTCGGCCCGTGGCCCACCAGGCCACCCCCGTCAGCGCCAGGGTCCCGGCGGCGCAGCATGCCACCGCCGGGAGTGCGATGGCGTCGGCGGGCCGTACCGCGGCCAGCGTCACGGACCACACCCACGTGAAGCCGAGAGGCAGGAGGAAAGGCAGGCCGGTGGGGGCCAACGGGGCGTTGGGGCCGACCGGTTGGCCGTGCTTGCGGCGCCGGGCGAGCGTGATGAGCGTGGCGCCCGCGAGCGCGGGGAGCACGAGGGTGACCACGACCGACAGGGCCTTGGGCTCCGGCATGCCTTCGTTGTTGCTGTAGCCGGGGCCCGATACGGACATCAGCCGGCCGCGCCACCAGGTCAGCGTGACGCGGTCGCCGGGTGCTGCGGGTGAGGCCGTGTCGTACTCCACCTCCAGGTGGTGCACCGGTATGTCGTCGACGAACTCCAGCCAGTTGTCGCTGCTGCCCCGTTTCAGTTCGGAGTGCGTGCGCTCGATCACTCCCGTCGCGACGGTCTTGCAGTCCCGTCCCATGTCATCCGGACCGGGCATGTCCGGGCACAACTGCGCCTGCTCCCACGTGCGTTCGGCGCTCTCCTCGAAGGGCACCCCGTAGACCGCCACGTACGCCGACGGCACGATCGCCACTGTCGCGAGCAGCAGGGGCACCAGCCGTGTGTGCACGAGGCGGGTGCGGGCGGATTCCGCCGGGCGGGCGCCGAAGTGCGGGAGGGCCGGGTCGGGTCGGCGCGGCGCGTGGCGCGCGTGCAGTGCCTGCAGTCGTGCCTCGTCCTGTTCGAAGGCCGCGGAGCGGGTGCTGTCGATGGGGAGCGGAAGGGGTACCAGTCGGCCGTCGGTCAGTTCCGCCGCGATACGGACGCTGCTGCCCTTGCTGTAGCGGCGCTCGACGACCCCGAAGCGCACGATCCGGTCCCAGCGCAGTCGGCGCCAGCGCCACAGGGTGCGCATCCGCAGCCCGTCCGGCCCGACGAACATCCTGCGCCGCAGGTACGCGGCGCACACCACGCCGATCAGCAGGAAGGAGAGCGCAAGCGTCGCCCACAGCACCTCCGGCCCCCGGCCTGCGGCGAGCGGCACGAGCGTCAGCGGCGCTGCCAGCGTCCCGCCCAGGGCAAAGCCCCGCAGCGCGCCCCGCCCCGGCAGCTCGAACACCGCGTCCTCGCCGGGTGCGGGACATGTCGCGCCCGGGCTGTCGGGTCTGGGAGGGGGCGTATCAGTCATGGTGTTGCTCGCTTCTTCTCTTGTTGTGCCGCTCAGGGTAAGCCGCGCCATCGGTGCGGTCGACGGGCGCGTTCGTTGGCCTCGATGACCTCCCCTTCCCACGTTGTCGCCCGCGACGAAGCTGCGGCCTTCTCGCGTGCCCTACCTTCCGGGATCACCGGTTCGAGGAACCGGCAACCGAAAGGGGAAGCACATGGCAGTGCGCACAGCACGGGTCGGCGCGGTGGGGCTGGTGGCAGCGGCGGCCCTGACCGCCGCTTCGTTCACGTCGCCCGCGGCGGCCGGCGGCAGTGTGGGGCACACGCAGACCCAGCAGGCCATGGACGCCGCGGTGAAGGCGGGGGTGCCCGGGGTCGCCGGGCAGGTCAAGGAAGCCGTCTCGGTCTGGCCGGGGAGTTCGGGGGTCGGGAACCTCAAGACCGGCCAGCCGCGCAGCGCGTTCGACCGCTACCGGATCGGCAGCATGACCAAGACCTTCGTCTCGACGGTCCTGCTCCAGCTGGAGGCGGAGGGCAAGCTCGACCTCGACGACACCGTCGAGAAGTGGCTGCCGGGCGTGGTGCAGGGCAATGGCAATGACGGAAGCCGGATCAGCGTGCGGCAGCTGCTCAACCACACCAGCGGGATCTTCAACTACGTCACCGATCCGGAGTTCCTGGAGAACGGCTTCACCAAGAAGTTCCTGGAGCACCGCTACGACACGTACACCCCCGCGCAGTTGGTGGGCATCGCCATGCGGCACCAGCCGTCCTTCGAGCCGGGCTCCAACTGGGGCTATTCCAATACCAATTACGCCCTGGCCGGCATGGTCATCGAGAAGGTGACGGGCAGGTCGTACGAGGACGAGGTCCAGCAGCGCATCGTCGGACCGCTCGGCCTGACAGCCACCACGGTCCCGCGCACCGCCTCCGCGATGCCGCAGCCGAGTTCCCGCGCGTACTCGAAGCTGTCCCTGCAGCCGCAGCCGTCGGACCCGACGTACGACGTCACCGAGCTCAATCCGTCGGCGGCGGGCTCGGCAGGTGCGATGATCTCCGATTCCGGTGATCTCAACCGCTTCTACTCGGCCCTGCTCGGCGGCAAGCTGCTGCCCGCGGAGCAGCTCAAGGAGATGAAGACCACCGTGCCGGTCAGCGGTGCGCCGTTCTCGGGCTACGGGCTCGGACTGATGAAGTTCGACCTGTCCTGCGGCACTTCGGTCTGGGGGCACGGCGGCAACATCCAGGGCTCGGCGTCCCAGGCCGTGACCACGCCGGACGGCAAGCACGGGCTCGCCTTCAACTTCAACGGCGACTGGGCGGGCGACACGCAGTCGGTGATCGAGGCCGAGTACTGCCCGAAGTAGGCGGGCCAAGCCGCAGCTGCAGCATCAGCGCGAAGCGCACATCGGGGTCGGTGAGGTCGGCCTCGGCGACCTCGGTGGCGCGGCGCAGGCGGTAGCGGAAGGTGTTCTGGTGGACGTACATCGTCTCGGCGGCGGCCGGGACGTCGCCGAAGGCGTTGAGCCAGGCGCGCAGGGTGTCGACCAGTTGGGAGTCGTGGTCGCGGTCGTAGGCGAGGAGCCGGGCCAGGGGGCCGGTGGGTGGGTCGCCGCGTTCGGCGGCGAGGTCGGCGAGGTCCAGGAGGAGCGCCTCGACGTGGACGTCCGTGATGCGGGCGAGGCGGCGGGTGCCGTTGTTGGTGCGCAGGACGCGCAGGGCGCGGTCGGCTCCTTCGCGGGAGCGGGCCAGTGCTCCGGCGTCGTGGGCGGTGGGGCCGATGCCGATGAGCGGGGTCAGGCGGTCGCCGATGCGGGTGAGGAAGTCGGTGCCGGTGCGGGCCGCCCGGTCCTGCGCGTCCGGCTGGTGGTGGGGCACGGGGAGGATGCCGTACGCGACGTCGCCGATGAGGGCGGTGGCGGCGCGGGCGTGGATGGCGGTGAGGTGCATGGCGAAGGCGTCGGCCAGGCGCTGGCGTTCGGCGGTGTGCTGGGCGTGCAGGTCGGGTGAGCCGATCAGTTCGGGCGGGTCCGGGACGGCCAGGGCGAGGACGACGCCCGCGTAGTCGGTCAGGCCGAGGCGGCTGAGCGCCTCGGTCGCGCCGGGTCCGCCTTCCAGGGCGGTGGCGACCAGGTCGGCGCGGAGCCGGCGCTCGACGTCGGCACCGGCACGCAGTCGCAGCAGGTGCAGGGCCACCAGGTTGGCGGCGTCGTGCAGCGCCTGGCCGCGCTGCGGGGTGAGCGGGGTGCGGACGGCGGCCCAGATCGAGCCGAGCACTTCGTCCCCCGCGCGCACGGCGATGGCGGCGCGCGGGACGTGGAACTCGTCGGTCTCCGGCGGGGCGACGTGGACCGGCTGGTCGCTGCGGTAGAGGGAGCGGAAGATGCCGCTGTCCTCCAGGAAGCGGGTGAAGCGCTCGGGCACCTGGCGGCCCAGGACGGTCTCCACCCGGGACGGGTCGGCCTCGTCCTGGCGGCCGGAGAAGGCCAGGACGCGGGAGCTGCGGTCCTCGATGGTGACGGGGGCGTCGATGAGTGCGGCCACCGCGTTGGCCAGGGCGAACAGGTCGCCGGACGGGGTGCCGCCGAGCGTCTGCGGACCTGCCTCGCCGACGTCGCCGTCCGCCAGCAACGAGCGCAGCAGTGCGGCGAGTTGGGCCCAGGAGGCGCCGCGGGTCAGGGCGAGCAGGGCGACGCCGGAGCGTTCGGCGGCCGCCGTCACCGTCGCGTCCGCGGGGGCCGGGGCGCGGACCACCAGCGCCGCCGCCCCGGTGTCACCGAGGGCGTCGAGCAGCCGGGCGGTCTCGTCCGGCCCCTCCACGCCGATGCCGAGCACCAGTGCCTGCCGGGGCAGCACCGGTGCGTCCAGCGGATCGTGGATGACCACGCCGCCGATGGCGTCCGCCGTGTCCGGGTCGCCGCACACGAGGTCGAGCAGGGTGGTGCCGAGGTCCTCCAGGACCCGTCTGAGCCCGGCCCGCGGCTGTCTGTTCACGATGTCCGCACTCCCGCTCCCCGTCCCCCGGGCCGTGGTGGTCACGGCCGCTCTTCGTCGGTGTCGACGGGATTGTGCGGTGCTGTGGTCGGCTGCGACAAGGGACCGGCCGCAGGAGCCGCAAGAGCTGCGGGAGTTTCAGGAGCTGCAGGAGCCGCAGCAGTCACGGACGGACGGGCGAGGAGGTACCAGCCGACGCGGTCGAAGCCCGTGACCTGCCAGCCGTCGGCGAGGAGCCCGCCGAGGGTCTCGCGCACGGCGGCACGCCAGTCGGCGGCGGACCGCGGGTCCGTGCGGCGCAGTTGCTCGATGTCGTCGGGCACGGCGACCAGGCACCGCGGCCCCGGCTCGGTGACGGGGTGCGCCTGCGGGCGGCCGCCGGGGGTGGTGTCCAGGGCGACCGCGGTGCCGCGTGCCCGTTCTCCCGCGGCGTCGGCGAGGCGGTGGCGGCCGTGGCAGGCCGCGGCCACCTCGGGCGCGGCCAACGGCCACTCCACCAGCAGGCGGTCGGTGTCGTCGGCGCCGTTGATGCCGTCGTCCATGCGGCCGTAGAAGTTGGGCAGGTACTGGGCGGGCCGGGCGGCCAGCTTGCCGATGTTGAAGTAGGCGTTGCGCCGGACCAGCGGGTCGAAGGTCCAGGAGACCTGGGTGGCGCCGCGCCGCAGGGCCCAGGCGCGCTGGTGCGTCTTGAGGGCGAAGCCGACGCTGCGGCCGCGCATCCGGGCCGAGACGCCCGCGATGTGGCTGTGGAGGGAGCCGTCGGGGGGCGGGCCGAAGAATCCGATGCAGGCGCCGACCAGTTCACCGCCGCCGTCCACGAGAGCCCCTCCCGCTCCACGAGCCCCGCTGTCGGTGAGAGCTCCCTCGCCCGCGAGGGCTCCTCCCCCGCCCCGGACTCCCGTGGCCGCCCCCCTGTCGAAGGCCGCCGCCACATAGCTGCCCGCCTTGTCCATGGCGCGCAGCAGTTCGGTGGTGGCCAGTCCGTTCTCGGCGCCCGGCTGCCAAATGCCGTGGAACAGGCGGCAGGTCGCCGCCAGCTCCGGCAGGGCGCTGATCGGCCGTACGAGACACCCGGCCGCGTCCGCCGCGGCCTCGGCTGCGGTCAGCGCGTCGGCCGCGATACGGTGCGCGGCTTCCGTCGCCCATGCGGTGCCCGCCGACGTGTCCGTCATGGTGTGCTGCTGTCTCACGTCAGGACACCTTCGGGGTCGCCCGCACGGCGAAGTGGAGGTACGGCTCGCCGGTCGGGAGTGCGTAGAAGGTCACCGGGGTCCACGCCGTGCTGCCGGGCAGCCGTACGACGAAGAGGTCAGCGGTCACGGGCACCAGGTCGGCCTCCTGCACCGTCTCGGGCACCAGCGCGGCGAGCGGCCCCGTCACCGTGTGCCGCAGCCGCAGCCCGTCGGCGCCCTCGAGGACGTCGAAGCGTGCACCGGCCCGCTCGTACCGGCCGAGGTGGCGGCCGGCATCCGGCGCCGGGGGCTCGGCCGGGGGCTGCAACGGCCGTGGCAGCGTGACCCCGGCCAGCTCCTCGAAGATCTCCCCGAACAGCTCCAGATACAGGTCGCGCGCTCCCCCGCCGTTGGTGAGGAGGGTGACGGCGAGGTCCTGTTCGGGCAGCAGCCGCAGGAAGGCGGACTGGCCGAGGGTGTTGCCGTCGTGCCCGATGAGCCGGTGGCCACCCCCGGCGCCCCGGTGACCGCCGCCGTCGAAGCGGATCCAGCCCAGCCCCCACGAGTCGCCGAGCGAGTGCACGTCCGGCAGGTCGACCTGCTTCTCGGTCATCGCGCGCACGGCCTGCTGCGACAGGACGCGGGTGCCGTCGGCCGCGGTGCCACCGGCGAGGTGCAGGCGGGCGAAGGCCAGGACGTCGGCGGCCCTTGCGGTGATCAGCCCGGCGGGTCCGGCCGAGCGGGGCAGTCCCCAGGCCGCGACGGGCCGCGGGTCCTGGCCGCCCTGCGCGGCGTGCCCCATCGCGGCGGCGAACCGCAGCGCCTCCTCCGGCAGCGTGACGGTGTGCGTCAGGCCCAGGGGTGCGCACAGCCGCTCGCGCAGGGCGTCGTCCCAGCTCGTGCCGGTGAGCTTCTCGATGACCCGACCGGCAAGGACGAAGCCCGAGTTGCAGTAGGAGAAGGTCGCGCCCATCGGGTGGATCTGTGCCGCCGCCGTGTCCAGGTGGTCGACGAAGCGCTCCAGGCAGTCGTCGCCGCGGCCGGTGTCGGTGAAGACGTCGCCGTCGATGCCGCTGGTGTGGGTGAGCAGGTGCCGCATGGTCACCTGCTTTGCCACGGCCGGGTCGGACAGGCGCAGCTCCGGCAGGACGTCGGCGACGGGGGCGTCCAGGTCGAGCCGTCCCTCGTCGACGAGTTGCATGACCAGGGTGGTGGTCCACACCTTGGTGAGGGAGCCGATCTGGAAGAGGGAGTCCTCGGTGACCTGCGCGCCGGTGTCCTTGTTGAGCACCCCGCAGGCGGCTGTCGCCGTGTCGTCGCCGCGGGCGATGCCCAGGACGGCGCCCGGTACCCGGTGCCGGGCGGCCAGTTCGGCCAGCCGTCGCTGCCAGTGGGCGAGGTCGAGCGGGGCGCGGGCGGGGCGTCCGGGCCCGGTGGTGTGGTGTTCGACCCAGTCGACGATGCGGTGGGCGAGGTCGCGGCGGTGGGAGGGCGGCCCGTCGAGCAGGAACAGGTGTGAGCCGCCCGGGTAGAGCACCAGGCGTGCGGGCACGCCGCGTTCGCGCAGCACGGTGAACCACTGCTCGGCCTGGCCGACCGGGCAGCGGTCGTCGTCGGCGCCGTGCACGACGAGCGTGGGGGTGCGGACGTGCTCCACGCGCGTGTACGGGGAGAGCTCCGCGTAGCGGTCGCGATGCTGCCAGGGCGGTCCGCCCAGCTCGGCGGTGGCCAGCGGATGGCCCTGGTCGCTGGTGCCGCACATGCTGGTCAGGTCGCTCACCACGCCACCGGCGACGGCCGCGGCGAAGCGGTGGTCACGGCTGGTCAGGTAGCAGGTCAGGTAGCCGCCGTAGCTGTAGCCCGCGACGGCCAACCGGCGTGGATCGGCGACCTGTTCGGCCACCAGCGCGTCCAGCGGTTCGAGGAGGTCGGGTGCGTCGGCCCTGCCCCACGCCCCGCGCGCGGCGGTGTAGAACGCCTCGCCGTAGCCGTCGCTGCCGCGGGGGTTGAGCAGCAGCACCGACCAGCCGCGGGCCGCCAGGAGCTGGTGGTAGGGGTGGAAGGGATCGGCGGCGCCGTTCCAGGCGTTGTGCGGGCCGCCGTGGATGTCGAGCAGCAGCGGGGTGGGGCCGGTGACGGCCGGGTCGCGCAGCAGCCAACCGTGCACCGTGGTGCCGTCGTAGACCGTGAACTCCCTTTCCTGCGGCGCGAAGAGTCCCACCTCGCCCAGTGCCGCGCCGTGCCGGGTGAGCACCTGCTCGCGGCCGGTGGACAGCTCGACGGTGGCGATCTCCCCGTACGAGGTGGGGGTCGCCAGGACGACGACGGCGGTGTCCTCGGCTGCGGCAAGGCCGGAGACGACGCGGCCCGCGCCGCCGAGCAGCACCCGGGGTGCCCCGCAGTCGGCGTTCATCGCGTACAGGTGGGTGCAGCCCCGCTCCCGTACACAGAACAGCACCCGTCCTTCGCCCGCCGCCTGCGGCGGGGCTCCCGGGTAGCCGGGGCCGCCGGGCATCACGTTGCGGTCGAGTCCGGCCGTCAGGTCTACGGGCTCACCCCCGTGCAGCGGGACGCGCAGCACGCTCGCATGGCCGAGGGCGGTGTCCTCACGGCCGACGACCAGCAGGGCGTCGCCGTCGGCGGTCCAGGTGGCGGTGTGCGCGATGCCCTCGGCGCTGCCGACGAGGCGCGGTTCGGCGCCGGGGGCAGCGCAGTTGACGACGTACGCGGCGGAGCGCAGCGTCAGGTCGGCGTCGGCGTCGCGGGCCGCGCAGAAAGCGATGCTGTGTCCGTCGGGCGACCAGGCCGGGCCGCCCGCGTGCCAGTCGCCGTGGGTGAGTCGGCGTACCGCCCGGCTGGCGGGGTCCACGAGGTGCAGGTGGTGGCGGACCGTGCCCCACAGGCCCTGCCCGTCGGCCTTGTGGTCGATCCGGTCCGTCACGACGGGAGGCGGGGTCCGCTCGGGGACCGGCTCCGCGTGGTTGAGGACCGCCTCCGCCTGGTTGCTGTCGGCCGGGGCCGTGAAGGCGATCGCGATGCCGTCGGGGCTCCACACCGGTGCCCCGGCGCCCGCCGGGAGGTCGGTGAGCGGCTCGGGTTCGCCGCCCTCGGCGGGCAGCAGCCACAGCTGCGGCGGGCCGTCGCCGCCGCGCAGGAACGCGAGCCGGCGGCCGTCGGGCGACCACGCCGGTGCGGTGTCGGCGGGGCCGCGGGTGAGCCGGCGCGCCGCCCCTCCACCGGTGGGCACCGTCCACAACTCCCTTATGTCACGGTCGCGTTGAGGGTCGGTTGTGCGCAGCACGTACACGATGCGCGTGCCGTCCGGGGACAGTGCGGGCTGCTCCGGCAGCGCGATGGCAGAGAGGTCGTCGAGGCCCAGACGTCGCGTCACGGTGTGCGGTCTCCTCAGGGACGGAGTGATGGCGAGGGCGGTACGGGGGTCGTGAAGTGGCAGGCCGCGCGGTGGGGTCGTTGCCCGGCGCCCTCGGCGGGATCCGCGGTGCGGCACAGGTCGCGGCCGGCGTGGACGAGGGGGCCCGCGGGGCAGCGCGGGTGGTAGTGGCAGCCGGGTGGCGGGTGGTGCGGGTCGGCGGGTTCGGACGCCGCGAGGGCGGCGGGTTCCGGGGCGGGCGGCCCGAAGCCTGCTGCCGGTGAGGTGCGGCTCGGCACGGCGGCCAGCAGGTCGCGGGTGTAGGGGTGGCGTGGATCGGCGAGGACCTCCTCGGTGGGACCGGCCTCGACGATCCTGCCCAGATACATCACGGCGATGTGGTCGCTGAGGTAGCGGACCACGGCCAGGTTGTGCGAGATGAACAGCACCGTCAGGCCAAGCTGCCGCTGCACGTCGCGGACCGTGTTGAGGACGGCGCCCTGGACGGAGACGTCGAGGGCGGAGGTGATCTCGTCGGCGATCACGACCTGCGGCTGCCCGGCGAGGGCCCGGGCGACGGCGACGCGCTGGCGCTGACCGCCGGAGAGCTGTCCGGGCAGCAGCACGGCCCGCTCCGGATCGAGGCTGACCTGTTCAAGGAGCCGGGCGACCTCGGCCCGGCGTACCGCCTTGCCGCCGAGGCCGCGTCCGCGTCCGCGTCCGCGTTCGCGGGGCAGCGCTTCGGCGATGGAGTCCCCGATGCTCATGCGCGGGTCGAGGGAGGAGTAGGGGTCCTGGAAGACCATCTGCACGGGACGGTGCCGTCCGCGCGGCCGGCGCACGTCGTTGCCGTCGAGCAGGATGCGGCCCGCACTGACCGGCGCGAGTCCGACGGCGGCGCGGGCCAGCGTCGACTTTCCCGAGCCCGACTCCCCCACCAGGCCCACCACTTGACCGGACGGCACCGTCAGGCTCGCGCCGTCCACGGCGGTCAGCGCGTGGTGGCGGGTGCCGTAGCGCACGCTCACCTCATCGAACACGAGCTCGCTCATGCCGTCCCTCCGGTCGTGCTCTTCTCTCCCTGCGCGGTGCTCTTCTCTCCCGGTGCCGTGCTCTTCTCTCCCGGCGTCGCGCCTGCCTCTCCCCCTGCGGTCTCGTCGTCCGCGACGGGGTGCCAGCAGGCGATGCGGTGCCCGATGGCGTGTGCGACCGGCTCGGGGTCCTCGCGGCGGCAGTGGTCGTCGGCGTGGGGGCAGCGGGGCGCGAAGGCGCACCCCTGGGGCACCTGGTCCGGTTCCGGCGGGCGGCCGGGGATCACGGCCAGGGGACGGGTCCGGTCGGTGTCGAGGTCGGGCACCGCGGCCAGCAGGGCCCGCGTGTAGGGGTGGCGGGCCGCGGTGAACAGGGCGGCGGCGGGCAGGTCTTCGACGATCCGGCCCGCGTACATGACGAGCACCCGGTCGCAGTTCTGGGCGACGACCGTGATGTCGTGGCTGATGAGCAGGACGGCGGTGCCCCGCTCGGCCCGCACCTCGGCGAGCAGGCGCAGCACCTGCCGTTGCACGGTGACGTCGAGGGCGGTGGTCGGCTCGTCGGCGATGATCAGCCGGGGGTCGCCCATCAGTCCCATGCCGATCATCGCGCGCTGGCGCATGCCGCCGGAGAACTCGTGCGGATACTGCCGTGCCCGCCGCTCCGGCGCGGGCACGCGCACGGCGCGCAGCCGGTCCACGGCGCGCGCGAACGCGCCGCGCCGGGACAGGTGTTGGTGCTGCTCGGCGCCCTCGGCGAGCTGCCGTCCGACGCTCATGCCCGGGTGGAACGAGGACATCGGGTCCTGGAAGACCATGGCGAGCGAGGTGCCCAACAGCGGCCGCAGGGCACGCTGTTCGGTGTCGAGCAGCGGTGTGGCGCCGAACTCCAGCCGTGCGGCCCGGACCTGGGCGGGTGGCTCGATGAGCCGGGAGACGGCCATCGCGGTCACGCTCTTGCCCGAGCCCGACTCCCCCACCACGCCGACGGCCTCGCCCGGGTCGACGGTGAAGCTGACGCCGCGTACGGGGGTGGTCCATCCGGTGGGCCCGGGGAAGGCGACCTGCAGGTTCTCCACCGCGAGGACGGGCTGTCCGTCGCTGTCCGGCCGGGGCGCGGCGGCGTCGGGGGCGGGGCGGGAGACGGGCCGGGGGCCGACGATGCGGTGCGCGAGGGTGCGGACGCCGAGTGCGGCCGCCGCGGCTTCGCCGAAGAGGTTGAAGGCGAGGCCGGTGACAACGACCGCCGCACAGGGCGCGAGCGCGGGCGCCGGGGTGAGGCTGATGCGGCCCAGGCCCTCCCCGAGCAGTCGGCCCCAGTCGTAGTCCGGCGCCTGCACGCCGAGCCCCAGGAAGGAGAGCCCGGCGAAGGCGAGGAGTGAACTGCCCGCTCCGATGGTGGCGTTGACGGTCAGCGGCTCGGCGATGTTGGGCACGATGTGCCGGACGAGGAGCCGGGTCCGGCCGACGCCGACGGTCCGGGCGGCGGCCACGAAGTCCTGGCCCGCGACCGACGCGCTCAGCGTCTGGGTGAGCCGCGCGAAGGCGGGCGCCATGGCCAGGCCGATCGCCAGGACCGCGCCCGTCGTGCCGACACCGAAGATGACCGCGAAGAAGAGGGCGAGCAGCAGGCCGGGGAAGGCGACCGCGATGTTCACCACCGAGGTCACCCACCTCCCCGCCCGGCGCGGCAGCACCGAGGGCACGGTCCCCAGGACCAGTCCCACGACCACGCCCAGCAGTGTCGCCGCCACGGCCAGCAGCAGCGAGAGGCGGGTGGCCACGAGCACGCGGTAGAGGATGTCGCGGCCCAGGTTGTCCGTGCCCAACGGGTGGGCGGAGGAGGGCCCTTGCTGGAGGGCGGCCGTGTCCACGACGGAGGCCCGGTCGCCCCACAGGATCGGGGCGAGGACGGCCAGGAGGACCACCGCGAGCAGCAGCAGCCCGGCGCAGGCGCCCACGGGCGTGCGGGCGACGGCCGTCCATCGGGAGGGGGGCCGGGAGTGCGTCCGCGAGTACCTCCGGGAACCCGGCCGGGACTGAGTCCGGGGGCGAGGCAGTGACATCAGACCTCCCTGATCGCCGAGCGCGGGTCGAGCACCGCGAGCGCCACATCGACCAGCAGGTTCACGACCAGCACCCCGGCCCCGTAGACGAGCACGATGCCCTGCACCAGCGGATAGTCCTTCTGCAGGATGGACTGCACGATCGTCGAGCCGAGCCCTGGCCAGGCGAACACGTTCTCCACCAGCACCGTGCCCGCGACCATGGCCGAGAGCAGCAGTCCGCCGAGGGTGAGCGTGGCGGTCAGGGCGCCCGGCAGGGCGTGCCGCACGTACACGCGGCGCGAGGGCAGCCGCTTGGCGCGCGCGGTGCGCACGTAGTCCTGGCCCAGGACCGACAGCATCTCCACCCGGCCGATCCGGGCGAGGACCGAGGCGGGCCCGATGGCCAGGGCCAGGACCGGCAGCACGTACGAGCCGGGCCCCTCCCGGCCCGCCACCGGGAACCAGCCGAGGCGCACCGCGAACACATAGGCCAGCACGACCGCGAGCAGGAACTCCGGTACGACGGCCAGGAACACGCTGACCGAGGTGAAGGTGAGTTCGGCACCGCGGCGGCGCCCGCCCCGGGTCAGGGCCGCCATCGCGGTGCCCAGGGGCACCGCGACGGCCAGGGCCAGGAGGAAGGCGAGAGAGGCCAGTTGGAGGGTCGCGGGCAGTCGCTCGCCGATCGTCTGCGCCACGGGCTGTCCGCTGACGGTGGAGCTGCCCAGATCGCCGCTGAACAGCCCGCCCAGGAAGTGCAGATACTGCTGCCACAACGGGTCGTCGAGACCGAGCTCGGTGCGCCGTGCCGCGACCATCTCCGGCGAGGCGGTCATGCCCAGGGCGGCGCGCACCGGGTCGCCGGGGATGAGGTGGATCATCAGGAACGCCGCGGTCACGAGCGCCCACAGCGACACCGCGAGGCGGGCCGAGCGCCGCAGGGCGAACAGCGGCCACCGGTTGCCGCGCCACGCGGGGAGCGGCGGAGCGCCGCCGACCGTCGCAGTCGTCATCGGACCGGCCTCCTAGTTGGCGTACATGCGGATCGAGGACGGGACGATCGCGCCCTGGCTGACCTTGAAGCGGGCCGCCTTGCCGAAGACGGGCGTGAGCGAGTTGTAGTACGGCACCACGTCGACGTGCTTGACCAGTGCCTCCTCGGCCTGCTGCCACTGCGGGCACCCGGCGGTCCCGACCTCGGCCGACGCCTTCCGCACGAGGCTCTGGTACGAGGCGTTGTCGACTCCGGCGAAGTTCACGCCCTTCGGCGGGGTCGGCCCGCTCATGAAGGGGACGAGCTGGGTGGGCACGGAGAGGGCGACGGGGCCCATGGAGACGTCCCAGTCCCCGGAGCCGAAGAGCGCGCTGTTCACGCCGGGGCTGTCCAGCGGCTTCAGTTCGACCTCGGCCCCGACGCTCTTCCACGCCTTCTGGATCAGCTCGGCGCCCGCGGCCATGGTGGCTCCGTGCTGGGAGCCGTACATCAGGCTGAGGGTGAGCTTCTTGCCGTTCTTGGTGCGGGTCCCTCCGGCACCCGGCCGCCAACCGGCCTCGTCCAGCGCGGACTTGGCCGCCGCCAGGTCGTGTCCGGGGAGGTTCCCGGTGACCGCGTCGCCGGTGCAGGCGCGTGGTGTGTCGGTGAGCATGCCCTGGGAGGGCTTTCCGGTGCCGTTGGTGATGACCTTGCCGACGTCGGACAGGTTCAGCGCCCGGACCAGCGCCCGGCGCACCTTCTCGTCCGCGCCGGGGCGGGCCTCGGCCTGGTTGAACCACAACTCGCCCAGCGGCGCCTGCACATCGGCGTGGAACAGCTTCTGGGCGGCGAGGCGCTTCTGCTCGGGGCCGGTCATCGCCGCGGCGTTGAGCCGGCCCGACTGGAGCAGGTTGGCGGCCGTGGTCTCGTTCGGGATGATCCGGACCGTCACCTTGTCCGGCAGCCCCTTGGTGTCGCGCTTGAAGTCCCCCGGCCCCCACGCGTAGTCCTTGCGCCGGGCGAGGGTGTAGTGGTCGCCCGCCACCGACTCGGTCAGGGTGAACATGCCGGTGCCGCTGCCCTTGCCGCCCTTGGCCAGCGCCGTGCGGTCCTTGAGCCCCTTGCCGCAGGCGATCGGCACGGACCCGGCGTTGCGCAGCAGGAACGCGTCCGGGGCGCCGCTCTTGAGGGTGACGGTGCGCTGCTGGTCGTCGGCCTTCGCGGTGGTGCCCGGCTGGATCTGCACACCGGCCAGGGGCGACTTGTTCTTGGGGTCACCGATGTAGTTGATGTTCGCGGCCACTTCGCCGGCGGTCAGCGGCTTACCGTCGGAGCAGGTGAGGCCGGGGCGCAGCGTGAAGGTGGCCTTCGTGGTCGTCGCCCGCCACTTCTGCGCGAGCCCGGCGACCGGCTTGCCCTGGTCGTCGAGGTGGATCAGCGGGTCGTACAGGTAGCGGTTGATGCCGATGGCGATCGACATGACGGTCTTCGCCGGGTCGAGGGTGCCCGGGTCGGAGGCGAAGGACGTGGTGAACGTCTTGCCGTCCGCGAGGGCGCCGCCCCCCGCGCTGCCCGAACCGGCCGTCCCCCCGCACCCGCCGGCCACCAGCGCGGCGACCGCGGCCAGTGCCGCCACGGCTGTTGCGGGCGGTCGGCCTGGCTTCTCCCACGTGGACATGCGGATCCCCACTTCCGAGGCTGCGAACCGGTGATGTCGGGAAGGTAGGGCACGGGATCAGCGAGGGCTTCGTCGTTCACGACAAGGTGGAGCGGCTCGTTCATCGGGGCCGACAGAAGAGGGCCCATGACGTTGCGTCAGGCCGTGGCTCGGGGTGTCCGCAGCGTGAGATGGCGTTGCCGGGCGCGCCGGTCCGTGCCAACATCCGCGCCATGCTGCGTCAGCTCATTATCAGCCGCGGCGTGCCGGCCCCGAGGTGACCTGGAGGCAAGCCCTCCCGGCAGCTCACCGCCCGCACGCAGACCTCTCGCGAACAGCGAGGGGTCTTTTTGTTTTCGCCCGCCACGACATCGCCCGCCGAACACCGATCACCGATCACCGATCACCGATCACCGATCACCGATCACCGATCACCGAGACAAGGAAGCACCTGTCATGACGAACACCACCGTCGAATCCGCCCCCTGCGTACTGCCCCAGCCGCAGACGGCACCCGCGCAGAGCCCGACCTGCCGGTTCACCGTGACGCTCCACGACAGCCGCGAGGTCCTTGCCAAGATCGTTTCGACACTGCGCTCGGTGCCGGTCCAGGAGCTGTCCTACGCGGCCTCTGATTCCGTACGTTCGGCCTGGGCCACCGCCGAGATCGTGGTGGACCGGGCCGACGCCGCCCGCACCCGCCGACGGCTCCATCGCATGGTGGGCGTCCTGGCGGTGGCCGAAGGCCGTTGACGTCCCTGGGCGTTCGCGCGTCGGCCCAGGAGCGTTCGCGCGTCATCGCGGGGAGGTGATGCCGTACAACTTCCAGAGGTGGTCGAGGAAGAACCGGTGGAACCGGGCGAGTGCCGCGGGACCGCGCGGTCCCGTGGTGCGCAGCGTGGTGAGCTGGCGGAGGAAGTCGGTGGCCCTGATGTGGAGCACGCCCGTACCGATGCGGGGCGCGGCGCGTTCGTCCCCCTGCGGCACGTGTCCGCTCAGCAGCCGGAAGCGGAGCGTGGTGCTCTCCGGCCACAGGCGGGTGACCGGGGCGGGCGCCAGGTACTTCGTCCCGACCAGGGTGCAGGGGCGCTGCGCGGCGTCCGCGAGGTACAGCCGGTAGCGCAGTTCGCGGCGCCCGGGTGCCGTGCCCGTCGCGAAGATGTTCACCACGCCGCGCTCCACGGGACGGCGGCCGCCCAGCGCGGCGGCGTCGATCCAGCCGTCGGCGCGGGCCGGGTGCTCGGGGTCGTCCAGGAAGTCGTCGATGTCGTCGACGGTCACGGTGAGGCGCGCCGAGAGGTGCTCCTCGGCGGCACGGTGTGCGACGGGGTCCGCTGCGGGCGGGGTCACGGCGCAGTGTCCGCGGAGGGTTTCCGTGAACTGGACGGAGGTGTGCGGCACGTAGGTGTCGCGGTGGGTGGGGCGTTCCGCCGCGCCGGGGCGTCCTGCCGTGCCGGGGCGTCCTGCCGTCGCGTCGGGCGCCTGCTCCAGCAGATGTGTGCACGCGCGGTCCGCGAGCGCCGCGATGGTCAGCGCCGGATTGGTGCCGACCGGTCCGGGCAGTGCCGCGGCGTCCATGACGTACAGACCCGGATATCCGTAGACCTCCCCGAAGGCGTCACAGACTCCCTCCGCCGGGTCCCGGCCCATCGGGCTCCCGCCGCACGGGTGCACGGTGACCGTCCGGTTGAGCAGCCAGCTGGGGCTGTCCGCGTAGCGGGCGCCCATCTCCTCGGCGACGCACCGCAGTGCCGTGCGGAGGCGGGCGAAGTAGGCGGCGCTGGAGGCGGGCGACCACGTGGCGTCCAAGGTCCCGCCGCGCAGCCGCAGTTCGCCGTCGGGGACGTCCCGGCCCATCCCGAGCAGCGGAAGGCTCGTGTCGGAGAGGGCGCCGTCTCCCAGGAGGTCGGAGACCGGCTTGGCGAGGCGGACTTCGGGGCGCCGCGTGGCCCGGGACGCCAGGTGGCGCAGCACGAACCGGGAGGCGCGGGTGGCGTCGTGCCGGACGTCGGCGGCCTCCACGAGCCAGGTGACGAACGCCGGGTAGCCCCCGTCCTGGATGTACGCCCCGCGTCCGAGGCCGTCGTCGCCGTCGAGTTCGTCGGGCAGCCGGATGGTGCCGGTGATGACGGGGCCGCGGCTGGGCCCCATGCTCCGGCCGCGGCCGTCCGCCCCCTTGGCCCGCACGGCGAAGGAGAGGAGGTCGCCGTTGCCGGAGAAGCGGGTGCCGAGCGCGGTGCTGATCCCCGGGAACCCCCGGGCGCTGCGCAGCAGCAGGTGCGTGGTGCCGAGCGCGCCCGCGGCCAGGACCAGCCGGTCGCAGGTGAGCGTGCGCGGCGGCCGGTCGTCGGCGGCGGCCGGCCGCCCGTCGTCCTGTGGCGCGTAGGTGACATACCGCACCTCGTACCCGCCGCCCGGACGGGGGCCGATGCGGCGGACGTCGTGGCCGGTGCGCAGGTCGGCGCCGTGCCGGCGGGCGGCGGCGAGGTAGGTGAAGTCGAGGCTGTTCTTGGCACCCTCGTTGCAGCCGATGTTGCACTCCCCGCACAGCTTGCAGGTGCGCCGGCCCACGCCGTGCAGATCGCCGTACTCCGGGGTGACGACGGGCGCTCCGGGGCGGGGTTCGGCCCCGTCCTTGGGTGCGAAGCGCACGGCCAGGGGCGGCAGCGAGAAGTCGAACCCGAGGCGGTCCGCGGCCGCGCGCAGCGCATGCGTCTTGGCCGTGTCCGCGTATCCGGGGCGGTCCAGCGGGTAGGGCACCGGGCCGAGCATCCGCTCCACCGCGTCGTAGTGCGGGTCGAGTTGTGCGCGCGTCACCGGCCAGCATTCGTATCCGCCGCCCGCAAGGGGCTGTTCCTCGACGAACCAGCGCTCGTCCTTGCGCAGCAGCACGTTCGCGTAGATGAGGGAGCCGCCGCCGAGTCCGCTGGCGGTCACCGCGTCGAAGCCGCGGAATGCGCGCACGTCGAAGAGTCCGTACAGGCCGTCGTCCGGCGCCCAGAAGGCCCGCGCGGCCTGCGCGGGGGTGCGCGCGAAGCTGCCCGGCGGGTAGGCCCGGCCCCGCTCGAGGACCACCACGCTCCGGCCGGCCTCGGCGAGCCGGTACGCGGCGACGGAGCCGCCGAATCCGGAGCCGATGACGACGGCGTCCACGTGCTCCGCCCCGCCGGTCGTCTCCCGCCCCATGTCAGACCGCCCGCCGCTTCAGGAAGTCGACGATCACCGGGAAGACGTCCCGGTGCGCGTCCTTGCCGATGATCGGGTCGACGTATCCGTAGCCGGGCAGGACGGCGAGCTCGTACGACTCGGGGGCGTGCCGCGACAGTTCGCGGTGGCACACGACGTTGGCGTCGCCGAAGACGCGGTTGCGGTCGCCGGTCAGGAAGAGGACCGGGGTCCGCTGCCGCTCCGCGTCCGCCAGATAGTCGTCGGGGAGCGCGGCGTGGCGGGGGTCGGCGGGGTCGTGCTTGACCGCGTGACCGGCCCGGATCATGTCGCTGATGTGGTGGTAGTAGTGCAGCCCCGACGGCCCGAGGAGGTCGCCGATGCGGTCGTGGGTGACGGGTGACAGCTTGTCGTGGCTGTAGAGCGCGGGCCATCCGGCGCCCCACATGAAACTCACCATGTGGCAGGCCGAGTTGTCGCACTCGGGGTGCGCGAGGGACACCAGACGGGAGAGCGTCCATGCCGGGCTGAAGCGCGGTGCCTGCGCCATCCGCGGCCCGACCTCGGGGAGGACGCGCGCCAGCAGGGGAACCGTCGCCGTCTTCCACCGCGACCAGGTGGGCACCCGCACGATCAGCGAGACGCTCTGGGCGACGAAGCTCGCGATGCCGTCGACCACGCCGCCGAACAGGCTCATCGAGAAGGTCGTCGAGCCCATGCAGTGCGCGATGACGTGGACCCGCCGGTCCCCGACGTGCCGGCGCAGCTCCGCGAGGGCCGCCGGGTGGTCGTAGTGGGCGACGTCGTCGAGCGTCGCGTCGCCCGCCTCGGTGTTGAAGGGGTACCGGTTGCTCATCCGCAGATCCACGGCCCACACATCGGTGAAGCCGTGGTCCAGCAGGAAGTTCGTGAGGTTCTCGTGCTCGGGCATGATGAACAGGTCGCTGGACGCGGTCAGCCCGTGCACGAGCAGCACGACGTCGTCACACGCGCCCCTGCGGAACCGCGTCAGGTTCAGCGTCAGCCCGTCCTCGGTGCCGAACGGATGCGTGCTGATCCGCGCGTCCCGCACGCCCTCGACGGTGTGCCGGGCAATGATGCGCCGCTCCACCTGCCCTCCCCTCCCGGGACCCGCCCCCTGATGAGTCCGGCCATCGAGGACGGCGCCCCCTGTCTCCTCGGCAAGCTACGGCCCGGCCACGGCCGGGACGTCCCGCAGTGGGTTGATTTCGCCGTAAACCTGAGACGTAGTGGGCGGGTTGAGCGGCTTGGAGGGGGAGCTGGGCCGGAGCAGGTCAGCTCGGCCGGGTCAGGACGCGTGCGGCCTGGTCAGGACATGTGCGGCCGGGTCAGGACGCGTGCGGCCTGGTCCATCACCTCGCGGACGATGTCCCCGGCGGGCCGGACGTCGTGGACGAGGCCGACGCCCTGCCCCATCAGCCAGGGCATCTCCTCCCAGTCGGCTTCGGTCGCCGGCACCGGCGGCAGCACGTTGAACTTGCGCAGCACGGTCTCCGCCCCCTCGAAGACCGTGGTGCCGACCTGTTCGAGGTCGTCCCGGACGGTCGGCACCTCGGCCCGCCGGTCGTTCCACTCGGCCACCACGCGGTCGCGCTGCACCCGCATCGGGTTGAACTCCGGCCACTCGGGGCCGAAGATCCCGCTGAGCACCGTGTCCTCGCCCAGCGAGTTGATCAGCCGGCGATGGTGCTCGGGATGGACCTGCGCCTCGCGCGAGGCCACCAGCCGGGTGCCCACCCACACGCCGTCGGCGCCCAGGCACAGGGCCGCGGCGACCTGGCGCCCGTCGGTGATGCCGCCCGCGGCCAGGACCAGCGCCCGCTCGCCCACGGCGTCCACGACCGCGGGCACGCCGACCATGGTGGGCAGACCGCCGTAGTTGTGCCCCCCGGCCTCCCAGCCCTGGGCGACGACGGCCTCCACGCCGTCGTCGACGGCCCGCCTGGCCGCGTCGGCGGAGCCGATCTGCTCCCACACCGAGACCCCGGCCGCGCGCAGCCGCGTGAGCTGGTCGGCCGGCGGGTGACCCCAGTGGAAGGAGACGATCGGCACCCGCTCCTCGGCGCAGACGCGTACGAGGTCGGTGTTGTCGAAGTACGTGATCAGGTTGATGTGGAACGGAGCGCTTCCCGCGCCCTTGCGGAGCTCATGGACGGTCTGCCGGAGCCTCTCCGGGGGCATCAGCCCGGCACCCACCGCACCGATGCCGCCTGCCGTGCAGACGGCTGTCGCCAGCTCCGCGGTACCGCCCGCGAAGGCCATCCCGGCGCAGACGAACGGGTACCGGACCGCGTACTGCTCGGTGAGCCGGGTGGACAGCACGCCCATGTCGGCCTCCTCCTGGAACGGTGCTTCTATGGGCGGGGGTCGGCGGGCGCCGCGCAGCTCACAGCTGTACGGTCCGGACGCCGCACCGTACGTACACGAACTCCGTCGGCGACCACACGGTCGAGCAGTTCCAGCTGACCGTGTACGCACCGCAGCCCGACAAGCAACTCTGCGACAGCGCGCGGTCGTTCGCGGCCACCGTCGTGCAGAACATCGCGCGGCGGCTGCCGCGGAGCTGACACGGGGCACCGCTCGGCCGCTGTCAGCTCTGCATCGCCGTCGGCGCTTCATCGTCATCAGTACTTCATCGTCGTCAGCGCTTCATCGTCATCAGCTCCGCGCACCGCTCCCCGATGAGCATCGCCGGTGCGTTGGTGTTGCCGCCGGTGATGGACGGCATCACGGCGGCGTCGGCGACGCGCAGGCCCTGGATGCCGCGCACCTTCAGCTCCGGGTCGACGACCGCGTCCGCGTCGTCGGCTCCGCCCATCTTGCAGGTGCCGACCGGGTGGTAGACGGAGTGGATGCGCTGGGGGAGTTCGCGGGCGAGGTCCGCGTCGGTGGCGAGCGCCGCGCCCGGGTGCAGCTCGCCGGTGACGACCTCGTCGAGCCGCTTGTGCGCCATGACGTCCCGTACGAGTTTCATGCCCTCGATCAGGAAACGGGCATCGGCCGGGTCGGAGAGGAAGCCGGGGTCGATCAGCGGGGCGGTGGCCGGATCGGCGGAGGCCAGGCGCAGCTCGCCGCGGCTCTTGGGGTAGATGAGGGTCGGCATCACGGTCAGCGCGGGCCGCTTGTCGACGCTGTGCCGGATGGGGGCGTCCTGGTTCGGGCTCGGATACGACCAGGGCAGGGCGTGCAGCTGCAGGTCGGGCTGGTCGGCGGGGGTCTCGGCGGCGGCCGTGCGGACGAAGCCCATCGCCTCGAAGACGGTCCGGCCGAGCCAACTGCCGCCGCGCAGCGTCTCCGCGAGCATGCCGCCGAAGAAGTGCGAGGCGGTGCCCCGGTGTTGGGCGGTGGGGGCGAGGAAGGTCATCGGCACGAAGAGGTGGTCGTGCAGGTTGCGCCCGACCGGCAGATCGGCGGCGACGTCGAGGCCCAGGCCGCGCAGCTGCTCGGCCGGGCCGATGCCGGACAGGAGCAGCAGTTGCGCCGAGCCCACCACCCCGGCGGACAGGACGACTTCGCGTCCGGCGCGCAGCACCTGGCGCCGGTTGCCGTCGGCGATCTCCACGCCCACGGCGCGGTCGCCGTCGAGCACGACGCGCCTGACCATGGCGGCGGAGCGTATGCGCAGGTTCGGCGGGCGGTCGTCGCCGAGGTAGGCGTGCGAGGCGCTGTAGCGGACGCCGTCGCGCGCGCTCATCTGGACGATGCCGACGCCGGTCTGCTCGGCGCCGTTGTAGTCGTCGTTGCGGGGCGTGTCCAGCCCCTCGGCGAGCGCCTCCATCAGGGCGCGGGAGGCCGGGGTGAGGCCGCTCTGCCGGGTGACCGCGACCGGGCCGCCGGCGCCGCGCACCTCGCTCGCGCCGCCCTCCCAGTCCTCCATCCGCTTGTAGGAGGGCAGGATGTCCTCGTACGACCAGCCGGTGCAGCCCGCCGCGGCCCAGTCGTCGTAGTTGCGGCGGTGGCCGCGCACGAACAGCATGCCGTTGACGGCGCTGGAGCCGCCGAGCAGCTTGCCGCGGGTGACGGGGATGCGGCGGTCGGCCGCGTGCTTCTGCGGCACGGTGTAATAGCCCCAGTCGAAGCGCTTCTTGACCTGGGGCACGGAGTGCATGACCGAGATCATGCCGGGGACCCGGATGACGCGCGATCGCTCAAGGCGCCCGGCCCCCGCCTCCACCAGGATCACGCTCGCCCCGGCGTCCGCGAGCCTGCGCGCCACGATGCAGCCGGCGCTGCCCGCGCCCACGACGATGTAGTCCGCCTCAAGACCTGATGGTGTGTCAGTCACGCGGCGCAGTGAAACACGTTCCAGGCCAACGGACAATACGCAGGACGGATGTGCCTCCGGCCCGCCCTGCGTCTGTGACGTCAGGTGCCGAAATGAACAGTGCCGTCGTCGTCCATGGTCGGGTGCATCTTCATCGGCCCGTAGGTGTCCTCGTCGCTGGGGCGCGGGGTCTCGGGCCCGTCCGGCCCGATGCGGACCAGGCGCTGGATGCGGCAGATCCGGAACAACAGCTCCCCCACGCGCACCTCGTTGGCGTCACCGGCCGCCCGGAACTCCTCGGCGGCGCGCGCGTATCGGGCCCTTTCCTCGGCGTCGAACTGGTGGACCATCGGCCAGCTCTCCGTCATCGCGCCGTACAGCGTCCGCCGGGCCTCGTGCGGAGTGGACTTGGGCCCCGTCCGCGGCTGCCAGCCCTCCTCGGCGCTGAGCTCGGCCACTCCGTAGCCGACGGGCAGCAGGGCGATGTCGGGGTGGGTGACCACGGCCCGCTCGGAGTCGGCGGTCACCTCGTCGGGAAAGCGTGCGCCCCGGTAGGCGAAGTCCCGCAGCGCCGCGAGCAGGGCGCCGGTCATCGGGCTGCCCGTCCGCGTGCCGCTGCTCACCTCGAACCCGATGTCGATCATCCCGTCCGCCCCTGCCGACGCGGCCGTCCTGCGGTGCTCCCGCCAGGTCCGGTCGGTCGCGTCCCGGTCGGTGGGCCGGGGCGGCTCCAGTCCGTCCTCGCCGATCCGCGCGATCTCGTCCCCGCGCACCACCCGGTAACGGAGCCCCAGCACCTCCAGCTCGTCGACCGGCTCGTTCTCCAGCACCTTGACCGCAGCGAGCAGGTCGCGCCGCATCGCGGGCCCGTCCGCCTCGTCCTTGGCCTTGAACCACAGATGCGAGTTGAGCGCGTCGCGGGCCTGCTGGGGCATGCCGTCCACCACCGGCGAGAGCACCCGCCACTCGGGACCGTCCGCGGGATCCTGCACCGCGATCCCGAACACCGGCCCGCGCAGGGCCAGATGCGGATACCGGACCGAGGCGTCCACCGCATCGGACTCGGCTGCGAGTTCGACGGGATCGTCCCGGTCCACCAGATCCGCATGCAGCCGGGCCAGACGCCGTTGCCAGTCTTCGGTCATGGCGCCATCGTGGTGCTCTCGGGGAACGCGGCAGGTCGGAAGGCCGCAACTGATCGAATTCTCCTGCCGGAGGACGCCGAATGATCACCTTCGCTCTGCCTCGGAGGGAGCCGACGTGTCCCACGATCTGGTGGTCCGCTGCCGTGAGGTCAGCGGTGCTCTCATGGCGTTCATCGAGAAGACGCCCGACCTTAAGGCGCGGCTGGACAACAGGTACGACCGGTGGAACGTGAACAGGGCCCTCTTCAAGAAGCGACTCTCGGCCCTCGCTCTCGTCGTCTGCTACGCACTGGCCGTCGATGACCCGCGCGGCGACGTCGGCGCCCTCCGCCTGGAGAAGTTCCTCGACGTCTTACGGGACAGCTCACTGGCCGAGCTGTTCGCCCCTATCAGAATCGCGCCCGAGTTCCACGACATGGAGGACGTACGGGATGTCTGGGTCGTCTCGGTGTGGGCGACCGGCATGACTCCCCACTACTTCGGCCGCCTGCACGCCTGTCTCGGCGACCTCATCAGGAGGGTCCTCACCAAGACCGGGCCCGACTGCACGGCCGCAGACCTCATGGCCCGGGCGGCGCAGCCGCCGGACGACACAGCATGACCGGCCCCGGACGTCCCGCCAACCGGCTGGAGACACCCCGCTGACCGGCTGCTCTCTCCCGTGGTGGGACGCCGGTGCCCGCTGGTGGACATAGCCTCGACAGGTCAGGGTCGGGCGGCGTACGGAGGAAATCGCGTGATCCGGGTAGTGGTCGTGGACGACGAGGCGCTCGTCCGGTCCGGTTTCGAGCTGATCCTCGGCGCGGCCGACGACGTGCGGGTGGTCGCCACGGCGACGGGCGGCGACGCCCTCGCGACCGTGCGCGCGGCCGAGCCGGACGTCGTCCTGCTCGACATCCGGATGCCCGACGTCGACGGGCTCACCGTGCTGCGCGACATCCGGGCCCTGTCCGATCCGCCCGTCGTGGCCATGCTGACGACCTTCGACACCGACGAGTACGTGCTGACCGCGCTGCGCTCCGGCGCCGCCGGGTTCCTGCTCAAGGACACCGACCCCGCGCAGCTGGCGCAGCTGGTGCGCACGCTGGCCGCCGGCGGAGTGGTGATGTCGCCCAAGGCGTCCCACGCCGTCCTGCGCGGCCACCCGGCCGGGCCCGCGCGCGACGACGCCGAGGTCGCGCGGATCGGCAGTCTCACCGACCGCGAGCGCGAAGTGCTCGTCCTGATCGCCGAAGGGCTCTCCAACGGGGAGATCGGGGCCCGGATCCACCTGAGCCCGGGCACGGTGAAGGACTACGTCAGCGCGATCCTCGGCAAGCTGCGCGTGAGCAGCCGCGTGCAGGCCGCGCTGCTCGCCCAGCGCGGCGGTCTCCTGGACGACCGGCAGGCACCGCAGTGACCCCGACGACCGCACAAGCAACGAAGAGCGCCAAGGCCGCGAAGGCCGCAAGGCCCGCCGGGTTCGCGGGGTTCGCGGGGATCCTCGGGAGGCTGCCTGCCTGGCTCGTCGACTGCGCGCTCGTCGCCGTCTCCGTCTTCGACGTGTGGTGGAACCTGGAAGAGCCCTCGACGCTGGAGCAGGCCGTGGCGGACCTCACCTGCGGCTGCCTCTTCTTCCGGCGCCGCTTCCCGATCACCGTCACCGTGCTGACCCTGCCGGGCTCGCTGTTCCTGGACGTCGTGGCGGCCCCGGTCATCGCCCTGTTCACCCTGGCCGAACGCACCCGCAACCGCCGGCTGCTCGCCGTCCTCGCGCTGCTGTCAGCACTCACCTCGTCGATCACGTGGCCGCCGACCGACCTCGACGCCAGTGACCGCACCTGGACCCTGGTCTACTTCGGCTATGTGCTCTGCATGGTGCTCGCACCGGTCCTCGTCGGCCAACTCGTCCAGGCCAGGCGGGACTTGTCGCACCAGCTCGACGAGATCGAGGAGGCCCGTGAGCACGAGCGCGCCCTGCACGCCCAGGCCGCCGTCGCCCGCGAGCGGACCCAGCTCGCCCGCGAGATGCACGACGTGGTCTCGCACCAGGTGAGCCTGATCGCCGTGCAGGCGGGCGCGCTCCAGGTCTCCGCCAAGGACTCCGGTACCCAGGACGCGGCCCGCACCATCCGCTCGCTCAGCGTCGACACCCTCGACGAACTGCGGCACATGGTCTCGCTGCTGCGCGCCTCGGGCAGCAGCGGTACGGAACTCACTCCGCAGCCCACCCTCGCCGACCTGCGCCAACTGATCGCGGGGAGCGGCATCGAGACGACCGTCACCGGCGACCTTCCCGCGGACATCGCCACCCCCGCGCAGCGCGCCCTGTACCGCGCGGTGCAGGAGGCTCTCACCAACGTCCGCAAGCACGCCCCGGGAGCGCGCGCGACGGTGGACCTCTGGGACCGCGGCGACGAGTTCGGCGTCACCGTCACGAACACGGCCCCCACCCGCCCCTCGCTGACCCTGCCCAGCGCGCACCAGGGCCTGGTCGGTCTGCGGGAGCGCGCCGAGCTGCTGGACGGCACGTTCGTGTCGGGGCCGCTGCCCGACGGCGGCTACCGCATCAGCTTCGGCATCCCCGCCCGCGCCGACTGACCGCACGCCTACGGCTCACCCGGTTCGGACAGCTGTCTCCTGCGCGGCGAGTTCCTGCCGCAGGAGCGTCAGCGACCGGTGCAGGGTGCTCTTGACCGTCCCGGTCGACATCGCCAGTGCGTGCGCGGTCTCCTGGGTGCTCAGCTCCTCCCAGTACCGGAGCACGACCACGCTGCGCTGCCGGACGCTCAACACCATGAGCGCGTCCAGGAGTTGGTGCCGGTCGAGCAGCTGCCGGGTGCTGATCTCCTCCTCGCCCGTCTCCGGAAGGTGCTCGATCGGCACCTCCTCCAGCCGTCGCGCCCGCCACCACTCGGTCCGCAGGTTGATCATGGCGCGCAGCAGATAGGCGTCGGCGAGGGACTTGTCGGCGATGCCCGCCCAGTACGCGCGCGTGCGCATCAGGGCCGTCTGCAACAGGTCCTCGGCGTCGGCCGGGTCGGCCACGAGGCGGCGCGCGCTGCGCAGCAGGGCCGGTCTGCGCAGCCGTACGTACTCCGCGAACTCCTCGTGCCGCGGGAAGCACACCGTGGGCTCAGGCATGGCGGTCGATCACCCGCAGCAGATCGGGGAAGGTCTGACCCGCGGCGGTCCTGCCGATCGCCGACATGCCCCAGCCGCCGCCGCTGCGCCGCACGTCCGCCATGATCAGCGACGTGTGTGGGCCGGCCTCGGTGAACGTGTACCGCGCGAACTCGCGTCCGGAGCTCTCGTCGACCAAGCGGCAGTAGGCGTTGCCCACTTGCTCGAAGGTCTGGCCCGAGAACGAGCTCACGACGAAGACGATCCGGTCCGCGGAGGCCGGCAGACGCGACAGATTGACGCAGACGTATTCCTTGTCTTCCCTGCCTCCCCTGTCCCCCTTGTCGCCCTTGTCGCCCTCCCCTGCGATGCCCTTGGGCAGGGGCCCGCCGATGTGCTCGACCGAACCGTCCGGGCTGGCCGGATTCTCGGTGAAGATCACGTCGATGAACCGCCCGCGCCCGTACAGGACGGCGAAGGTGCCCAGGTGCACGCGGTGGCGGCGTCCCAGGGCCCCGAGCAGCCCGTGGTGCGGGGTGGTGCGCCAGCCGAGGCCCATCCGCATCAGGCCGAGGGGGCGGCCGTTGTCCTTGGTCAGTTCGATCTGCTGGCCCTTGGCCATGAGCACGGGCATGGGGGTTCCTGAGCGTGAGTGCGGGCGGAGCGGCACGGTCGAAGGGCCGTGACCACGGCTTCGGCGGGGGCCTGCGCCGGTGACATCAGCCTCGTGACGGGGACGTGCGGCCGGTATCCGGCAGGTGTCCGGCGCTGCCCCGCCGCCCGGCAGGTCCGCCCCCGCCGCCCGGCGGGGGCGGCGCTCCCGCACTCCGCGCCACCCACCGGGCCCCGCGCGCCACCCGCCGGGTGGGGGTCGCTCCGCAGCCGGTCGGCGGGGGCGGCCCGGACCGCTGCCGGATACCCGCCTCCGTACCCGCCGATCAGCCTCGAATACATGACGCAGAACGCAGCTCCCACCCTCCCTGCGCCCGGCCCGACGCCCTCCGCGCCCGCCGCCCCGCCCGGCCCTTCCCCGACCGGACGCCTGATCGGTGTGGACCTCGCCCGCGGCCTGGCGGTGTTCGGGATGTACGCGGCGCATGTCGGCCCGGACCCGTCCCGGGGTGGCGCGACCGGGTTCCTGATGGAGCTCGCGCACGGCCGGGCGTCGGCGCTCTTCGCCGTCCTGGCCGGGTTCTCGATCGTCCTGATGACCGGCCGCCGGACACCGAAGGCGGGCCGGGCCGGTCGCCAGGCCGTCGCCAAGGTCGTCATCCGGGCCCTGATCCTGCTGGTCCTGGGCACGGCGCTCACGCTCTACGGCACTCAGGTCGAGGTCATCCTCGCCTTCTACGGCCTGTACTTCCTGCTGGTCCTGCCCCTGTACCGGCTCTCCGCCAAGCCGCTGGCCGTCATCGCCGCGGCGAGCGCGCTCGTCCTGCCCCAGGTCCTGTACGTGATCCAGCAGCACCTCCCGTACGAGCCCGGCCCAGGCTCCCTCTGGACGTGGCCCGCCAACGCCGACGGCCTGGTCTCGCTGCTGTTCACCGGCAGCTACCCGGCCCTGTCCTGGCTGCCGTTCGTCATCGCGGGCATGGCCGTGGCCCGGCTCGACCTGGCGGCCACGGCGGTACGCATACGCCTGGCGGTCACCGGCGTCTGCCTGGCCGTCGTCGGCTACGGCGGCTCCTGGCTGGCGCTGCACCTCGTGCCCGGCGCCGCCTCCGCGCTCGCCGACTCCGGCTACGGGGAGGGGGGTTCGGCCCTGTCGGCGTGGTGGTCGGACGTCGCCGGCCACCCCACCGGGGACACCGCGGCCTGGCTCCTGGCGGCCTCCCCGCACAGCGAGACGACCCTGTCGATCGTCGCCAACACCGGCGTGGCCGTCGCGGTCCTGGCCCTCTGCCTCCTCGCGACCGACGCGCTCCCCCGCTTCCGCCGCCTGGCCACCCCCGTCATCGCGGTCGGCACCATGTCCCTGACCGCGTACGTCTTCCACATCGTCGGCATCCGCCTCCTCGGCGTCGAGGAACTGCCCGGCCCGTCGCTGCACGTGCTGCTCGGCTTCGTCGTGGCGGCCATGGTGTTCGCGACGCTGTGGTCCCGGTTCCTCGGGCGGGGGCCACTGGAGTGGCTGCTGGGCCGGGCGACACGGCCGGCGCGGTACGTGAAGTAGCCCGGCAGGCCGGTCACACGCCCGATGGGGCGGGCACCGGCGTGGAGCCGGTCTCACCCTCTCCTTCACGGTTAGTGTTCGCCCGTGACTGACCGTGACTTCCCTGGTGCGCGCCCGTACCGGTTCGCCCTGATGACCGTCGTGGTCGGTGTGCTCGCCGGGGCGGCCGGCACCCTGCTGGCCCTGCTGCTGCACGCGGTGCAGCACCTCGCGTACGGCTACTCCGGCGGCCCGTTCCTGGCGGGTGCGGAGGCGGCGTCGCCGCTGCGGCGCGTGGCCGTGATGGTGGTCGCGGGCGTCGTCGGCGGGGTGGGCTGGTGGGCCCTGTATCGCTTCGGGCGGCCGCTGGTCGGCGTCGGGGACGCGGTGCGGGCCGAGCTGCCGCGGATGCCGTTGCTCACCACCACCGTCCACGCGCTGCTGCAGATCCTGACCGTGGCGCTCGGCTCCCCGCTGGGCAGGGAGGTGGCGCCGCGCGAGCTGGCGGCCGCCTTCGCCGGGGAGGCGTGCCGACGGGCCGGGCTGACGAAGCGTCAGTGCCAGGTGCTTGTGGCGTGCGCGGCCGGGGGTGGTCTCGCCGCCGTGTACGACGTGCCGCTGGGGGCCCTTGTCTTCACCCTGGAGGTGGTGCTCGGCACCTGGGCGGTGGGCGCGGTGATCCCGGCGGCGGCCGTCGCGGCCCTCGCCACCTGGGTGTCCTGGCTGGCGCTGCCGGACGAACCGGTCTACCACCTGCCGGAGTTGAACGTCGGCGGGTCACTGATCGTCTGGTCGGTGCTCGCCGGGCCGGTCATCGGCGGCTGCGCCTACCTGTTCAGTGCCACCGCGCGGGCCGCCCGCGCCCGGGCCCCGCGCGGCCGGACGCTGCTCCTGGCCCTGCCCGCGGCCTTCCTGGCCACCGGGCTGCTCGCCATCCACTACCCGCAGCTCCTCGGCAACGGCAAGGCACCGGCCGAGGTCGCCTTCTCCACGCAGCCCGGCATCGCCCTGGCAGCCGTCCTGCTGGTCCTGCGCACGGTGGTCGTCGTGCTGTGCCTGGGCGCGGGCGCCTCGGGCGGCCTGCTCACCCCGTCGTTCGCCAACGGGGCGCTGCTCGGGGTGGTGACCGGCGGCGCCTGGGTGCTGCTGTGGCCGGGGGCGTCGATCGGCGCGTACGCGGTCGTGGGCGCCGGAGCGTTCCTCGCCGTCGCGCAGCGCATGCCCGTCACCGCCGTCGTCCTGACCCTCGAATTCACCGATGCCCCCTGGGACTTGGGGGTGCCGGTGCTGCTCGCGGTCGCGGGCGCCATGGCGGTGCGGGCGCTGTGCGTGCGGGGGACGGCCGCTCGGGACGCGGCGCGGCAGGAAGGGGAGCACGCCGAGGCCGGGACATCCCCGTCGTGAGGGGTGTGGTGAGGAGGGCGGCCCGGCCTGGGGTGTGGTCCGCCCTCCTCACAGGTCATGCGGGCGACGCGGGTCGGCGTGCCCCGTCGAGCAGGCGGCACGGGTGGGCCCGCTCCACCGCTCCTCGTCCGTCGCCGTCGGGCTCCACCCGGTAGAGACCGGCCCGCGAGGTGCGGGTCACCGCCTCCGTCAGCCGGCCGTCGGTGAAGAGGGCGGCGGCACCGTCCTCCACCGCCCAGCCGGGCGGAAGCGCACCGCTCGCCACGGCCTCCTGGTAGGACGGCCGCCGCCCCGGTTCGCTGTCGTAGTGGGGGCAGACCGAGCCGGGCAGCAGCCCCAGCCCGTCGGACAGGTGCGTCAGCGGCCCGAAGGAGTCGGTGTGCGAGCCTTCGGCCCAGCAGTTGGCACCCGCGCTGATGCCGCACAGCAGCGTGCCGCGCCCGTACGCCTCGCGCAGGATCCGGTCGACGCCGTGCACGCGCCAGACCGCCAGCAGGTTGGCGGTGTTTCCCCCGCCCACATAGATGACGTCCTGGGAGAGCAGGAACGCCCGCAAGGCGGCGTCGTCCCTGTCCCGCCGGAACAGCGGCAGGACGCTCGGCTCGCAGGCGCGCGCGTCGTACGCGGCGTGGAACTGCTCGACGTAGGCGGGGGCGTCACCGCTGGCGGTGGGCAGGAAGCACACCTTGGGCCGCGGAGCGCGTACGTGACCGAGCACCCAGTCGTCCAGCAGGCCGTCGTCATCGGTGGAGAAGCCTCCCCCGAGAAGGGCCAGCCGGGGCTCCGGAACGACGGACACAGGAACGCCTCCTCGCGCGGGCTGACGGGTTCCCCGCACCCTGCCAAGCCGTCGCGGCCCGCGCAATCGAATACCCCGGCGCCGAAAATCCCTTTCCTCTCCCCCGGGCCGGTCCATAAGCTGCCAGGTTCCGTTCCATCGGGGCCATGGCCGGAGAAAGGGAGGGCGTCATGCATTCCGCCGTGAAGGGGCGAACCCAGCCGCCCGCCCGGAAGGTCCGGGAGCCCGGGCGGCTGGTTCCAGAAGGAACGCGATGTCCCGTACGGACAAGACGAAACCGCTGTGGGTGCGCCACCTCGAACACCGCCCCCGGCCGGTGCACGACCACCGCTTCGGCGCCTGCGACCTGCCGCCCGCCCCGACACAGGAGGACACCGACGACACCCGCTGCCGCTGGGAACACCCCGGCGCCCTGCTGTTCGGCCACAGCTGCTGTGCGGGCTGCAGCGTGCGCTCCTGCAACAAGGAGCGGCAGGGGATGAACAAGGCCGCGAACCGCAAGGAGCGCTATGCGGGGCGGCACGAGGCACGCCGGTCCGCCACGCGCGAGGACGGCGACTGAGCGGAGTGCGGCGCGTCTAGGGCCTGTCCGGCTGCTGTGTGACGCAGTGGATTCCGCTGACTGGATTTTCAGTCACCGCGGGAGCGGCTACTTCTGCCGCAGCAGCGTCAGTTCGGCCTCGATGGCGCCGCGCGCGAGGTCACGGGCATGCTCGAGCTGGAGCCCGCCGCTGAGCCAGCGCATGCTCAGCCCCTCCACGAGAGCGGTGAGCCGCTCGCCGGCCGCCGCCAGGGCGGGCGCCGGGGTCATCGGCTGCACCTGTCCGATGAGGGCCGCGACCTCCTGCACCCACACGAGCGTGGCCCTGGCGAGATCCTCGCGCAGCACTTCGTCGAAGACGGCGCTCGCACGCAACTCGCCCCAGGCGGAGCTGTTCTCCCGTACCTCCGGGGTGTCCTGGAGCTCCAGGAGCAGGGTCTCTTCCAACTCCTCACGGGGAGGCAGCGGTTCGGCGTCGCTGTCGCGGCTGGTGGTGTAGCGCTCGGCCCGGTTGTTGATGAACTCCAGGGTGTGGCGCAGGATCCCGGTGCGGTCCTTGAAGTGGTAGTAGATCAGCCCGGTGGAGACGCCCGCCTCGGCGGCCAGCTCTTCGACACGCAGGCCGCGCACACCGCGACGGGCGATCAGCCGTGCGGCAGCTTCCAGGATCTGAGTAGTGCGGGGCGCCATGGATCCGAACCCTACCCGCCCCTTCCCGGCCCGGTGATCTCGGCCGAGCGCCCGACACCGCACGCCGGGGCACACGGCGCACCGTCACCACTCTTTGACTGAATTTTCAGTACGTGCGACAGTGAAGGAACAGCGTGACGGCACGGCCACCCCACCCGCCCTCACGGCATCCGGCCGTCCCTCGGCGCGGCACACACCGCCGACGGTTCGCGTGACTCAGACGCGCGCGCCCCCACCCCACCCACGCCGCCCGCACCCCGCCGCGCTCGTCGAGCGGCCCGCCACACCGGCGGCTAGCTTGACCCCATCACGATGATCGGAGTTCACCGTGTCCCACCTCCTCCCCTCCCGCCGCTCGGCCCTGCGCGCGATCGGCGGCATCGGCGCCGTGATCCTCGGCGCATCGGCCTGCGGGCCCGGTGACTCCGGCGTCGCGAGCGCCGCCGACACCGACCGGGACACGGACACGGACGCCAAGGGCCGCCGCATGGGCGCCGAGTGGGAGAGCCACGCGCGCACGTTCATGTCGTGGCCCGCACTGGAGTCGGTGTGGGAGGACGACCTGCGCCATGTGCGCGAGGACATCGCCCGCGTCGCCCGTGCCATCGCCGAGTACGAGTACGTCGTGATGATGGCGCGGCCCGACCAGCAGAAGGCCGCCCAGAAGGCATGTGGGCGCGACGTCGAGGTCATTCCGCTGGCCGTCGACGACCTGTGGGCCCGCGACACCGTGCCGGTCTTCGTGGAGCAGGACGGCAAGGTCCTGGGCGTCGACTTCAACTTCAACGGGTGGGGCAACAAGCAGGAGCACACCAACGACGGCAAGGTGGGCCAGACCCTGCTCGCCGAGTACGACATCCCGCGCACGAAGGCCCCGCTGGTCGCCGAGGGCGGCTCGTTCGAGACCGACGGCGAGGGCACGCTCCTGATCACCGAGAGCTCGATCGTCAACGACAACCGCAACCGCGGCAAGAGCCGCGACCAGATCGAGGCCGAGCTCAAGCAGACCCTGGGCGTCAAGAAGGTGATCTGGCTGGCCGGGGTGCGCGGCCAGGACATCACCGACGCCCACGTGGACAGTCTCGTCCGCTTCACCGAGCCCGGTGTGGTGCTGCTTGACCGGGCGCACCCCGACACCCCCGCCGACTCCTGGTCGCGCGCCGCCGACCAGGCCAAGGCCGTGCTCGGCAAGGCGACCGACGCCGAGGGACGTTCCTTCGAGATCGTCGACCTGCCGCAGCCCGACCTGTACGAGATCACCGGCGAGGGCGACGACTTCGTGTCGACGTACGCGAACTTCTACGTCGCCAACGACTCGGTGTTCCTGCCCGAGTTCGGCGACCGCAAGGCGGACAAGCGGGCCAAGGGCATCCTGCAGGAGCACTTCCCCAAGCGCGACATCGTGCAGGTGCAGATCGACACCATCGCCTCGGGCGGCGGCGGCATCCACTGCTCCACCCACGACGAGCCCGGCAAGCCGGTCGACTGATCCCGCCCCTCCCCGTCGGGGCCCGGCTCCCGTTCGGCGAGCTCCAAGCGCTGGACTCCCGCTAGCGGGCGGGGGCGGGCCCCGACGAGAGATGACCGTCACTCGTCTCCGGTGCGGGCCGGTCGGATCACGTGGACGGCGCGGAGAGCCACGGTCACCAGCCCGGCAACTGCCGCCCCGGCGGCGGCGATCAGGACGTCGGGGGCCCAGGTCCACAGCTGGCCCGGGCTCATGCCGTCGGCGAACAGCAGCACCGCGACCGGCACCACGGCCGCGGTCAGGCACCAGGGAAGGGCACCGAGCAGGCGGCGCACGCGGGACGGGCGCGCGACGGGACGGCGCAGGAGGAAGACCGAGCGGACGGCCGCCCCCAGCAGCAGTACCGCGAGGGCGGTGGTGCCCCACAGGGTCAGCACGTACGGCGACAGCCACGCCGTGCCACTGGAGGGCGCCGCACCACCGGCCAGGATCCGGGCGGCACCGAAGCCGACCTTCATGACCTCGTCGTCGTCGAGGAGCTCGTACAGGTTCTGGTGCAGTACGAGGGCGATGTTCCGCTCGGGCAGCAGGAACAGCATTCCCGCGTAGCCGGGAGTGCCGCCCGTGTGCCAGACCGCCCGGTCGAGCGGGGCGTCCAGGCCGCCGACGCGCCAGCCGAGGCCGTAGCCCGTGCCCTCCCCGGAAGGCCGGAGCCGGCCCTCCGTACGCGTGGCCCGTACGGATGCGGGGGTGAGCACGGAGGTGTCGCCGTCTCCGGCGCGGAGCTGGAGCGCGGCGAAGGCGGCGAGGTCGCCCAGGTCGCCGCCCGTGTAGCCGTAGGCGGCCCCGTGCTCGTCGACGCCGTCGGCGGTCGCGGCCGGCAGCCCCCACAAGTACTGGTGCCCCGGGGCCAGTTGTCGCGCGCGGGCCGAGGCGCGGTCGACGACGGCGCTGTCCATGCCTGCCGGGGCGAGCACCGCCCGGCGCAGATACGCGGCGAAGGGCTGTCGTGTGACGGCCTCGACGACGGCGGCGAGGACGAGGTAATTCGCGCTGCTGTAGGCGTACTTCGCACCGGGCGGGCCCAGCGGTTTCACGTCGTCCAGTGCGCTGACGCGCTCCGCCGGGCGGGGGCAGTCGTCGGCGAAGCAGTCGGTGACCTTGAACGTGGCCGACGCCGGGATCCCGGCGGTCTGCCCGAGAAGGTGACGGACCCGCACCCGGGAGGCGTGCGCCGGTCCGCCGAAGCGGAAGGCGGGCACATGGTCGGCCACCCGGTCGTCCAGGCTCAGCCGGTGGTCCTGAACGAGCGTCATCACCGCGGTCGCGGCCACCGGTTTCGCCACGGACCCCCACAGGAAGGGGGTCTTGGGCGTCACCTTCCGCCCCCGTCCGTCCGTACCCCAGGCCCGTTGATGGACCGGCCCGTCGGGTCCGACCACCGCGTAGGCGAGGCCGGGCACACGGGTCGCCTTCATGCGCTCCCGTACGTAGGCGTCGATCGCCGCGTAGCGCCCGGACGGTGACGAGGTGTCAGCCGCCGCGGCCGCGGGCGCCGGGACCAACAGGAGCAGAAGGACCAGGGAGACCGCGTGCGCGGCCACGCGTCGTAAGTACCGGGACATGGGTTCTCCTCACCGTCGTGAACGTCCGGGCAGGACGCGCCAGTTGATGGGGCGGGCCGGATGAAGGGCAGGCCGAATGAAGGGGCAGGCCCGGCTCGAATAACCGTACCGCCATATGGTTATTGGGTTTTTACCGTACGCTGCTACGGTTATCAAGTGCCGAGGATCGCTGACCACGAAGAACGCCGCCGTCAGATCGCGGACGCCGTCTGCCGGCTCATCACCGAGCAGGGCCTGGACGCGGTGACCGTGGCACGGACCGCCGCGAGCGCCGGGATGTCGGTCGGGCTCGTGCAGCACTACTTCCGCTCCAAGGACGAGATGCTGCTGCACGCCTTCAAGGAGGTCAGCGCACGCATCAAGGGCCGGGCCGACGAACGGATCCGGGCCGGCATCGAGCACCGGCGGCCGATCTCGCACGTCCTGGCCGAGGCGCTGGCCGAGTTCCTGCCGCTGGACGAGATCCGCCACACCGAGTTCCGGGTGACGCGGGCGTTCGCCGGGCGGGCCCTGGACGCGGCCGCGCTCGCCGTCGTCGACGTGGAGACCGCCCACCGGCTGCGCGAGGACGTGGCGCGGGCCGTGCACAACGGCAAAGAGTGCGGCGAGGTCGCGCCGGAGCTGGACCCGTGGCCCGCTGCCGTCCGCCTGACCGCGGTCACGGAGGGCCTCGCCATGCAGGTCTACCGGGACGCCGCACGGGCGGCGGGGGCGTCCGCGGCCGAGGTGGCCGCCGCCGTCATCGCGGACGAACTCGCGGTCGTCTTCACGGGCGAGTGCCGGCAGTACGCCGCGTCCGGGCGCACCGGACCGGCCTGACCGTCGCGCGGTGCGGGTGGATGCCCGGCTGCTCGGGCGCGCCACAACTCCGCATGTTCTGCGGCATGTCGACGAGGGCGGCGCCCGCAGTCGTGTCGCGGGTGCCGCCCTCGTCGTGACCGGGCTGCCTTACAGCTCGATCCATTCGGTGGAGGTGGTGACCTCCTTGAGCAGGTCGGGCAGCGGTGCCACGCCGAGGCCGGGGCCCGTCGGGACGTCGAGGTGGCCGTCGTCGAGGACGAACGGCTCCGTGATGTCCGTGGCGAAGTAGCGGTGGGAGCCGGAGGTGTCGCCGGGCAGGGTGAAGCCGGGCAGGGCGGCCAGGGCGACGTTGGCGGCGCGGCCGATGCCGGTCTCCAGCATGCCGCCGCACCAGACCGGGATGCCGTGCGCGCGGGCCAGGTCGTGGATGCGGCGGGCTTCCAGGTAGCCGCCGACCCGGCCGGGCTTGACGTTGACGATGGAGCAGGCGCCGAGCGAGAGGGCCGCGGCCGCGTGGGCGGCGGACTCGATGGACTCGTCCAGGCAGATCGGGGTGCGCATCAGCTTGCCGAGCTGGGCGTGCTGGACCATGTCGTCGTTGGCCAGGGGCTGTTCGATCAGGAGCAGGTCGAAGGCGTCGAGCTTGGCGAGGTGCTGGGCGTCGGTGAGGGTGTAGGCGGCGTTGGCATCGACCTGGAGGAGCAGGTCGTCGCCGAAGCGCTCGCGGACCGCGCGGACCGGCTCGATGTCCCAGCCGGGCTCGATCTTCAGCTTGATGCGGACGTAGCCCTCGGTGACGTAGCGGTCGACGGCGTCGAGGAGTTGCGGGACGGTGTCCATGATCCCGACCGAGACGCCGCAGGGCACGCGGTCGCGGGCGGCGCCCAGGTAGCCGCCGAACGACTCGCCCGTGGCGCGGAGTTGGGCATCGAGGACCGCCGTCTCCAGGGCCGCCTTCGCCATGCGGTGGCCGGTGAAGGGGTCCAGGATCCGGCCCACTTCCTGCGCGTCCACGCCGTCCTTGGCGCCCGCCTCCAGCAGGGCGGGGACCAGGAAGGAGCGCAGGACGTTCTGGGCGCCGTCGACGTACTCGGAGCAGTAGCGGGGCTCGGACATCGCGCCGCACTCGCCCCAGCCCTCGCCGTCGGCGGTGACGACGCGGACCAGCAGCACGTCGCGGCTGGTCTCCACGCCGAAGGAGGTGCGGAACGGGGCGACCAACGGCATCGCGATGCGGCGCAGTTCGACGCCGGAGATCTTCGTCTTCATGGGGTGGGGGCTCCTCAGGGCTGGAGGTCGGGGCGGTGGGGGCGGCGGACGACGTAGCGACGGCGTTCGTGGAAGCCGGTGACCTCGGCGCCCTCGGCGAGCAGGCCGCCCAGGCTCTCGCGTACGGCGAGGCGCCAGGCGCGGGCGGCGGCCGGGTCGGTGCGGCGCAGGGACTCGATGTCGTCCGGGAGGTCGATGAGCACGGTCTCGGCGTCGGTCGCGAGGGGCTCGGGGAGGCCGCCGTGGTCGCGCAGGGCGTGCGCGGCGCCCGGAGGGAGCTCGGCGGCGGGCGGGGCGGGCTCGGTCAACTCCCAGACGGCGAGCACCCGGTCGGACTCGTCTCCGCCGTTGATGGCGTCGTCCATCTCCCCGTAGAAGGAGGTCAGGTACTCCTCGGGGCGGGCGCCGAGCTTGACCAGGTTGAAGTAGGCGTTGCGGCGGATCAGCGGGTCGTAGGTCCAGGTGATGCGCTGGAGGCCGCGCTCCAGGGCCCACTGCCGCTGGTGCAGCTTCAGGGCGAGGCCCGCGCCGCGGCCCATGACGGCGCCGGTGATGTGGGAGTGCAGGCAGCTGCCGACGGGCTCGCCGAAGAAGGCGACGGAGGCACCGGTCAGGCGGTCGCCCTCGTATGCTCCGGCGACGTAGTTGCCCGCGTGCGAGAGGGCCTTGATGACCTCGGCGGAGATGGGGGTGCTGCCGGGTTCGCTCCCCCAGATGTCGGCGTAGAGGTGGCTGACGGCTTCGAAGTCCGCCATGCCGTGGAGCTCTCGTACGGTCGGCCGTATGCCGGTGGCCGGAGTCGTCGAAGTCGGCGGGCTCGTCGGGCTCGTGGGGGTCATGGGCGTCATGGGGGTCACTGGAGTGCTCCGACGAGGCGGGTCAGCAGCCGGGCGCGGTCCGGCATGGTGGCGGTGACGACGTGTTCGTGGTCGGCGTGCGCGCCGTCGCCGACCGGGCCGAGGCCGTCGAGCGTGGGGCAGCCGGCCCCGGCGGTGAAGTTGCCGTCGGAGGCGCCGCCGACGGCGGCCTGCCGCAGCGGTTCGAGGCCGAGCCGGGCGGCCTCTTCCGCGGCCTGGGCGAAGAGCTTCCGGGAGGAATCGGCGTCCAGGGGCGGGCGGTTGGGGCCGCCGCCGACGTCCAGGCGGGCGCCGGGGACCTGCGGAGTGAGGGCCTTGATGTGGCGGTCGACGGCCTGCTGCGCGGCGGGGTCGGGCACGCGGACGTCCACGGTCAGTTCGGCGAGGGCGGGCACGGTGTTGTTCGCCGTTCCGGCGCGCAGCAGCGTGGGGGTGACCGTCGTCCCTGGTCCGGTGGCGGCGGTGACGTCGGCGGCGATGCGCTCCAACGCCAGGAGCTGGTGGGCGAGTTCGGTGCCCGCGTTGATGCCCTTCTCCGGTTCGAGCCCGGAGTGGGCGGCGCGGCCGTGGACGGTGAGCTCGTACAGCGATACGCCCTTGCGGCTGGTCTTCAGGGCGCCTCCGGGCGCCGAGGGCTCCAGGACGAGCGTGGCCGAGCACTGCCGCGCGAGGGCCTCGATGAGCGCACGGGAGGTCGCCGAGCCGGTCTCCTCGTCACCGGTGACGAGCACGCACAGACCGTCCAGGGACGGGAGTTGAGACAGGGCGTGGAACATCTGGACCAGCCCGGCCTTCATGTCGAAGACGCCGGGGCCGCGGGCGATGCCCTGCTCCATCGACCAGGGGTGGGTCTTGAGCGTGCCGGTGGGCCAGACGGTGTCGTGGTGGCCGAGCAGCAGGATGCGCGGGGTTCCGAAGGTCCACTGAAGGTGGGTGATGCCTTCGGTGACGAGGGTTTCGGGTGCGGCGCCGAGCAGTCGGCGGCCCTGTGCGGCGACGACTTGGGCGCTGCGGGCCAGGGCGTCGTGGTCGGCGGAGAAGGACTCGCAGGTGACGAGCGTTTCGAGGTCGGCGAGCATGGCGTCGAGCGCCGGGGCGCGATGGTCCGACGCATGGCCCTCCGACGCATGGCCCTCCGGCGCACGGTCCTCGGGCGCGGTCGTGCGTGCGTCATCGTGCGGCATGGGCGGTTCCTTCCGTGCGTGCTGCCTTGTGCGCGTCCTTGTGCTCGTCGCGTACTGCCTTGTGCCCGTCGCATGCGGCCGTGTGGTCCTCGCGGACTCCCGGGTGTTCCTTGCGCACTCCCGAGTCCTCCTTGCGCACTCCCATGTGCGCGGCCATGAGCCGCCGCACGTTCCCGCCCAGGATCTTCAGGGCGTCCTCCTCGGGCAGGCCCCGGCGCAGCAGCGCCTCCGTGACCAGGGGCATCCCGGCCGGGCCGTCGAGTTCCGGGAAGTCGAAGTGGGGGTCCTCGCCGTCGGTGTTCTCGCAGCAGGGCGGGGTGACGTCCGCGATGACCTCGCGGACGAAGTCGGCGCCGAGGCCGACGTGGTCGATCCCGGCCACAGAGGCGACGTGTTCGATGTGGTCGACGACGCGGTCGACGCCGACCTTCGCCTGGTCGTCGGTGAGGAAGTCCGGGATGAAGTTCACGCACACCACGCCGCCGGTTGCGGCCACGCCGCGGATCTGCTCGTCGGTGAGGTTGCGGTGGTGGTCGCGCAGGGCGCGGGCGTTGGAGTGGGTGGCGATCAGCGGGCGGGTGGCGAGCTCCAGGACGTGGGCGACGCCGGAGGCGCCGAGATGGGAGATGTCGAAGAGCATGCCCAGGCGCTCCATCTCCTGGACCGCCCGGGTTCCGGGGGCGGTCAGGCGGCTGCCGGTGGCGTCCTCCCGGCTGCCGTCGGCGAGCGGGGTGCGGCCCCAGTGGGCTATCGAGGCGATCCGCACGCCGAGCCGGTGGACGGTGGAGAAGAGCTCGACGGAGGCGTCGAGGCCCGGTGCGCTCTCCAGGGCGAGCACGAGGGCGATCCTGTTGTCGGCCAGGGCCCTGTCGATGTCCGCGCCGTCGAGGCACAGCGCGACGTGTTCGGGGTTCTCCTCGGCGAGGACGTGGGCGCACTCGATCATGCGGAGGGTCTGGCGCAGCGCCCCCTCGGGCCGGTACTGGTCGTCGATGAAGACGGGCAGGACCTGGATGTCGATGCCGCCCGCGCGCAGTTGCGGCAGCCACCGCTCCCGGAAGAAGCTGCCCCAGCGTTCCGGCGGGCGGGCGGCGACGGCCATGAGAAGGTCGTTGTGGGCGTCGGCGACGACGGCTCGGTGATGCAGGTCCAAGGACACGACGGGGCCTTTCACGGTGCGGAGCCCAGGGTTACGGAGAGGGGTCTGGGTCAGGACCTCAACGTAGGCAGGTCGCCCCGCCCTGCTCTTTGGCCTGCAGAACAAATCAATGGGCGCCCACTTGGACGGCAGCACAAGTCGGCCGATCGGGACCGTGCCCGTGCAACCCCGGAAACCGCCTAGCAGATCGCGCGAGACGGCCCCTTGGCCGCACGGCCAAAACCCGCCCCGGATGTTTGGCTGGGCACCGCATGCAGCGGGCCCGGCCAGGCCCGACGGTGTACGGCATGCACAAGGACACCTTGCGACGAAGGACAACTCTTGCCGCAGCACTGGCAGTCACGGCCTCGCTGATGGCTGCCCCCGCCGCGTCGGCCTCGTCGGGCGCCTCCGCCCCAGGATCCGGCTGTGATGCCCGGACGGTCCAGAAGGCGCTGGACGCGCTGAAGCACGTCGGCGCCTCCGGCCTCAGCGTGACGGTGAAGAGCCCCCGCTGCGGCCTCCTCACCACCGGCATCGGCCTCGCCGACCTGAAGACGGGCCGCAAGGTCGTCGGGAACGAGCACAGCCGCATCGCCAGCAACACCAAGACCTGGGTGGCCACGGTCGTGCTGCAGCTGGTCGGCGAGGGCAGGCTCCGGCTCGACGACACGGTCGACCACTTCTTCCCCGGCCTGATCCGCACCGACCACTACGACGGCCGCAGGATCACGGTGCGGCAGCTGCTGCAGCACACCAGCGGCCTGCCCGACTACCTGGACGCGTACGAGAACGAGGACGACTACCGCTGGGACCACCTCGAACCGCTCGACACGGTCAAGATGGCCCTGAAGCTGCCGCCGCCCGACGACCGGGCCCCGTCCGGCTTCGCCTACTCCAACACCAACTACAACCTCGCAGGGATGATCGTCTCGAAGGTCACCGGACGCGGCATCGGCACGGAGATCAAGCAGCGCATCATCAATCCCCTCGGGCTGCGGCACACGTCCTGGCCCGGCGACCGGACCACGCTGCCCAAACCGGAGCTGCGCGGCTATGCCGAGCGCCAGGGCAAGTTGGCGGACCGTACGGAGTGGAACGTCTCCGGCGCCGACGCCTCGGGGGCGCTGGTCTCCAACGGGGCCGACGTGACCGCGTTCTGGTCGGCGCTGCGCGGCGGGAAGCTGCTGGCCCCGGCCCAGTTGGCCGAGATGGAGAAGACCATCACGACGGACGCCCCGGGCGAGCGCTACGGCCTGGGCGTCGAGCGCTACGAGACCGTCCCGGGCTTCGTCACCTGGGGGCACAGCGGCTCCATGGAGTCCGGGCACAAGCTCAGGAACGCCGTCACGGGGGACGGCCGGCGGGCCGTGACGCTGCTGATCGGCTCGGAGCGGTTCGACTCCGACAAGGTCGACGCCGTCATCGGCAGGCTCATCCACGACCTGCGCTGAGGGCCCCGGGGGTGGGGCTATGACGCGAAGGACGAAGACGACGAGGAGGACGGTGGTTCCTCCTCGGCCCGGGCCGCGGCCGACGCCGCCTCGACCTTGAGGAGGTTGTAGCGGAACTCGTAACTGTGGGTGTGGCTGCCGAGTTGGCGCTGGTAGTAGGAGACGATGGTGTTCCCCCACTCGATGCGCTCCGGCTCGCGGGCGTAGTACTGCGCGGGCGGCATGCCCTCCCGGGCCGCGAGCCGGTCGAGCTCGCCGCTCCTCACCTGCTGGTCCAGGGCCGAACGGCGCGGCTCCGCCGCGGCGTTGAGGAGTTCGAAGACGGCGGCACCGAACAGCCGGCTCGGACCTGCCCGGCGCACGGCGGAGTGCACCGGGTTGAGCATGACCGTCCGGCTGCCCGCCCGCCACTCGCCCACGCCTCCCCCCTGGGTGCGGCCGAACCGCACCGTGACGCTGCCCGCGGCGGTCAGTTCGCGCTGGAAGTGCGGGGCCACGCGGGCGATGAGCTGGCCGAGCTGGCGCATCATCCGGCCGTCCTGGCTGGTCTGGAAGCTGACACTTCCCACCGAGCCATTGAACGAACGCCCCTCCTCGGACTCTTCGGACTCCCGCTCGGAGCGCGGGCCCTCCGTGGGCGATCCGTGGATCGAGCCGTACGCAAGGGGATCCGGTGAGGCGGAACGGGACGACGAAGCGGACTCGGCGCCCCCCTCGTGTCCGCCCGGCCATCCGCTGGACCGCGATGGCCTCGCTCACCCGCGCGTTGCCGGCCTGGCCCTGGAGCGCCAGGTGGCCCGCCAAGTGCGACGAAATCGCCGCCTCCGGCCGGGATCCCGGCGGGGTTCCTTCCCGTCCCGCGCCACGGGCACGGGGGGGGGCTGCCCGGCCCCTGACGCGTGCGCCCCGACCGCTCACCACGTTCGGACCTGTCCTGCATAGCAACGCTCCCCGGCCGACCCCACTGAGAACGTCTCGGGGCGACGGGTACGACGGGTACGACGGGTGCGACGGGTGCGACGGGCCCGGCCGAAGCGTCCGTCGATCTCGTCACCAAGACGAAGACGATCCACAAAGCGAAGTTGACGCCCCGTTCACCCCTCTTCCGGCGGTGAGTCACTTCCGTTCACCCGCGACCTCGCCCTCCTGCCCGAAAGGGCCCGGCCCGCCGCCTTGTCCGCTGCCCTGACGGCCCCCTGCTCCGCCAGAACCCTCAACTGCAGCCACAGCACCAGCCGTTCGTCGGCGTCGTCGAGGTCGATGCCGAGCTGTGCGCCGATCTGCTTGAGGCGGTAGCGGCAGGTGTTGGGGTGCACGGAGAGCTGCCTGGCGGCGCTCGCCACGTCGCAGCCCGTGCCGAACCAGGCCGTCAGGGTGCGGGCGTACTCGGTGCCGTACTCGGCGTCCGCGTCCAGCACCCGCTGCCAGGCGCCCGCCCTCAACTCCCCGCGCTCGCGCATCACATCGGCCAGCCGCAGCAGCGTCACCCGTGGCCGTATCTCGTCGACTCCGGCCACCGGCAGGGCGTCGTCCAGCAGCCGCAGCACCGTATCCGCGTCCGCGCGCGAGTCCGTCACCCCGTCGCGGCAGGGCACCACCGCGCCGAGCGCGGCCCGTACGGGCACCCGCAGCGACGGCCCGGCCCGGCCCACGATGTCCTCGGCCAGCTGCCGGTGCCGCCGGTCGGCCGTCGTGCGCGCCTCCGATCCGTCCGCCCCGCCGCACGCTTCAGGGGCGGGCAGCAGCGCGTACACCACTCCGTCCAGGAGTACGCAGGCGTGCCGTCCGTAGCGGGCGTCGCACTGCAGTCGTACGAGGTCCAGGAGGCGCAGCGAGGTCCGCTCGGCGTCGGGCACGCCGGCCGCGGAGTGCAGCGCGAAGGCGGCCACCCGGACCGCGTCCCAGCCCAGCCGGTGCGCCGCCGTCGCCGCGCCGGCCGAGCCGTCCAGCAACCGGCGCAGCAGGTCGGTGTTCTGATGCCGGGTCAGTTCCTGGGTGGCGCGGCGGCGCAGCAGGAGCAGCGCGGCCGTGGACACGCCCTGGGCCAGGGTCTGTTCGGCGTCGGGGGCGAGGGTGCCGGTGTCGACCACCCAGATCGAGCCGAGGGGTTCGCCGCCGGCCCGCACCGCGCAGGCAAGGCGGGGCAGGTCGGCCGGAGTGAGCGGGGGCAGCCGCACCGGTGCGGGCGCGGCGAACACCTGCCGGACCTGCTCCGAGTTGTCCACGCTGCCCGGGACTTGCAGACCGAGGATGCCCTGGCGGCGGTCCTCGTCGACCGGCTGGCCCGGCACGGTGGAGTAGGCCAGGATCCGCTGGCGCGGGTCCTCCACGGAGGTCGCGCCACCGGTCGCCGCCGCGATCGCGTCGGCCAGCGCGAACAGGTCCCCGAGTCCGGCGCCCTGCGCGGAGCGGGCGTCGACGGCCGAGGCCAGCATCAGGTGGACGTGGTGCCAGGCGGTGTCCTCGCCGACCGTCAGGAGCGCCACGCCGTGCGCCTCGGCCTCGGCGACCGGCCCGCCCGGGCCCCGCACCACGACTCCGGTCATGCCCGCCCCGGCCGCGGCCCGTACGAGCGGACCGGCTTCGGCGGCCCGCACGCCGACCGCGAGCAGCAGGGCCCCGGGCGCGTGGGGCAGCGGGGCGTGAGCGTCGTACAGGAGCACCTCACCGACCGGCGAAGCGGTTCCGGCGGAGGCGGTGTGGAGCCGCAGCGCCGGGCTGCCGACGACGTCGATCAAGTCGCCGAGCGTACAGACGTCCATGGGCCCGGGTGCTCCTCACTGCCTCGGCCCCCGGCCCGGCCTCACCGCCGTCCCGGGTCGGCTGCCACCGTGACAGCCACAAGGATGATGACGGTTGGGCCGCGGAGGTTCAGGCGGCTTCGAAGATCGGGGTACTCCCCATACCGCTACGCCGCTACACCGCTGCCGCGCTCTCCGTCGGCGGCGCGTCCTGGAGGTGGGCGGCGGATTCGGCCGCGGTGTACGAGGAGGCGAACGTGAACGCGCGCGGGGACGGTCCGTGCCCCCGCAGCTCCGCCAGCCGCTCCAGGGCCTCGCCGACGGTCGGGAGGTGACCTGCGGGCACCCACCAGAGCACCAGATGCGAGGTGACGTGCCGCTCGAAGAACTCGCGACGGCGCCGCATCACCTCCAAGTGCCCGCTGCGGTACGCGAAGTCCCACAGCGCCTCCTGGGTCTCCCACACCGAGAGGTTGACGATGACGTCCTCGCCCGCCGGGCGCAGACCGGTGGCGTCGGGTGCCCCGTCCTCCACGAGCCGCCACACGAAGCCGGGCGCGCCGTCGGCGGCGGCGTTGACCGGGTCGAGCATCTCGACGAACGGGGCCAGGCTCGGGTGGTCGAGGGGGTGGAGGAGCGTGGCGACGTTGAGTTGGGCGAGGTGGGCGGCGGGCGGGGCGGGCACGGAAGAAGCAGAGAGCGCGGAGGAAGCAGAGGACGCGGAGGAAGCGGAGGACGCCGAAGGCACGGATGCGGTCATGGCCTCATCCCAGCAGTCCCGCTTTTCTATGTCAACGGTCATTGTTTTTAGAGGCTTCGATCACGACACAGCACTCCCCCGGCCTGGCGTCCATGCGGGCGCGGACCGGGCCGTCCGTGCCGAGCAGCCCCTCCAGGAGTGCGAGGTTCATGCCGCAGACGAGCGGCGGGAAGCGTTCGGCGACGGCATGGAAGGGGCAGTTGCGCATGCGCACCGCAGGTGCGTCTTCGGCGTCGCCGGCGTCGTCGGCGCCCTCCATGTGCGGTTCATAGCCGCGGGCGGCCAGCACCTCCATCGCCTCGTCGAGGCCGCCGCAGGGCGCCGCCTCGCCGCGCAGTTCCTCGCCCCGGCGGCGCGCTGCCGCGCACAGCCCGGCGTCGAGACCGGCCTGTTCGGCGGCCTCCGCAAACAGCTCGGCGGCGGTGCGGTAGTCGCGGGCGGGCAGCGACACCGAGCGCTCGGCCCGCGCCCGCGTGTAGACCTTGGCGGGACGGCCCGCCCCCGGCCCCGAGCGCCCGGTCAGTCGGCGGCTGCCGCTCTCCAGCAGCCCGGCCTCGGTCAGCTTGTCCAGGTGATGGGCCGCGAGCGTGCGCGCGACCCCCGCCGCCTCGGCCGCTTCGTTGCGGCCGACCTCTCGGCCCTGTGCCGCCACGTACTCGTACAGGCGGCGCCGTACCGGATCCTGCAGCGCCGCGATCGCCTCGATGTCTTCCACCCGGACATTCTAGAAACAACGCAGATTGGACATAGAAAGGCGGGCGGCGGACCAACATCGACATCCGGAAAAGACGCAAGCACTTCTTGACAGTCTCGGATTGTCAAGGCGTACTTGCCTCATGGCTCTTCCGGACCTGGACGAACTCATTGCCGAAGTCGACCGGCGCTGCGACACCGCGCACCGCCCCGACGGACAAGAACAGCCCGACTGGCTCGCCCTGTTGACGGTCGCCGCGCAGCTCTCGGGCCAACTCCAGTCACTGGCAGACGACTTGGTCGAGGACTATGTGGAGCACTGCCGGATGCACGGCTCCTCGTGGACCGACATCGGCGCCGCGCTCGGCGTGACCCGGCAGGCGGTCCAGCAGCGCTTCCACGCGCCGCACAAGCGCTACAGCCCGGAGACGATGACCGAGGACCTGCGCCGGGCGATGGCGCACGTCAAGAAGGCGGCGGTGCAGCACCGCAACAACTACATCGGCACCGAGCACCTGCTCTGGGGCCTCACCGCGGAGGACAACAGCGCCACCCGGCTTCTGCAAGCGGCGGGCGTGGCGGTGGAGGCGGTCCACCGGGGCGTCGGCGACCGGCTGAGCATGGGTGCCTCCCAGGCGGCCGAGCGCATCGCGTGGACGCCCTACTCCCGTAAGGCGATCGCGCTCGCGGAGGCGCGGTCCGAGCGCGACGACGCCGAGGGCATCGACTGCCACCACCTGCTGATCGGCCTGGCCGAGGTGGGGCGCGGCGTGGCCGCCGACGTCCTGACCGGAGCCGGATGCGACCAGGCCGCCCTCGACGCCGTGCTCGCGGACACCGCCCACCCGGCCCAGCAGGCGTAACTGCGCTGCTGGCGTGGCCCGTTGATCTGGCTGATCGGGGGGGGGGAGAAGGCGGCACGTGGCATCGACGACGTTCAGCATCGACCATATCGAGGAGAACCTCGGAGCCGAACCCCTCCGCCTGCCCCGGCCCAGCGTGACCTTCTCGACGCCCTGCCCCAGGTGAGCGGGATGGGGCTCTGCGCCCGGTGCGGCGGGGCTCCCTCTCCCCCCCCGATGAGGCCGTACGGCAATATAGGTGCACCTGACACTTAACACTGCCGCACCGCCGAGGACCCCATGCCGCACATCACCGTCGACTACACGGCGACGCTCGACTTCGACCGCCGGGCGTTCATCGAGGAGCTCCATCCGATGGTGCGGGAGCAGTCCGCGACCCGCGGCGTGTGCAAGACCCTGTGCCGCGCGGTCGAGAGCCACAGCGACGGCCCCCACGCGTGCGTCGCACACGTCACGATCGGGCTCATGCCGGGCCGCACCGAGGCGGTGAAGGCCCGGCTCGCGGACGATGCGCTGGCGCTGCTCGGCAAGCACATCACCACCCCTGGAACCGTGACGTCCGCCGAGGTCCGGGACCTGCCCACGAGTTACCGCATCCACACGCCCTGAGAGTTCGGGGGCGGGACACGTCCCAGGACGTTGTCATGACTGGGGTTGTTTGCGCAGGTCATAACGGTGTACGTCCCAGATTGTCGTCATCTCGGCGGTGGTTGTGGTGGGGGTGCGGCGGTGGCGGTGAGCCTGGTGGTCATACGGGTCGCGGTGCCCCGGCGGCGCGGCGACCACGGTGATCCAAGGGGAGGAACAGAACTCATGGCGACTCAGACCCTTCGCCGGTCCCTCACGGCCGGTGTGCTGGCCGCGGGGCTCAGCCTCGGCCTGCTGTCGAGCGGTGCGCTCGCCGCGCCCGCCCACTCGACGGTGGCGCCGTCGTCGTCACCCGGGGCGGCCGGGGACGTGCACATCCAGAGCAAGGCGTCCACGACCCTGTACATCCAGGGGGCCAACGCCCGGGTGTGGAAGACCTGGTACCGCTACAGCGGTGGCGGCTACAAGGGACACTTCGGCGCGAGCCGGGTCAACGGCGCGGACGTCTACGCGCACATCTACTGGAACTCGGGCCGCTATCAGTTCAAGAAGCTGAAGCCCGGCAAGTCGTACGTCTACTACGGGGCCAAGAAGGTCCTGCTCCAGCTGTGCGGCGACTACGAGTGCTCAGGGAAGTGGTGACCCGGCGACGGCGCGACGGCGTCAGCCCTCGTCGTCCCTGACCTCCAACGCCCGTCTCGCCCGATCGACGAAGGCGAGATGGGCGTTGCGGAACTCCTGGTAGGCGGCGTCGTACTCGTGTCTGCGCTCGGGGTCGTCGTCGCCCATCAGCGCCTTGAGCAGCGACTGCACCCGGCGCGCCCGGTGCCTGACCTGCTCGGCGGCGGTGGACACCTCGGCGGGGCCGTCGAGCCGGACCTCGCGGAGCGCCTTGCTCATGTCGCCGATGACCGGGCCGATGCGCTCGTACATCTGCGCAAGGATGCGGTCCCTGTCGGCCCGGTCGCCCGCCGCGTCCACGGCGTCGATCTGCCAGACGACCTCGCTGAAGGCGTGCACGCAGGTCATCAACTCCCGGTAGGTGGAGCGGCGTCGGTCGCGCTGTTCCCGAACATCCTGTGCGCGCGCGATGGTTCGGGCCTGGGCCAGGGCCGCGCGCGAGGTCGCCCGCGCGGTGATGTAACTCGCTCCGAGCGCGGTCAGCGCGGTGAGGACGCCGACCCACAGTCCGCTGTTCGCCATGGGCGGAGATTGTGTCAGCCATGGGTCAGCCGTGGGTGGCCTCCAGGGCGAGAGGGGACTGGGCGGGCTCGCGGCGCAGCCACAGGGACCCCATGGCGCAGAGCACCGACAGCGAGACCAGGGCGATGCCGACCCATGGGGTCCAGTCGATGCCGACCAGGCTGATCACCGCACCGCCCAGCGCCGCGCCGAGGACCACGCCCAGGTGCATCGCCGAGGTGTTCAGGGCCACCCCGGCGCTGCCGCTGTCCGGGTCGCTGCCCAGCAGATAGCTCTGCACCGCAGGCGAGATCATCCAGCTGACGGTGGACCACACCATCAACGCGCCCAGCAGCAGCCACGGTTGCCCGACGGCGCGGGTGAGGGGGATCGCGAGCATGGCTGCGGCGAACAGCACCGGGACCACCACCAGCGCGCGGCGGTGGCCGATGCGGTCGCTGAGCCAGCCGCCGAGGTAGCCGCCGCCGATGGCCGCGGCGCCGGTCAGCAGCAGGGTCAGGGCGATGCTCCGGCTGTCGGTGATGCCCGCGACCTGCTCGAACCAGGGGGTGATGTAGGCGAACAGCGTGAAGTGGCCGCCCAGCAGCAGGATCGACACCAACTGCGCCAGGTTCAGGGCCGGGTCGCGCAGCTGGCGGCGGTACGCGGCGCCGTCGGCCGGGCTGTCCAGGGCGTGGCGCGGCAGGGCGAAGCGCAGCAGGGCGGCCAGCGGCAGCGAGTACAGGGCGATGGCGGCGAAGATCCAGCGCCAGCCGAACCACTCGTCGACCAGCACACCGGCCGGGACGCCGAACACCAGCGCACCGCTGATGCCCATGAAGATCAGCCCGATGGCGCGTCCGCGCTGTTCCTTCGGTGCCAGCTCCACCGCCAGCAGGCTGGACTGCATGATCAGCAGCCCGCTGCAGGCGGCCATGCCGATGCGCATCAGCAGCAGCGGAACGTAGCCGGGGCTCAGCGCGGCGCCCGCGTTGAACGCGGCGGACACCACCAGGGTGACCGCCAGGAGGCGGCGGCAGTCGGCGCCGCGGGTCAGCCAGCCGAGCAGGGGCGCGGCGACGGCGAAGCTCAGCGAGTACAGGCTGGTGAGCTGGCCCGCGAGGCTGAGCGAGACGTCGAGGTCGGCGGCGAGCGAGGGCAGGACGCCGGTGAGGATCGCCTCGGCGAGGCCGGCGGCGAACGTACAGAGGGTCAGCAGCAGGAGGCGAAGATCCACGGTGGCCCCGATTCCCGGTAGAGGGTTTCGGGCACAGGGCCTCGGTTATCCCGGCTGGATGGCGAAGAGACTCCGGAAGGTTAGGTGAATCGGAAACCGTGTACAAGCTCCGGGCACGGGCGGTCGGCCCCCGACGGCCACGTCCCGGCTTCCGGCTTAGGGTGGATGTCGCATGTCAGGGACCCGCGCGACGGACAGGAGGCGGCGGTGGCCGAGACGACTCTGGCCGAGGTGAGGGCCGAGCTGGCCGGGCTCGAGGACCCGAAGGCACGCGCGGTGAACGAGAAGCACGGTGACGATCACGGTGTGAACCTCACGAAGCTGCGCGCGATCGCCAAGCGGCTCAAGACGCAGCAGGACCTCGCCCGGGAACTCTGGGCGACAGGCGACAGCGCGGCACGACTCCTCGCGACCCTGATCTGCCGACCGAAGGAGTTCGGGCGGGACGAGCTGGACGGCATGCTGCGCGAGGCGCGCACGCCCAAGGTCCATGACTGGCTCGTCGTGAACGTGGCGAAGAAGAGCCCGTACGCCGAGGAGCTGCGCCTGGCGTGGACCGCCGACCCGGATCCGGTCGTCGCGAGCGCGGGCTGGGCGCTGACCACCGACCGCGTGCTGAAGAAGCCCCAGGGCCTCGACCTCGCGGGGCTGCTCGACGTCATCGAGGCGGAGCTGAAGGACGCCCCCGACCGGCTGCAGTGGGCGATGAACTACTGCCTGGCCCAGATCGGGGTCAAGCACGCCGAGCACCGCGCCCGAGCCCTCGCCATCGGTGAGCGCCTGCGGGTGTTCGAGGACTATCCGACTCCCCCGGGCTGCACGTCCCCGTACGCACCCACGTGGATCAACGAGATGGTGCGCCGCCAGGGCGAGTAGGACCTGGCCGGCGGGTTTTCGCCGGCTCTCCCCCTGACCGAGGCCAAGGGTTCGGCCCACACGACAGGCCCTAGTGCGCCGCGAGCCGCTCCACCAGTCCGATCCCCCGGGCCAGCAACTCCCGCTCCTCGCCCGTCAGTTCCGCCTCGATCGCCCGCGCGAGCCAGTCCGCCCGGCGCCCCCGCTCCTCCTCCAGGAGCTCCTGCCCCGCGGTGGAGAGCTCGACCAGGCTCTTGCGGCCGTCGGTGGGGTGCGCCCGGCGTGTGATGAGCCCCTGTTCCATGAGGAGTCCGACGGCTCGGGCCATGGACTGCGGGCGCACCCGCTGGTCGGCCGCCAGCTCGCTGGTCGTCATCGCGCCGCTGCGGTCCAGCGCACCGAGGACGGCCACCTGGCCGTGCGGCATCTGGTCCTCGAGCTTCACGCGCCGCGTGAGCTTTCCCATCGCGGTGCGCAGTTCGGCCGCGACGGTGGCGGATTCCGGAGTCGTCAGGGGCATACCGGATTTTAACGCAGCACTGCTGCTCAGACGCCCTGCGCAGCCGAGCTGTTCAGCAGAACTGTACAGCAACACTGAGTAGCAAAGCTAAACAGCACAACTGCACAGCATTGCTGTAGAGTTTTCCGTGCCGGGTTCAGCGCCACCGTCGCCGCAGCCGGACCCCGGCACGCATGCGACAACGGGAAGGGCTCCCATGACCGCCATCACCACCGTCACCGGCCGCCGCGTCCTCGACAGCAGGGGCAACCCCACCGTCGAAGTGGACGTGGAGCTGGCGGACGGATCCCTGGGCCGGGCCGCAGTCCCCTCCGGCGCCTCGACCGGCGCCCGCGAGGCCGTCGAACTCCGCGACGGGGACCCGGCCCGCTGGCACGGCAAGGGCGTCGACCAGGCCGTGCGCCACGTCAACACGGAGCTGGCAGCCGCCGTCACCGGGCGCGAGGCCGAGGACCAGGCGGGCCTCGACGCCGCGCTCGTCGCCGCGGACGGCACCCCCACCAAGTCCCGGCTCGGCGCCAACGCGATCCTCGGGGTCTCCCTGGCCACCGCCAAGGCCGCGGCCGCCGCCCACCGCCTGCCTCTCTACCGCTACCTCGGCGGCTCCGACGCCCGGCTGCTGCCCGTCCCGATGATGAACATCGTCAACGGGGGCGCGCACGCCGACAATCCGCTGGACTTCCAGGAGTTCATGATCGCCCCGATCGGCGCGGATACCTTCGCCGAGGCCGTGCGGATGGGGTCCGAGATCTTCCACACCCTGCGCCGCGACCTCCTCGCCGCCGGGCACTCCACGGGCGTGGGCGACGAGGGCGGCTTCGCGCCCTCCCTGCGCACCGCCGAAGAGGCCCTGGACTTCGTCGTGGCCGCCGTCGAGCGGACCGGGTACCGGCCGGGCACGGACATCGGCCTGGTCATGGACCCGGCGTCGTCCGAGTTCTTCCGCGACGGCGTCTACGACTACACGGGGGAAGGCGTACGGCGCACGCCCGCCGAGAACGCCGACTACCTGGCCAAGTTGATCGACGCCTACCCCATCGTGTCGATCGAGGACCCGATGGCCGAGGACGACCTGGCGGGCTGGCAGGAGCTGACCGCGCGGGTCGGTGCGCGCTGCCAGCTCACCGGTGACGACGTGTTCTGCACGAACGAGACCCTGCTGCGCGAGGGCATCGCCTCCGGTGTCGCCAACTCGGTCTTGGTGAAGGTCAATCAGATCGGCACCCTGACGGAGTCCCTGGCCACCGTGAACGCGGCCCACCGCGCGGGCTACACCGTCGTCATGTCGCACCGCTCGGGCGAGACGGAGGACACGACGATCGCGGACCTGGCGGTGGCCACGGGCTGCGGCCAGATCAAGACCGGATCCCTGTCCCGCTCCGACCGCACCGCCAAGTACAACCAACTCATCCGCATCGAGGAGCAGTTGGGCGACAGCGCCCGGTACGCGGGTGCGGAGGCGCTGCGTCTGCGGCGCTGGTGATCTGGTTCGGAGATCCTGTCGCAGTCGCGGCAGATGCGGCAGTAGCGGCAGGTGCGGTCGATGATCTGGTCTGCGGTCTTGGTCCGTCTGAAGGGCCTGGCATCGTCGTTCCAGACCTTGATCCACACGGGCGCCTGGTGGGCGGAGAGGTTGTCGCAGATGACGTGTACCGCCAGGCTCTTGTCGGTCTGACGGTCGATCTCGTCGAGGAAGTCGCGGAAGTCGCGGAAGTCGACGGCATTGGCCGGCGGGGCGAGGTAGAGGCCGACGACATCGCGGATCTTGTCGATCAGGAACGGGTCGGGTGAGATCTTGAAGGTCTCAGTCGACCACGGCTGCGGGCTGAATGCGTGCCAGATCCGCAGCACGCTCGCCGGCGAGATCCCCCACGACCTTGGCCAACTCCCGCTTCGACCAGTGCGTCCCGCCCTGTGGCGTCTGCTCCAGGGTGCGGACCCCGCCCGGAATCTCTGCCGACACCGAGTCGCGCGGCGACCACGGTGTTGTTCCAGCCCTCTGCGCACACCAGCACGGTGCGTGCGCGAACGGCCAGTCCCTGGGCGGTCGAGCGGCGCTTGGCCTAGCTCCCCAGCGTCAGCCGCTCGGCCTCAGCACAGCGCGAGCGCGCTACCCGCCGCAGCAGCACGCCGCAATCTGAAAGAAGGGACGCCTCATGTGGCGACCCCACGACCTCAGAACCAGATCACTGGTACGTCCTGCGAGGCGCCGTTCCTAGCGCATCAGCAGTCCCCGCATCCCCAGCCCGTAGTGCACGCGCAGCCGGTGCAGCTCCCACAGGCCCACCGCCGTGACGGAGAGCGGGGCACCCAGGATGAACACGTACCGGATCACCGTCGGCACGCCCTCGTGGGCGCCGGTGAAGATGTCGATCAGTGCCATCCCCCACGCCAACGCCATGATCAGCAGCGGCGGCACCGTCTCGTGGATGTCCGCGGTGCGGAACACGTGCTGGACGGCGAGTCCCACGCCCCAGACGACGAACGGCGTCACCCAGAAGAGGACGAAGAGGATGACCGCGAGCATGAGGCCCTTCGTCACGGTGAAGTGGCCCTCCACGAGGGGTTCCTCACCCTCGAAGAGCCCTGAGAGCACGATGATCGGGAAGACGGAGGCCGCCGCCATCATGGCCACGATCGCACCGAAGCACCGCCCCGCCCGGCGCAGCAGGTCCCGTCGCGCCGCCGGAGCGGCCAGGCCGTACAGGACGCCGACGACGACCGGGAGGGTAGCCGCCAGCACGAGGGCGCTGGTCCACGACTTGTCGACCTGCTCGTCCGCCGCATCGCTGAGCTTGGTGGAGAGCTTGTAGGCGTAGGACATCCACAGGAACGCGCCCACGCCGACCAGGGTCCTGATCTTCCGCATCCGCGCCACCTCAGGATCCGAGACGATGCCCGGCCGTGACGGGGTGAAGACCCTGCGCGCGGTGTGGATGGGTCCGATCCGCCGCCGCAGCCGGGTGATCGGCCCGCCCGGCGGCGGCACCGGCGGTCCCGGGTAGGGCGGCTGGGGCTGTGGCGGCACGTAGGGCTGGGGCGGATAGGGCTGCGGTGGCTGTGGCTGGTAGGGCTGCGGCCCCTGGGGCGGCTGTCCGCCCGGGTTCCAGTTGCTCATCGTTCGTCCCCCGATATGCGAGTGTGCGCCGCGATGGGCGCGATCACCGAGTGTATTGAGACACAGGGTCCGCGCAGACCTCGCCCCGGGGGGCGTGCACCGAACGGCCACAATTATGCAAGCACCCTTACTCGCTTGTTTTCTTCGGCGCTGCCATGCCCGAGGGGAGCGTCCCGTGTCCGATCCGACGCCCGTGTTCGACGACCTGCGCGAGGAGAGCGAGGAACTCGACCGGCTGGTGGCCGAGTTGGGCGCCGAGCAGTGGGCGCTCGCCACCCCGGCGCCCGGCTGGAGCGTCGCCCACCAGGACAGCGCCGGTGCTGCCGATGGTGCCGGGTACCCCTGAGCGCCGCAGCTTCGACTAAGTCCGGCACGGCACCGTGGACCTCTTCGCCGCCCTGAACACCGCCACCGGCAAGGTGATCGGGAAGCTCTCCGCACAGCACCGGGCGGTCGATTTCCGTGACTTCCTCGACGAGATCGACCGCCAGACCGATCCCGGCCTGGCGGTCCAGTGATCTGCGACAACCTCTCCGCCCACAGGGCGCCGGTGGTGCACAAGTGGCTGCTTGCGCATCCCCGGTTCCGCCTGCACTTCACCCCGGCCTACTCGTCCTGGATCAACCAGGTCGAGCGGTGGTTCGCGGAGCTGGAACGGACAGGCTGGGCCCTTCAAGTGGACCAAGACCGCAGACCAGATCATCGACCGCACCTGCCGCACCTGCCGCTACTGCCGCTACTGCCGCTACTGCCGCTACTGCCGCTACTGCCGCTACTGCCGCTACTGCGACAGGATCTCCGGACCGGGACACTAGGCCGTGTCCGGCGGCGCCTGGAAGCCGTCCTGGGTCCACGTGGCCTCGAACGGCATGTCGGGGTCGAGGTTGCGGATCCGTGCGGACATGTCGCGGTCGACGACGAGCAGGGTGATGTCCGTCGTCGCGGGCAGATCGATGTCGTGCCGGGTCGCGAAGGCGTACGGGTCGGCTGCCGCCTCCCGGGCCAGGTCGGGGTGGGTGGCCAGCGACTGGAGGAGTTCGCCGATGTGCGCGTCGTCGCCGAGCGCGATGAGGCGCACGTGCTTGGCGATCGACCGCTCGACGTCCGCGAGGTCGCTCTCCAGCGCCGACCGCGACGGGCCCGGCTTGGGCTCGTCGGGCCAGGGCGGCCTGCGGCGGAGCAGTCGGCGCAGCCTGGCCGACTGCTCGCGCAGGTCGGCGAGATCCTGCCGGTGGCCTTCGAGCAGGCGCTGGAGCGTGACCTGGTGCGGGTTGTCGGGCATGGGCGGTCTCCAAGACGTGGCGGTGCGTCAGAGGCTGGCGCGTCGGAGGCGGGTGCGTCGGAGGCGTGCGTCAGAGGCGGGTGGACCAGTCCCCGTGCTGGTACGTCATGACGGGGGCGACGGTCAGCTGTCCCTGAGCGTCGAGGGTGAACGCCACCACCGACCACAGCCGGTCCGGGCCGCCGGGGACATCGGTGACGACCCAGCGACCGCGCTGTGCGGGCACGGAGTTGGCGTCGAGGCTGAGCAGCGTCACCGAGGCACCGGAGTCGGTGAATGTCTTCTCGCCGGAGTAGTTGTCGATCCAGCAGTGGTACTCCCCCGCGACGAAGGCGCCGGCGACCTTGCTGACAGTGATGCGCTCGGGGCCGGTGGCGTCGCGGTCGTCGACGTCCAGGCGGACGAAGGGCACCGGCTGCATGGTGGTGAACAGGCAGTGGAAGCGCCCGTTCGCGTTGTCGGGACCGGAGGCGTGCAGATCGAGGTCGCGCGGGGCGGCGCCCCAGTCGAGCTGCACGATGAACGCGGCCGGGGCCAGCACGGCCATGTCGCGGCGGAGCCGGATGGTGATGGTCAGCGTGCCGGAGCCCGGGATGCTCGCGCTGACGGTGCTCGGCAGATAGCCGGACTTGCCCGCCCGTACGGTGGCGCCGCCCGCCGGGCGGACGGCGGTGAAGGTGGCCTGGGGCGGGGTGCCGCCGGTGGTGGCGGTGCGCACCGCCGTGTCGCTGGTGGTCAGGCGCACGCCGGCGCCGTCGAGGGGCTGGTCGTTGTCGGCGTCCAGGACACGGACGACGACGGTGGCCGCGCTGAACTGCACGACGATCTCGACGTGCTTGCCTTCGGGCCCGATCGTCACGACGCGGTCGGAGCTGGGGTCCTGGTCGGTGGACACCTTCAGCTGCCGGTGCGGCACGCAGGCGAACTGGAAGCGCCCGCTCAGGTCTGTCCTCGTCTGGTACGGATTGCCGTCCAGGTCGAGGAGCGCGTTGCCCTGCAGGTCGGTGAGGTAGACCCACTCGCCGGGCATGGGGCTGCCCGCGGTGTCAGTGACCCGCCCGGTGACCATGGTGCAGTCCAGGCCGACGGGCACGTCGACGGAGCCCCGGTCGGGGACCTGGGCGGTGACGGTCTTGGTCTGGAAGCGGTCGGCTGTGGCGCGCAGTTGCAGGGGTCCGGCGGGTACGCAGTCGCGCTCGGCTCCCTCGACGACCGCGGTGAGCCGGGCGCGGCCGTCGGACGGCGCGGGCGGTGTGTCACCGGCGAACGGCACGCTCGGCGCCAGGGCGGTGACGTGCGCGTCCGCGACGGGCCGCCCCGTGGCGTTGCTCAGGACCACCGCGGTGACGCCCGCGCAGCTGCGGCAGGGCGTTTCGGTGGACGGCCGCCAGCCCAGGTCGGGCCGGACCTCATTGAACTCGACGGTGAAGACGGTGGCCGCCGCCGCGCCGGGCGCCGCGTCGCCGTCGACGCGGCGGGGGCTGGTGTCGTCGCGCAGCCGCCAACTCCGCGTCGGCTGGGCCGCGTTGTGCGTACGGAAGGTGAACGTCGCCTGGTCCCCGCTGCCGATCGGCGTGCCCGCCGGGGCCGGGTTGCCGCCCTCGATCTTGGTGATGGTGAACGTCCACTCGAGGGGGTCGCCGGGCCGGTAGGCGGGGTATCCCTCGGAGAGCGGGGACGTCACCAGGACGGAGCGGTCGGGGCCACCGAACTGGTACCGCACGAGCTGCGGATCCTTCTTGCTCTTCTTGGGAAGGAACAGCACGCCGTGGTCGATGCGCACGAGGACGTCCGGCAGCGGCCGCCAGGTGTCGTCGACGGCGCGCAGCACCATCTGATCGCCGCTGCGCACCGGCCACGTCGTCGGCTCGTCGATGAGGAACGTGTCCCAGGGGCCCGGCTGTTCGGAGGTCGGCCCGAGGTAACCGACGTATGCGGTAGGCCCGTTGATGGCCCTCAGATACCGGCCGTCGCCGGTACGGATGCGCAGGGCATTGGCCTTGAGCGGCGCGGGCCTGCACCCACCGTCGACACACTCGCACCATTCCGAGCAAGGCGGCCAGCAGCTCATCCGCTCCCCCGTTCCCGCGCGCCGTCTCTCCCGTCGGCAGCGTTCCCGGTCGGGCCGCACCCGAGGCAGGGCCCGTCGGACCCCTGTCCCGGTCCGTTCGGCCGGGCCGTTCAGCCCTGTCCCCTTGGGCGGGGGCCTGGCGGAGCCCGCACATCATTACGATCAACTTCCATGAACGACGACGTGCGCAACATCCTGCTCGGCCTGGTGGCGACCGGGATCAGCGCGGGCCTCGGGTGGTTCACGCGCACCTCTCTGTGGCGCCGTGCCCTGGGGCGCAAGCAGCGCTTCTTCGGGCTCCCGGCGGACACGGAATGCCTCCTGGTCGTCAACGGCAAGGCCGGGGAGCCGCGTTGGACGGTCGCGCGGCGTGACGTGTTCGCGCTGCTTGAAATCTCCATGCTCATCAAGGAGTGCGGGGCGAGGGCGGAGATCGTCGCCCACGACACGGCGCGCCGGGGTCTGGGCGAGACGACCGAGTTCTGCATCGGCGGCCCCGTGTCGAATCAGCGGATGGCCGCGCATCTGCGCAATCTGCTCCCGGGCTTCTCCATGAACACGGCGGACACGACAGGTCCTCGACTCGGAGCCTTCACTGTCGGCGGCCAGCAGTACCGGATGGACAAGGGGCGTGTCGAACATGTCCTGCTGGCCCGGCTGTTCAGCCGGGACGAGGGCGGAGGCGGGCGGCCGGTCTTCCTGATCTGCGGTCAGCACTCCAACGCCAATCACGCCGCGGCCCGCTATCTGGCGCGTCGGCACGTGCAGTTGGCGAAGACGTACAAGGACGCGCCGTTCTGTCAGCTGCTCAAGGTCGTCGACTCAGAGGCGTACGGTCCGGACGTGGTCGAGTTGGTCGGCGATGTCACCCGGGCCGCCGTCACTCCCGCGGTGCCGAGCGCGCCGCCCGGACCTCCATGAGGTCCGGGCGGCCTGGCGGGGAGGCCAGGGGTGGGAGCGTTACCGCTCGCGTCGCTTCGGTGGTGCGGTGGCGCCGGACTTCGTGCTGCCGCCGTGGATGACGAACTGTGAGCCCGGTTCGGTGAGGATGTCGCCGTCGCGGGAGTCGCTGATCTTCACGCCGGTGAGCGTCGCGCTGCCGCGGGCCCCGCTCATGGCGAGGATGCCGGAGCCGTTGGTGGACCTGGAGATCGTCACGTCGCTGATCTTCACGTCCGGCATGGCGCCGCCACCCGTCTTGAACTGGATGCCGTCGTAGGTCGAGTCGTGGATGTCGGTGTCGCGGATCGTGACGCCGGGGATGTCCTGTCCCTGGGCGAACAGGGTGATGGCGCCGAACTCCTGGTCCTCGTTCCAGAAGGCGCCGCCCGTGCGGTAGAGGCCGTTGTTGGCGATCAGGGTCTGGCCGGAGAAGGGCAGCGGGTCGTGGTCGGTGGCGAGCATGATGCCGGGGTAGTTCATGGTGTCGTGGACGAGGTTGTTCTCGATCTTGTTTCCGTAACCGCCGTAGACCGCCAGTCCGTTGGCGCGCCAGGGCAGCTGGATGGTGTTGTTGCGGAAGGTGTTGTCGTGGCCGATGTCGGTCGCGGGGTCCTTGACGTACTTGTTGGCCCACACCGCGAGCGCGTCGTCGCCCGTGTTGCGGAACGAGGAGTTGTAGACGGTGGAGTTGCGGGTGCCGTTGGTGAAGTTCACGCCGTCCGCGTAGGTGTTGCGGATGCGGACGCCGCTGAACTCCAGGCCGTCGCCGGGGCCCCACAGTTCGGGGATGTTGCTGTAGTCCCGGCCGACCCAGGCGCCCACGTTGGCGTGCTCGATCCACACGTTGCTGATCTTGGTGTTCTTGCCGAAGCGGCCGTTGAGTCCGATGCCGCCCTCTTGGTTGCCGTCGCCGCCGCGGATGGTGCCCGAGCCGAAGATGGCGATGTCGGAGATCTTGGTGTTGTCGTCGATGTCGAAGCCGAAATTTCCCTCGTGCGGGTGGTTGATGCCGCCCGCGTCCTGGGGCGGGGTCAGGGTGTAGAGCTGCGAGTGCCACATGCCCGCGCCGCGGACGGTGACGTCGCGGATGCCGACCTGGTTGTAGTCGCCTCGGTTGAGCGGGTCGTCGGTGAGGATCTTCTGTTCCTGGCGCCACTGCCCGGCCGGGATCCACACGCAGGAGATGTCGCCGTTCTGGTCGGCGGTGACGGCCTTCTGGATCGCGGTGGTGTCGTCGATGCCGTCGTTGGGGATGGCGCCGTACTCGGTGATCGAAGTGCACTCGGCGGGCTTGTCCTTCGGCGGGGCCACCTGCTCCAGGTCGACCAGGTCGACGATGTAGAAGGCGGCGTCGTCTCCGGCGTCGCGCTGCAGCCGGAACTTGGTGCCCTGGGGATAGGTCTGGTCGAGCAGCGCGTGCGACTCGTCGAACAGGCGCCGTGCGTCACCGCCCGGCCGGTTCGTCAGGCCCTCGGGCTGGTCGGTGTTCCCGTACAGCCAGCTGTGCTTGGAGGAGAGGGTCACCTTCTGTACGAAGGTTCCGTCGGCGTAGAGGCTGAGGGTCTTCTCCTGGCCGCCGCCGCCCGGGGCGTCGGGTATGGAGTTGCGCACGACCAGGGAGTTGGCGGCGCTGGTGGAGGTGAATTCCACGTACTGGCCGGTGGAGTTGAGGCGCACGGACTTGCGGCCCGAGGACTCGGTGGCGAAGTTGGTGTGCCCGAAGGTGCGCTGGGCGTCGCTCTCCAGGAGCGTGCCGTCGTACTTGGCGTCCTCCGCCTCGTACTCGGTGTAGGGCACGGCGGCGCCGCGGCCGACGACGATGGAGCGGGCGAAGACGTTGTTGTCCTCGTTGGTCTCGGGGACCGTACTGGTGGCGTCGGCGGTGGCCGTGAGGGTGGCGCCGCCGCTGGTCGCCTTCCAGCTGCCGCCGATGTCGACGGTGGCGGTGTCACCCGCGGGGATGGCGGGCGCGGTGCCGTTCAGGGTGGTGTCGCCCACGGTGAGGCGGGTGACCGAGCCGGCGCCCACGGCGGTGGTGCCGCGGTTGTGCACCTTGACGGCGAAGGTGACCTCCGAACCGACCGCCGGGCTGGCCGGGTTGGAGGTGATGCCGGTGACCTCCAGGTCCGGTCCCGGTGTCTGGCCGACCGTCAATTTCTTGTCGGCGATGCGGCTGTTGTTGTCGTTGTCCTGCTCGGGGACCGTGTCGTCGGGATCGACCACCGCGGACACGGTGTAACTGCCCTGCTTGCGCTTGCCGATGGTGACGGGAACGGTCGCGCTCGCTCCGGCGTCCAGGCCCGCGACCGGGGCGCTGCCGACGACGGTGCCGTCCAGGCTGACCTTCACCGTCGTGGCCCGTGCCGCCGCCGAACCCGCGTTGCGCACCGTGGCGTTGACCTTGACGTCATCACTCTCGGTGGGGTCGTCGGGCTGCCAGGTGAGGTCGGTCAGGGTGAGGTCCGGGTTGGGCGCCGGGGTGCCCATGACCTGGAACTCGGCGACCTGGGCCCCGTATCCGGAGCTGTTGTCGAAAATTTTCAGCTGAATGTCGGAGTACCGTCCGTTGACGGGGATGGTCACCGAGTTCTGGTTCGACGAGGGGTCGAAGGTGTAGGTGTCCCGCGCCTTCAGGGAGGTGAAGCCGTCGGCGTTCTGCGCGCGCCCCAGCACCTCGATGCTCTGGGTGCGCTTTGACCAGGCCGCGTCGGGGTTGAGCTTGACGACGACCGATTCGAGGTCGGCGTCGGCTCCGAGCTTCACCGTGAGCGTCGAGGGATGACCGCTCGACTCCCAATAGGTGCTGGTGCTCTTGTCGTTGGCGTTGCCCGCGACGTAGTTCTGCGTGGTGGAGGAGGCGTCGATCGGCTTGCCCGGTGCGAGGTTGGTGGCCTGGGCCGCGTCCGGTACGGGGGCCGGTCTGGCGGGCGCAGCCGCCGGGGCCGGTCGTGCGGGGGCGGCGTGGGCGTGCGCGGACGCGGCGTGCGCGGTGGCGGGCAGGAGCCCGATGGTCATCAGTCCCGCGGTGAGCGCGGCGGCGGTCAGCCGCTTGCCCGGTTTCCATCTCATGGGGGTTCCTCTGCTTCCTGGGGGTGGGGTGCAGTTCTTGCGGGTGAGGTACAGGGCGAACTGTTCTCAGGAAATTGCAGAGCTCAAGTCTCAACTTGAGCTAGTTAGTTCAAGAGTTGCAGACACGGCACCCTAGGTTTGCCTCGCCGTATGAGACTGTCAACGCTTCTCACACGACTTGCCACGCGCCGCAGCGCGATCGGCACACTGGACGCGTGGTGAAAGCGATGCATGACGAGCCCGACCTGTTCGTGGGACGCCGTACCGAACTGGCCTGTGTGGCACAGGCACTTGAAGAGCACCGCGTGGTGACGCTCACCGGGGCGGGAGGCGTCGGCAAATCACGGCTGGCACGGCAGAGCGTCCAGGCCGGGCTCCCCTCCGGTGCCGAGCGGGTCTGCTGGGCGGACCTGTGGCCGCTCCAGGACGACGTGCTCCTTGCGGCGGCGGTGGCGGACGCCTGCGACCTGGCCGACCACACCGCGCGCCTGCCCGCCCAGGCGCTGTCCGACGGGATCGGCGGCCAGCGCCTGCTGCTCGTGCTCGACTCCTGCGAGCACGTGGTCGACGGCTGCCGCCGGCTGCTGGCCGAACTCGTCGACGGCTGCCCACGGCTGACGGTCCTGACCACCAGCCGCGAACCCCTGCACCTTCCGGGCGAGCACATCATCCGCGTCGATCCGCTGCCGGTGGACCGTGAGGCCGTCGAGCTCTTCGCCGACCGCGCGGCCACCGCCGGGCATCCGCTGCGCGGCGACGCCGACCTGGCGCTGGCCCGGAAGGTCTGCGCCGACCTCGAAGGAGTGCCCCTCGCCCTGGAATTGGCCGCCGCCCAGCTGCGCACCCGCGACCTGCGCGAGAGCGTGCGCCGCGCCCACACCCGGCTGGACCTGACGGGGCCGCCGCAGGAATGGGCCCCGGCCTGGCACCACACGCTGCGCACGACGGTCGGCTGGAGCCACGAGCTGTGCGCACCCGAGGAGCGGCTCGCCTGGGCCCGCCTGTCCGTGCTGCGCGGACGCTTCGACGGGGACGCGGCCACGGCCGTCTGCACGGACAGCCCGCTGACGCCGTACGGGGCGCGGCGGGCCATCGCCGCACTCGTCGACAAGTCCGTCCTCACCCTGGAGCGCGACCGCTACCGGATGCTCGACACCCTGCGCGAGTACGGGCAGTGGTGGCTGGAGGCGCTGGGCGAAGGACCGCGGGGGGCCGACCGGCACGCCGACCACTACCTGGAGCTGGCCCGCCTGGCCGACGCCCAGTGGGCCGGACCCCACCAGGCGTCCTGGTACCGCACCCTGCGCGAGTTCCACCTCGACGTGTGCGCCGCGCTGGAGCACCTGCTCGCACACCGCCCCGACGACGCTCTCGAACTCGCCGGTCTGACGGGCTTCTTCTGGGTGTGCTGCGGCCATCTGCACGAGGCGCGGGCCTTCCTGAGCCGCGCCCTGGAGGCCAGCAGCGCCACCGGGCCGGTGCGGGCACGCGCGCTGTGGGCCCTCGGGCTCTCCCACATCCTGCAGGGCGAGCACGAGCCGGGCCTTCGGCTGGCCGCGGCCTGCCGCGACGAGGCCGCCCAGGCCAACAACCGCGAACACCTCCTCAAGGGCGCCTACTTGTACGGCCTCACCGACCTCCTCGACGGCCGCCCCGAACGGGCCCTCATGGAGGCCGTCACCGCGCTCGCCACCCCGGACGCACCCCGGGGCGCCACCCTCCTGTGCCGCCTCGTCCACGTCTTCGCCCTCACCGCGCTCGGCTCACTCACCGAGGCGGCCCGGGAGGCCCGGCTCCTGCGCCAGGAGTGCCGGGCCGACGGCGAGCACTGGACCCGCTCGTACGCGGACTACCAACTCGCCGTCATCGCACTCCTGGAGGGACAGCACACCGACGCCACGCGGCACGCCCGCTCCATGCTCACCTCCAAACGCGAGATCGGTGACAGCTTCGGCGTCGCCCTGGGCCTGGACATCCTGTCGGCGGCCCTCGCGGGTGACGGAAAGGGCGAGGACGCGGCCCTGGCCTACGGGGCGGGACACCGGTTCTGGCAGAACGTCGGCCACCCCCGGCGCGGCACCCCCGAGATCGCCCCCCTGCGCGACCACGGCGAACGCACCGCCCGCCGGCTGCTCGGCGACCCGGCGTACGACCGGGCCTTCCACCGCGCCGCGCAGGCCGAGCCGGAGGCGATGCTGGCCTGGGCGGTCGGCAGCGGCGGAGCACCCGGCGTGGCCGGTGCCGGGCCGGAGGGCGGCGGCCGGTGAGCCGAGGACACAGAGGCGCCGCGCCCCGCCGAGCCACCGCCGCCCCGGCGGGCACTGTCCCCGGCACGAGCGCTCCAGCGCCCCCTGCTCCAGCCACCACCGCCCAGGCCGAGCCCACCCGAGAGGACCAATGATCATGAGCGCCCCCGTCGTCAGCGCGATCCTGGAGAACCTCCCCGCCCACCAGGTCATCACCGACCCGGACAGCGTCGAGGGGTTCAGCCACGACCAGGCCGCCTGGGCGCCGTACGGGCGCCCCGCTGCCGTGGTGCGGGCCGCGTCCGCGCAGGACGTCGCGCACGTCGTCCGCGCCTGCGTCCGGCACCGCACCCCGGTCGTGGCGCGGGGCGCGGGAACCGGGCTCTCCGGCGGCGCCAACGCGGCCGACGGGCAGGTCGTCGTGGCGCTCGACGGGATGGACCGGATCCTCGAGGTGAACCCGCTCGAACGGCTCGCGGTCGTCCAACCCGGCGTCGTCAACGACCACTTGCGCGCGGCCGCGGCCGAACACGGCCTGTGGTACCCGCCCGACCCGGCGAGCTCCCCCTGGTCGACCATCGGCGGCAACGTGGCCACCAACGCCGGAGGCGTGTGCTGCGTCAAGTACGGCGTCACCCGCGACTACGTCCTCGAACTCGAACTGGTCAACGGCCTCGGCGAGGTCGTGCGCCTCGGCCGCAGGACCGCGAAGGGCGTCGCGGGCTACGACCTGGCCGGTCTCGTCGTCGGCTCCGAAGGCACGCTCGGCATCGTCACGGAGGTGACCGTCCGGCTGCGCCCGCTGCCCGGCCCCGCCGTCACGGTCGCCGGATTCTTCTCCTCCGTCACCGACGCCGGAGCCGCCGTGCGCGCCGTCGGGGCCGCCGGACTGACCCCCTCGGCGCTCGAACTGGTCGACCGCCACTGCCTGCGCGCGGTCGACGCGTGGAAGAACATGGGCCTCTCGGTGGACGCGGACGTCGTCCTGCTCGGCCGCCTGGACGACCCGGGCGATACGGGTTCCAAGGCGGCCGAGCGGATGGTGGAGTGCTTCCGCGGGGCGGGCGCGACATGGGCGGAGCGCTCCACCGACGAACAGGAGGCCGACGCCCTGTTCGCGGCCCGCCGCCTCGCCTATCCGGCCCTCGAACGCCTGGGCCCGGTGCTGACCGAGGACGTCTGCGTACCCAAGGAACACGTCCCGGAGATGCTCGGGCGGATCGAGAAGGCCGCGGTCCGCCACGACGTCGTCATCGCGAACATCGCCCACGCCGGGGACGGAAACCTGCACCCCCTGCTGATCACGCCGCCCGGCGACGAGGTGGCGAAGGCCCGCGCCCAGGCGGCCTTCGACGACATCATCGCCGACGCCATCGCACTGGGCGGGACGGTCACCGGGGAGCACGGCGTGGGCCTGCTGAAGAGGCCGGGCCTGGCCGCGGAGATCACGCCGGAGGTGATGGCGATGCACCGCGCGGTCAAGCAGGCCCTCGACCCGCACGGGGTGCTCAACCCGGGCAAGGTCCTCTCCTGAGCCGCTGATGCCGGGGCGGCTCGCCGATGCCCGTTCAACTGCGCGATCCTCGGTGGTCCCCGCCGCGCGCCCGGGTGTTGGCTGACACGTGCGAGGGCCACGGTGCCCGTCGCGCCCACACAGCCACCCCGCGGAGCGAATCGGAGGTCCTGACATGCCGGTGAGGCGAGTGGTGACCGGCCACGACGGTGACGGCAACTCGAAGGTGGAGAGCGACGTCGAGGTCCCCGAAGGTCTGGTGTGGCACGGGAAGTTCGACTCGCTCAACGACTTGGTCGCCACGGTCGACGCGTCCGCGCTGCCCTTCGACCTGTCGGGCCCGCCGGGCGGCTTCATCTTCCAGGTCGACCGCATACCGCCGGATGCGGTCATGAAGCCGCTCTACGGCGCCGGCGGCAACATCCGCGAGGTCACCGGCAACAGCCCGCGGGTCGAACTCGACGCCGAGGGCTTCCACTCCACCACGACGGTCGACCTTCTCTACATCGTGGACGGCGAGTTGACCTGCGAGTTCGACACCGGCAGCGTCAAGCTCCGCCCCGGCGACACCCTCGTGCAGCGCGGCACCCGGCACGCATGGCGCAACGCCGGGACCGAACCGGTGCTGGTGATCGCCGTGCTGTTGAACACGCAGCCCGCAGAGACCGAGAACGACAAGACAGATACCGAGAACGACAAGCAGGACTAGCCGGGCCCCGTCACGCCGTCGAGCCGTAGTACAGCCGCAGGAACTCCTCCATCGCCGCGTCGACCCCGGCACGGTCCCCGGTGGCGAGCAGGTCGAGGAGCAGCCCCCGGACGGTGGCGAGCCCCAGCCGGGCACGGCTGCGCGCCACGTCAGGGTCCACCCCCGCGGCGAGCTCGGCGGCCACAAGAGGCTCCAGCCAGTCCTTCACGAGCCCCTCCAGGAACGGGGCGGCCTCGGGACGGCCCCGCAGCGCATGCCCGTAGATCTCGAAGAAGAGCCTTTCCTGAGGGGCCAGTTGAGGGTCGGCCAGCTGCCGCCACAAGAGCCGGGCGGCGTCGGCGGGTGCGAGTGCAGGATCCAGGCGAAGCCGGGACAGCAACTCCCGCCGCCGCTGCTCCGATGCCCGGACGATCTCGACGAGCAGCTGTTCCTTGGAGCCGAAATGGTGGATCAGCATGCGGTGGCTGACACCGATCCCGGCGCCCAGGGCGCGCAGGCTGAGGTCCGCGATGCCGTGCGCCGCGACGTAATCGACGGCGGCGTCGACGAGTTGGGCACGCCGCCCCCCGTTGCCGCCGTTCCCGTCCGCGTCTCTCTCGTTGCCCTCTTCCGTTTCTTGCTCCCTCTTCATCACGACGCGAGCGTACCGATTGGTACACGCCTCATGTACCGTCTGGTACATGAAGTCTGTCACTGTGTCGACCGACGTACCCCAGACGCCCGAGCAGGTCTTCGACTTCCTCGACGTCATGGCGCACCACGAGCGCTTCACCGACCACTACCTGACCAACTGGCGCTACAGCGGCCCCGCTCACGGCATCGGCTCGTCCGCCACGGTCACGGCCTCGCTCGGCGGCACGAAGGCCGACGTCACCATCGAGGTCGTCGAGGCGGACGCGCCCCGGCGCATCGTCGAACGGAACGTCAGCGCGGGCGGGCAGCGCGTGGCACACGGCACCTACACCGTCAACCCGCGCCCGGCCGGCGGAAGTCACGTCTCCTTCACGTACGCCTGGGAGCGCGCCCCACGCACCGACCGCCTCCTCGCACCCCTGGTCCGGGCCACCATCCGGCGCGCCAACCGCACGGTCATGCACCGCCTGGCGGCCGAGCTGGCTGACCACGCGACGGACGTGGACCGGACATAGACGTGCCCCCCAACTAGGTTGCGGGCTGTCTCAGTTGCGCGACTCCCCCCAGGTGGGCGAGGAGACCGTCCAGGGCCTCCTTGAGGGCTTCGGCGTTGGCCGGGTCGAACCAGGTGGCACGGATGCGTTCGTTGTTTCCGTTCGGGGTCTCGTGGTCGGCGGCGAGCTGGCCCAAGGACCGGGACTCGTCATCCAGCGCACGGCCAACTCCCTGAAAAGGACTCCGGACATAGCGCTCGGCGCCGTCGGAGGCGATGCCTTGGGCTGCGGCCCAGGACGCGAGCGTGGCGAGGCAGGAGTAGTGGGTGGTGAGGGTGCCCGTCAGCGCGGAGAAGACGTCGAAGGCCGCCTCGTCCGCGACGGGAAGCACTCCGCCCAGGGGCTTGAAGAGGGCATCCGCCTCGGGGCGCGAGGGGCACATGACCGTGACGGAGCGGCGTTCGCGGATGGCGGGCAGGGGATGGCGCGGACCACCGGGGCGTCGGTGGCGAGCACCTGCCGCAGATCGTCGTTGGCGACGCCGGCCATCACATTGACGACCACCTTGTCGGGCCCCACGCGCAGTCCTGCCAGGGCCTCGTGCCGGTCCTGGCCGCGCACTGCGACGATCACCGCATCGACTGGATACCCTTCCCCTCCGCCGAGATCCGCTGGGATCACTCCTGCGGCATCGGGCCTGACGGCCACTGGCACGGCTGGTTCCACGTCCGCGTGCATCCGACGGCCCTGCGCCGCATCGTCCTGCACCCCGACCAGCCGACCGCCGAGGTCACGGGACCCTCACCACCGGGGTGGTGGCAGGCCGCGGCAGAGCGCGCCCACCAGAGGCCACGACATAGGACGTGAAGCAACTCCGCACATCTGAGATTGAGTTGACCAGCGAGAAAGCAGCACGTTAGCCGGACGAAAGCGACACGTCAGCAAAACGTGAGTGGTGCCCCCCAGACTCTGGAATGTCCGCAGCGGGCACGTCCTGCCACTCAATACGGTGGTTGGCGCACCTTCCCCTCATCTCTCGTGAGGGCGCCTGCGGGTGAGTCCTGTCCGGTTGATTCTGAGGGGAGGGAATACCCATGGCGAAGATCCTCACGACGGTGCGCAACGCCGGCGCGATCTGCCGCTCGGGCTTGAAGCGGAGTGAGCCGAGTCTGAAGCAGAGCGCTTGGTACTTCTGGTACTAGGCCGGCGGACCGGCATTCCAGCGGGCCGGCTCAACGGCCCCGCACCGGGCCCGCACCCGGCGAGCCGATCGAGGTCTGACGGCGCCGCGTGCGGGCCCTCCGCATCTTCCGAGTACCGGAGTTCTCCATGGCATCCCCAGGCACCGCGCTCTCCGTCGTGCGGACCCCGCACCACCGCCGCACCACCGTCTTCGCACCCCGCCTCGAAGCCCTGATCCGCGAGCACTTGGGCAAGGACCTCGTACGCCTGGAGCCCGACACCATCGGTGTCGCCGGGGTCGGACTCTCGGACCGGATCCTCGCCGCCCGCAAGGCGACGGAGACGGAACGACCGACGTTCAAGCCGCTGCACGGGCGGTCGATCTCCAAAACCGAGGCGTCCTCGGTGATGCGCACGATCGGACGCGACGTGCGCGAGGCACTCCAGCAACCCCTGCCGGAGCGGCTCGACTTGTCGGGGCCGTGGCCGATCACCGGGCACCTGTTCCTGCGGGATCTGCTGCTGCGCGACGACCCGTACCGACTGCGGATCCTCATGAGCCGCAAGCTGGAGATCGACCCGAGGCTGACGTGGACCACGATCGTCGCGGGCGCGGCCCTCCCGCGACGGCCGAAGCCGGGGCCGGGGCCAGGGCTTCAACTGACGCACATCGCACGGCTGTTCGCGGAGGCCGGAAGCTACCACGACCGGCGCTACGCGATGGGCATGTACCGCCGGGCGGCGGCCCCCGTCTGCTTCACCGTCTCCACACTCGTCGCCAACGCGCTCTGGCTCGGCTCACCCTTCGACGACCACGCCTCGAACCGCAACATCCTGTACGAGGCCATGCGCCTGCTGCCCCCGTCGTGGAATCTCCTGCGCAACCGCTCACCGGAGTACCCGGCCATCGACGACCGGATCGGCCCCGGCGACGACGTTCTGCTGCTGCCCCTGCTCACCCACCGCGACCCCACGCTGTGGGAGGACCCGAACGAGTTCCGCCCCGAGCGCTGGGACACCCTCGACCCCGACGACACCCCCGGGTACCTGCCGTTCGGCCATGTCAGCGAGCGCTGTTGGGGCCGCCACATGGTCATGCCGCTCGCCGAGCTCCTCCTGGAGAACATCCGCCGCAGCGGGCTGATCGTCGCCCCGGGGCAGCGCACCGCTGACGTGCCCCTCGTCGGGCTCCTGGGCGTCAAGAAGATCCATCTCGGGCACGCGAGCAAGGTGCGGCATGTCTGACTTCGACGCCGCCCCTGGCTCCGACCACGCCCACGGCTCCGACGACTCCGGCATCGAGGTCCTCGACCCCTCCTTCTTCGGGCGCGCCCACCACGTGTACCGGTCCTGGCGCGAGGCAGGCGGGGTGCGGCGGGCGCGCTTCCCGGGGCCGACCCCCGTCGAGGGCTGGGTCATCACCTCGTACGCGGAGGCGAAGGCCGCCCTGGCCGATCCCCGGCTCAGCAAGCACCGGTCGGTCGAGAAGTTCGGGCAGCACGTCGGGCTCACCAGCGGTCCGGGCGGCGCGCTCTTCACGCACATGCTCAACTCCGACCCGCCCGAGCACACACGGCTGCGCAAGCTCGTCCAGCGGGCCTTCACCGCCAAGCGCGCGGCCGGACTGCGTCCGCTCGTCGAGGGCCATGTGGCGTCACTGCTCGATGCGTGGGAGGACCGCGAAGAGGCGGAGCTGATCGGTGAGTTCGCGCTTCCGCTGCCCGTCGCGGTGGCCTTCGACCTGTTCGGCGCGTCCGACGCCGACCACGAGGCGCTGCAGGTGCGCGGCAACACCCTCACCGGCGGGCAGGGCGACGGCGAGGTGTCCGTGTTCACGGCGGAGAGCATGCTCGCGTATCTGCGGGCGCTGCTCGACCTCAAGCGCGAGCACCCCGACGACGGGCTCCTCTCCGCCCTCCTCACCGCCCGGCACGAGGACGGGGACGCCCTGAGCGAGGACGAGATCACCTCGATGGCATTCCTCTTGTTCGTCGCCGGCCACCAGACCACCGTCAACCTCATCGCCAACGGAATCCACACCCTCCTCACGCACCCGGACCAGCGCGCGGCGCTGACGGCCGACCCCACGCTCATGCCCCGGGCGGTCGAGGAGATCCTGCGGTACGAGTCCCCGTCCGCCCTGGCGTCGTTCCGCTACGCCACCGAGCCGGTCACCGTCGCCGGAGTGACCATCCAGGAAGGCGAGTTCGTGCAGATCTCCCTCCTCGGCGCGAACCGCGATCCCCGCCTCTTCCCCGACCCCGACCGGTTCGACATCCACCGCGAAGAGGCGTCCCGGCACATCGCGTTCGGCCACGGGATCCACCACTGCCTGGGCGCACCCCTGGCCCGCCTCCAGGCCGAGGTGGCCTTCACCCGGATCCTCGAGCGCTTTCCCGGCCTGCGCCCGGCGGAGGGCGAAGACGCCGTGTGGCAGTCCAACCCGCGCCACCGCGGCCTGCTGGAACTGCCCGTACGGCTGCGCTGAGCCGCTGCAGGGGGTGACGTACGATCGGCCTCCCTCTGTCCCGTAGGACGCGGCCTGAAGGCGCGTCCGAAAGGCGCGTCCGGAAAGCGCGTCCGGAAGGCGGTCCGTCCATGCCCGTGCCGAGCCTGCTCGCGGTCTTCGCCCACCCGGACGACGAGTCGCTGTCGGCGGGCGGAGTGCTGGCCCGGCACGCCGCCGCGGGCGCGCGGACCGCGGTCGTGACGGCGACCTGGGCCCAGGACACCCATCGCGCCGCCGAGTTGGCCGAGGCCCTGCGGATCCTCGGCGCGGGCACGCCGCGGCTGCTCGGCTACGCCGATGCGCGGGTGCCGGAATCCGCTCCCGGCCGCGCCCGGTTGTGCGACGCGCCGCTCGACGAGGCGGTGGGCCGGCTCGTGGCGCACCTGCGCGACGTCTGGCCGGACGTCGTGGTCACCCACGACGGCTACGGCGGTCTGCCCGGCCACCCCGACCACGTCCAGACCCACCGGCTCACCCTGCTCGCCGTGCACGCGGCCGGACTTGAGCAGCTCTACCCGGAGGCGGGTCCCGCCTGGCAACCCCGTGCCCTCTACCTGGCCACGCACCCGCACTCGGCCGTGCCGGCGCTCCGCGAGGTGATCGGTGCACGCAAGTCGGTGTACAGCGTGCCGGACGAGGACGTCACCGCGACCGTGGACGTCGCCCCCTGGCTGGAACAGAAGATCGACGCCGTCCTCGCGCACCGCTCCGAGGTGGAGCGCGGGGCCCTGCCGGGGGTCATCGCCGGGCTCTCTCCGCAGGCCCGGCGGCCGCTGTTCGCGACCGAGTGGTTCATCCGGCACACCCCGGCGGCCGTGGCCGGGAACCAGAGCGAACTCACGGTCTGAACCCCCCTCTCCGGCGCCTCGTCCCCGCCGTCCCCCTTCTTCCGCCTCCGCTACTTCTCCGCGTCGCGCGAGCGCCCGAACGCCTTCGAGAAGGTCCCGCGCAGGCCGCCCGACTTGGCCTGCCCCTTCCCGGACACTCCGGGGATGCCGGGCAGGGCGGGGAGCCCGGGGAGGCCCTCGCCGCGGGTCGCGTCGGCCAGCGCCGACTGCGCCGTCTCGGCGGCTTCCCGGTACTGGTCGCGGGAGGCGGTCATGGCGTCGAGCGCCTCGGCGTACTGGGTGACCATGGCCTGGGCGTGGGCCAGCTCCTCCTCGGGGGTGAGCAGGTGCCAGCCCTGGCGCAGCCGTGTCAGGGCCTGCTCGGCGGCCTCCGGCAGCGGGCGCGACAGCACGAGGAACTCCTTGATCCTGTCGAGGAGTTCGGTGGGCTCCGAGCCGTCCAGGAAGACGTTGCGCACGGTGAAGCGCTCCGCGTCGTACGCCGGTCCGGACGGTGTCGCGGGCAGGACCGGCAGCACGACGGCACCGCCGCGCGGCACCCGCAGCTTCAGCTCCCGCTTCATCGCGAAGTCGAGGATCTGGGCCTGCTCCGGCGTGCCCCGGTGCTCGACCACCCGGTGGCGCAGGCTCGGCGGCAGGTGCGAGGAGACGGGCCGCTCCCCCTTGGGGTCCGGCGTCATCGCCTCGTGCACCACGACGTGGACATACCAGCCCTGCCGGGTGACGTCCCGCAGCCGGTGACGCAGCTCGTCGTCGTCCTTGGGCAGATAGTTCGCCGCGCGCAGGCGCACGTCGGACACCATGTCGTGGTCCCAGGGGACCAGGTCGCTGTCCGGCCAGAAGATCGTGGCGGGCGAGGGCCAGTGGGCGTCCCACGCCCGCTCCGCCTCGGCGGCCAGGACCCACTGGACCCCCTCACCGTCCTTGCGGCGGCTCTCCGGGTCGTACGTGGTCAGCTGTGCGCGCACCGTCACCTCGTCGTCCACGCGCCAGCGCGCCTCGAAGAGACGGCGGGCGGACGGGCCGGGGTCGGCCGACGCGTCGCGCGGGTACAGGACGGTGGACCGGGCCGCCTCGACGGGGTCGAGCTCCGCGAAGTCGTCGAGCACCCCGGCCGCCTTGAGGGCGATCAGGTTGCGCCGGACGTCCAGCTCGGGCTCGGGCCCGAGGTGGCGCCCGCGCGCCAGCCACGCGGTGTCGGGGGCGGTGGTCACGGAAGTGCTGTTTTTGGTCATGGAGTCACTTGGTGAGTGGGCAGGACCTCACCAGTATGGGGCGCGATGCTGTCAAAGGAAGGGGCGCCCCGGCCAAGCCGTCCGCTTTGTCATGATCTTCTGCGTGGCTTGGTCACGCCCCCCGGCGCGGGCCGGGGCCGTGTCGGCCGCCCGCTGCCGGGCTCCCGGCCCCGGACTCCCGGGCCCCGGGTTCCGGTTTCCGGCTCCGGGGCGGCATCGTGCCCGGCCAGGCCACGTCGTCGATCGCGAGCCACGGCGCGGCAGCCACGCCCGTGGGCGTGAGCCCGGTGAACTCCTTGGCCTCGCGATGGAGGTGCGACTGGTCGACGTATCCGCACGCGGCGGCCACGCTCGCGGCGGCGTGTCCGGCCGCGAGCAGGTGGGCGGCATGGTCGAAGCGCACGAGCCGGGCGGCGCGTTTGGGCGGGATGCCGAGCTGGGCGCTGAAGCGGGCCGACAGGTGCTTGCGGCCCCAGCCGACCTCGTCCGCCAGGCTGTCGACGCGCACGCGCCCGCCGTGGCCGAGGGTCCGCCGCCAGGTGTGGGCGACCTCCGCGTCGACCGGCCGGTGCGCGGCCAGCCTGCGGCCGAGGATCTCCGCCGCGACATCGAAGCGTGCTTCCCACGACGCGGCGGCGCGCAGCCGCTCCTCGACCCGCCCGGCGTCGCGGCCCCACACGTCCTGGAGGGAGACCACCTCCCCGCTGAGCTCGGCCGGGCCGCCGAGCACCGCGGCCGCCACCAACGGCTGGAGCCGGATCTGCAGGCACCCGCCGACCCCGTGCCCGGCCACCCGCAGCTCGCCGGGGAGGAGTCCGACGACGACATTGCCGCGCTCGTACCGTCCCTTGCGTCCCCGGCTGTCGTAGACGGCGATGTCGGCCTCACCCAGGCCGAAGAGAAGGGTCACGGACGGGTGCGCGACCATGGCCAGGTCCACGTGCGCGGGGCCCGGGTGGCCGAAGCCCGCCATGCTGACCCCGGGCAGCAGCCGGGCCGGTCCGCGGGGGACGGCGATGTCCACGCGCCCCCAGTCCGGCGGCGCCCCCGCTGCCCGGTGCGATGCCCCCTGTGGTGCTTCTGTCTCGCTCTCGCTCTTCGACAGCACGTGTTCAGCCTAGACCTCGGTGACCGCGCGCGACCGGGGTCAGCGGTCGGCCGCCGCGAAGCTCAGCAGCAGTTCGCCGGTCACCTCGGGCGCTTCCAGCATCGGCAGGTGCCCGACGCCCGGGAGCAGTTCGACGCGCGCGCCAAGCACCGCCTCGTACTGGCGCGCCGACGAAGGCTCCCAGCGCGGGTCGGCGCCACCGAAGATCACGTGCACGGGGACGCCCAGCCCGGCGAGCCGTTCGGGCACGCTCCGTTCGGTGAGGTACGCGGCGTTCCCGCGCAGCACCGCCCGCGTCGTGCGGTACGTGATGGTTCGCAGGTCGCGGACCATGTCGTCCGGCACGCGCACGGGGCGCGCGGCCGTCGCGCCGATGCCCTTGCGGATCATCGCGTCCGAGCGCCGCGGCCACAGCAGCGGGCCGAGCGGCGGTTCCAACAGGGCTCGCAGGATCAGGGGTTGGGGCAGGAGCGCGTCGAGACGCGGCCCCGTACTGACCAGCGCCAGCGACCCCACCAGGTCGGGGCGGAGCTCGGCGAGCGCGGTGGCGACGTAGCCACCGCTGGAGTGCCCGGCCACGGCGACCCGCCCCAGGCCGAGCTCGTCGAGCACCGCCGCCACTTGGGCGGCCTGCGCGGGCACGTCGTACGACGCGGCGGACGGGGACTGGCCGCAGCCCGGCAGGTCCACCCGTACGACGTGGTGGCGGGTGGCGAGCGCGGGGACCACCGGCCCCCAGAAGGCGCCCGAGGCCCCCGATCCATGGATCAGCAACAGCGGAGGCGCCTGCCGCGGCCCGTCGTGGACCACGTGCATCGGGTGCGCGCGCTTGATGTCGTAGGCAGTCATGGGGTGATGGTGCGCGGGCCGCCACAGGCCGGTCTTGTACGAATGTCCGCCAGGACGCCAGGAGACTCCGTGACGGATCTCCGCCGTCCTCCTGGTCCTCTACATTCGGACGCGATCACTCAGCCGGATTCCGCCCGGATTGCGTCCGGAGGGCGTCCGGCGCCCCACCCCGGAGGTCACGCCCTCATGTCCCGCCCCGTCGACGCGATGGAGTTCGCCCGCGAGGAGCGTGCCGAGCTGGCCGCTCTGCTGGCCACGCTCACCCCGGCCCAGTGGAACGCGCCCTCCCTGTGCGCGGGTTGGCGGGTCCGCGACGTCATCGCCCACATGTTCAGCTATGACGGGCTCGGCCCCTTGGCTCTCATCGGCCGCTTCGTCAAAGGCGGCATCCTCCTCGACCGCGTCAACACCGTCGGGGTCGCCGCCTTCGCCGACCGCAGCACGGACGAACTCCTCGCCCTGGTGGCGGCCCATCCGCGGCCACGCGGACTGACGGCCGGATTCGGCGGACGCGTCGCGCTCACCGACGCGATGATCCACCAGCAGGACATCCGCCGCCCCCTGGGCCTGCCCCGCACCGCGCCCATCCCCGAGGAACGGCTGCGGTGCGTCCTGCAGTTCGCGACCATGGCGCCCCCGCTCCGGGCACGGAAACGCATCCGGGGCCTCACGCTCAGCGCGACCGACCTCGACTGGAGGCACGGGGACGGCCCCGTGGTGACGGGTACGGGTGAAGCACTCCTCATGGGGATGGCCGGGCGCACGGTCGTCGTCCCCGAGCTCTCCGGTCCGGGCCTGCCGACGCTGGCGCGACGACTGCGCGACGCGCCCGCGTGACGGACCCACGGTCCCCCCTCCGAGCCCTCCCAGCCCCCGCTCTCCCCTCTCCAGGCCCTCCCCTCTCGTTGACGACAAGTCCCTGACTTGCGGGTCCTGCCGCCCGCAGAAGGGGACATTCGCGGCCGTTCCGCGCCCCTGTCCCGGTGTTTCCTGAAATGGACCGGTCATCCCGGCCGGCCACGAGCACCACGTCACAGGGGATTCACCATGACCATCACCCACGAGGCACAGCTGGGAGCAGCGCTACGACATCCGGCACTACCGCGACGGCACGGGGACCGACCGCGTGCGGTGCACCTCGGACGGGGAGCCCATCGCGCCCCCGCTGCCCCGCCCCGTCCGCGAGAGCTGCAACAGCTGCAAGAGCACCGTCGTGCATCCTGCGCGCCGGGACCGTCGCGTCGGCGCGCGCCGCGGAGGACCACCGCCGCGTCAAGCCGCTGCACACCGGCCTCGGCCACAACCTGCTCGGGCTGCTGACCGGGCTGCGACAGGACCGCTGGCCGCACCCAGGGGGTCAGCGCCTGGGCATCCTCATCCCGACCACGCGTACCGACGAGGACTCGGTGGCGCGTGTGCTGCGGACGGTGCTCGCCGTCGCCGACGGACTCGGCAACCGCGACATCGCCGGACTCCTCGGCATGGCCGAGGGCACGGTCAAGACGTAGGTCTCCCGCGCCCTGCACAAGCTCGGCCTGGACAACCGCACGCAACTCGCCCTGCTGGCCAACGACCACCGCGGGCTGCTCGCCCGCGTCCTGGAGCGGGCGAGCACGTGATCCACGGCCCGCCCGGCTCCGGCCGGACGAGTCCGGGCTGTCAGACGAGTTCGGGCTGCGGCGTGGGCTGCACCACAGGCGCCAACTTCGGATCCCACTGCCGGGTCGTCCGCACGTAGGCGTAGATGACGGAGACCATCGCCAGAATGAGCAGCGGCCCGAACACCCACGGGTGGGTGGCCATCTGCATCGGCAGATAGCGGTACGACAGCAGCAGCGCGGCGAAGACCGCGGCGCCATAGGCGACCAGCTGAACTCCCGAACGGTCCCAGCCGCGCGTGATGGCGCGCAGCCCCGCCTCGATGGTGAGCGTGAACACCACGCCGGCGATGATGTCCGCGCCGTAGTGATAACCGAATCCCAGCGTGGCGCCGAGCGTCGCGATCAGCCAGAAGGTGCCCGCGAACCGCAGAACGCGCGGCCCCCTCCGGGAGTGAATGAAGATCGCGGTGGCCCATGCCGTGTGCAGGCTGGGCATGCAGTTGCGCGGCGTGATGTTGTTGAAGGGCATGTGCTCCGGGGTGGCCAGCGTGGGCATCGTGTCCGGCCACAGAATGCCCACCGCATAGTGCCCGCCGCCGCCGTCGCCGAACGCCTCACCGGTGCCGTACGCGAAGATCGGCCCGACCACCGGGAAGATCATGTAGATGGCCGGCCCTATCAGGCCGATCACCAGGAACGTACGCACCAGGTGGTGGCTCGGGAAGCGGCGCTCGGCCGCCACGTTGCGCAGCTGGTAGACGGTGACGCAGACCGCGGCCACCGCGAGCTGGATGTAGACCCAGTCCAGGACATGGGTGCCGACCGAGCCGCTGGCCTCGACCAGCCGCCCCACCAGCCACGACGGGTTGCCCAGCGCGTGGTCGGCCGTCGCCACGTACTGGTCGAGCACCATCGGGCGGGTCTTCGACGTGATCAGCAGCCAGGCGTCACCGGTCTTGCGGCCCGCCACGAGGAGCAGGCCGAGCCCGACGCCCTTGAGCAGCAGGACGCGCTCCGCGCCGGTGCGGCGCGTGACGGCGATGGCCGCGCAGCCCAGCAGGACCCACAGCGCGCCATTGCCGAACATCATCTGGGCGCCGACCGCCCACCGCACCAGGAAGAAGACGACGTCGATCCCGACGGCGACACCGAGCGCGATGAAGCGTTCCCGCCAGGTGAGCACCACCATCATCAGGCCCATGCTGGCGTAGAGCAGCGGACCCGACTTGGGGGCGAAAATCACCTCTCGCGCCTGATTGGTGATCGGCCCCGGCATGCCGTAGTGACGCGCGGCGACCTCCAGCGCAACGAGGAACCCGAGGGTCACCACGCTCGCCGCGGCCCACAGCATCACCCGCGGCTGACGCCACGCGGCACGATTCATTGTGGAGTTTTCACGCGCAGACGCCTGCGATGCTTTTGATATCAATTCTCTGGCCGATTTTTCGGTTGTAGTCGATCCATCCCCCTTCATGCCGGACAGCGTGGCTTTCCGGCGAAGGACGACCGCTGGCGGCGGCCGTGGCGAGTTGGATCATGCTATCGGAGGGGTTTGGGTGGGTTCCGCTGGTCAGGAGCGGCGTGAGGGTCAGTCGATCCTACGCGCCATGGGCCGCGGGCTCGGCGGCGGCCAGGAATCTCGCGTCAACCGGCAGCCGGGACGGGGAGGTTGACGGACCGCCGTTGACATGTCCGATACGGCCATCAGTTCCCCCTTGGTGACGAGTGCGCCCTCGGACAGATAGACGCCCCCGTCGGCGTCCCGGTTCAGCGGACGAGTCCGGTCCTCTTCACTCCGGTCAGGATCGGGGCGACCTCGGCGGTGGCGACGTGGCCGAGGGAGCCGAGGTTTTCGCTCATGAAGTCGTAGAGGGCATCGAGGTCACCGGCGGCGACGGCCACGAGCAGATTGGCCGGGCCGGTGGTGGCCGCGGTGAAGCGGACCTGTGGGTGACGGCTGAGCCGCCGCCCCGTCTCCTCCACTCCCCCGGGTGCGACGGTGAGCCACAGCAGCGCCTCGACGCGGATGCCCAGCCGAGCGAGATCCACTTCCGTCGCGAGCCGGAGCACCTGGCCGCCCACCAGGGCCGCCACGCGGCGCCGGGCGGTCTGGGCGGTGGTGCCCGCGCGGCGGGCGAGCTCGGTGTAGGAGGCGCGCCCGTCCTCGGTGAGCGCGGCGACCAGCCGCTCGTCGAGGGGCAGGAGGGCCGGGCGGCCGGGTCCTGCGGGCTGGGCCTGGCTGCTGCCCCGCAGGCTGGACAGCTCGCCCTGCGACAGCAGACCGCCGCTCCAGTCGAAGGCGGCCGGGAAGACCCGCAGGAGCACATACGAGGTCCACGACAGCACCGCGGGGGTGGCGGGAAGATCGCGCAGCAGCAGCGTATTGCGCGCGTCCGGACCGTCCAGGAACAGCACGGTGCAGATCTCGTCCCCGCCGCCCAGGACGTCCACCCAGATGGTGTCCGGGCGCCGGGCCAGGGTGGCGGCGATGGCGCGGATCCGGTTCGGCCGGCACCGGATCCGCAGGGCCAGCGGAATCAGACCGGGAAAGCACGCGGGATTGCGCACGGCGGTGGCACGCAGCGTCCCGTCGTGGAACAGCGGGCCCGCCCGGCGCACCACGGTGCGCTCCGAGATCTCCAGGACCCGGCCGACCGTGCGCCAGGAAGCGCGCGGGGCAGCGAGCAGCGCGGCGGCGATCCGGCTGTCCGTGTCATCGAGGGGATGGCGTGCTTTCTCCATGCGGCACGACTCTATGTCCGTCTTTCTCGATACAGAGGGCCTCTTCTGGCCCGGATGGTCCCCCACGGAATCAGATGGCCTCGCACGGATACGGAAGCGGAGGGAGACGCCTCCGCGCGCCACGACGAGAGGGGTGAGCACGGTGACGGGCATCGAGGGCCAAATCGTGGACACGGACCGGGGCAAGGTCAGGGGCGTGGTGGAGGGCGAGGCGATCGCGTTCCGCGGCATTCCGTATGCCGCGTCGCCGGTCGGTGCGCTGCGCTTCGTCCCGCCGCAGCCGCACCCGGGATGGGCAGGGGTGCGGGAGACGGCGCAGCCCGGTCCCGCCGTGCCACAGGCGGCCTCACGGCTCGAACCGGTGATGGGGCGCCGCGAGCCGGACTGGGACGAGGACGGCTGTCTGACGGTCAACGTCTTCGCCCCGCGGCGGGCGCTCTCGGACGGGGCGCCGCGCCCGGTCCTGGTCTGGTGGCACGGGGGCGGGTTCACCAGCGGTTCGGGCGGCTGGGACTGGTACGACGGGGCCCGTCTCGCCGCACTGGGCGACATCGTGGTGGTGACCGCCAACTACCGGGTGGGACCGCTGGGTTACCTGTACCTGCCGGAGATCGGCGCCGCGAACCTCGGGCCGCAGGACCAGGGCGCCGTGCTGCGCTGGGTGCGCGACAACATCACCTCGTTCGGGGGCGACCCGCGTGCCGTGACGGTCGGCGGGCAGTCGGGCGGGGCGTACTCGGCGCTGTGCCTGGCGGTCGATCAGCAGGCGTCGACGCCGACGTCGAGGCCGACGTCCGAGCTGGTCGCGCGGCTGCTGCTGCAGAGCGGCCCGTTCGGCCTGCCCCCGCAGGATCCGGAACAGGCGGCGGAGAACGCGGCGGCGTTTCTACGCCTGCTGGGTTTCGCGGACGGCGCGGACGCCGCAACGGCGCTGCGGGCGGCGCCCGTTGAGCAGCTGCTGTCCGCGTACGGCCGACTGTCGGCCCGGCTCGCCCGCCCGGGAAACGTCGCCCCGCCGATGTACCCGGTGCTCGGGGGCCCTGGAGTGCCCCGCGCGTGGCAGGCAGCGCTCGCGGACGGCGCACTGGCGGGCAAGCCGCTCCTGCTCGGCACGACCCGGGACGAGGCGACGGCTTTCTGCGCCTTCGACCCGCGGATCCAGAACCTCACGTCGGCTGCGGCGGTGGACATCCTCACCGCCCAGCTCGGCGAACGGGCGGCCACGACGCTCTACCAGCGGCATGCCGCCCGGCTCGACCAGGAGCTCAGGCAGACACATGAGCAGGCCACTCCGCCGCAGATCTTCACCGCGGCGCAGACCGACATGCTGTTCCGCAACGGCACTCTGGAGATCGCCAACCGCCACGCGGCTGACGGCAACCCGGCCTACGTCTACCAGTTCGACCACCAGCCGCAGCCGGACGAGCACGCCCTGGGCGCCACACACTGCGTCGAACTCCCCTTCCTCTTCAACACCTTCGACGCCTACCCGGGCAGCCCGATGCTGGGTACGCCGGGTGCGGCCCAGCGCGCCCTGGGGCGCCGCTTCGCGGGTGCGGTGGCCGAGTTCGTGAGGACGGGGGCGGTGAGCGACTGGCCGCCGTATGCGACGGCGACGGCGACGGCACGGGTACGCCACTTCGTTTGAGAGGCAGGAGCCCGGGTGGTCAGCACTCGGGTGGTCAAAGCTCTGGCAGTCAGCGCCCGCTCTTCGCCGGGCTGCCCGCCCACGCGGTCAGAGCCCGGGTGCGTTCCTCGCGCCGCGTCGGCCCGTCCTGGCTCCGGGTGGCCCAGGCGACGTGGCCGTCCGGCCGGATCAGGACCTCCGCGACCCCTTCGAGGGCGGGGTGCGCGTCGTGCCGGGCGACGCGCACCGGCCGGACGCGGGGCGCCCACCGCTCGGCCTCCCGCACGCCGCTGCCCCCGTCGAGTCCGAGCAGGACGAAGCACCCTTCATGGAGCAGGTCATAGACCCTCCCCGCCGCTTCCACCTCTGCTGCGCCTGACGCGCCTTCCTCACCTTCCGCACCCACCGCACCTACCGTGGCAGCGAGCGCGACATCGGGCATGCGTCGGCCGGTGAGCGGGTCTCCCTGCGACGGATAGGCCGTCCCGATCGCCGAAATGGCGTCGGCGAGGCGGCGGTTGACCTGCTTCATGCCCAGGAGGTCGTTGACCAGCGCGCGCAGCGCGCCGGCGGGACGCACGTACTGCGGTACGAGGGTGAGTTCCGCCAGCAGGGTCTGGATCTCGGTGTTCTCGGTGACCGCCTGCCCGACCGGATGGCGCTCGGCGTGATAGCTGTCGAGCAGCCCCGGCGGCGCCCAGCCCCTGACCTCGGCGGCGAGCTTCCAGCCCAGGTTCATCGCGTCCTGGAGCCCGGTGTTGAGCCCCTGTCCGGCCGCGGGGAAGTGGATGTGCGCCGCGTCGCCCGCCAGCATGACGCGCCCCGCCCGGTAGGAGTCGGCGAGCCGGGTGGCGTTGCCGAACCGGGACAGCCACTGGGGTTCGCCGATGCCGCAGTCGCTGCCGCAGGCGTCCTTGAGCGCGGTGCGGAACTCCTCCAGCGAGACCGGTTCCGTGGACGGCACCCGCATCCGCCCGGGGGCGATCACCACGAATCGGGTCAGTCCACCCTCCAAGCCGACGATCAGGATGCCGCTCGCCCGCGCCGCGTCCAGCGCGCCGGAGTCGGCGCCGACGACGGCGAAGTCACCCAGCATCCCGGTCAACGTCTCGTCGGTTCCCGGGAATCCGATCCCGGCCGCACGGCGCACCACGCTGCGCGCGCCGTCGCACCCGACCACGTACCGACTGCGCAGAGTCCGCGATGCCCCGGCCCCCCGCACATCGACTTCGACACCGTCGAAGCTGTCGCTGCCCTCCCGCACGCCGACGGTTTCGTGGCCGCGCAGGATCTCCACGCCGAGCTCTCGCGCCCGCTCCTCGAGCAGGGCCTCGGTACGGGCCTGGGCGAGCAGGAGCGCATAGCCGTGCCGGGAGTCCAGAACCGCGAAGTCGAGCTTCGTCTCCAGGCCGGCGAAGTGCCAGGCGGGCATGGTCCGGCCCAGGGCGAGGAAGCGGTCGGCGATGCCCCGCTGGTCCAGTAGCTCCACGCTGCGTGGATGCAGGGTCAACGCCCTTGATTGGAGCTGCGGTTCGCCGCGGCGCTCCACGATGAGCGTGCGCACGCCCGCCAGTGCCAGCTCGCAGGCGAGCATCAGCCCGGTCGGCCCGGCCCCGACGACGATCACCTCTGCGTCCACCCGCCACCACCCTCTCCATTTAGTGAACAGCGTTCACGTGAACGCTGTTCACTATATTGGGGTCCATGAGCCACTCGTCAAGCCCCGCAGAGCCGTCCCCTCGCACCGCTGTCCGGGGCCGTCCCCCGAAGCTGGACCCGGACCGCACCGTCACCACCGCGCTCGCCCTCCTCGACGAGACCGGCCTCGACGCGCTGACGATGCGACGCCTGGCCGAGGCGATGGGGGTACAGGCGGGGGCGCTGTACCGGTACTTCGCCACCAAGCAGGACTTGCTGACGGCGATGGCCGAACGCATGCTGGCGGGGCTGGCCGACCCGGCGGACGGCCACACGACGGCGCCCATGGGCGCAGGGCCGAGGGCGGGAGCGACGGGAGCGGCGGGAGCGGCGGGAGCGGCTCCGAGGGCAGGAGCGGCAGGAGCGGGCCCGAGAGCAAGAGCAGGAGCAGGAGCAGGAGCAGCGACAGACGCAAGGTCACGGCAGGACTGGGACGCCCAACTGGCCACCTCGGCGCATGCGTTGCGCGCAGCGCTGCTCCGCCACCGCGACGGCGCCCGCGTCTTCGCCGGCACCCACTCGACGGGCGGCAACACGCTCGGCTTCGCCGAGGCGGTGATCGGCACCCTGCGTGAGGCCGGTTTCGGCTCCGATGACGCGGCGCAGGCGATGCTGACGCTCGTGAACTTCACGCTCGGCCACACCCTGGAGGAACAGGCCGCCCTCGACGCCGACGGCCCGGCCGACGCCGAGCGCCTGCGCCAGGCCGTCGCCGAATCCGCCCTGCCCCACCTGACCGCGACCGTGCCCGTCATCACGGGCGGCGACTTCGACGCCCAGTTCGCGTTCGGCCTGCGGCTGCTGATCAACGGTCTGCGCGCGCAGGCAAGCTCCTCGACGTGATGAGGGGCTACTTCACCAGCCGGAACCCAGGAGCCTCGACCCAGGCGCGGAGAAACTCCGCCGAGCCGTAAGCCGCTCCCCAGGGGTCACTTCTCCTCGCCAGGAGTCCGGGAAGACCGGCCACGAGCGGGAGTTGGTCCTCACGCGGCTCGGCGTTGGCGACGCCGCCGATGACATCCATGATGCCCGCGGTCAGCAGAGCGACGACCACATGGTCGATCCGATCACCGCAGAACGCGATGACATCCACCGCGTGCGTCGGCGTGAACCCGACGAACCGCTCCTGGTCGACCTCGTCGGCATGCTCGGCGTCAAAGACCTCTTCATCTCCGAACCCCGGACCCAAGACGGAGACCAGCATCGGGCGAGTCCCTTCGCCCGGGGCCCGGACCCACCACCCCGAGACTCTCCACGCCCCCTCACAAGCTCGCGAGCAGCTCGTCGAGCGGACCCGGCACCTGATCCGGGCCGAGGGCCTCCACCAGCAGATGCCCGTAGCGGATCTTGCGGCCCTTCTTCGTGCCGAGGAAGCGCCGAAACTGCTGTTCGCGCGGCCGCCCGTCCTGAGCGGGCTGGCGCAGAAAGGTCTCCAAGGCGCGGACGTCACCCTCCGCCCGCACGATCTCCTCGACGTGCGCCGTGCCCAGCGCGCGGATGAGCTCGTCCTCCAGGTCCGCCTCGCACACGAAGAAGTCCCGCGGCGGCGCCCCTGCCCGTTCCAGGCCGCGCTCGTAGAAGCCCTGCTCGTTCCGGTCGCACAGCCCGACCAGGCGCAGGCCGAGCCCCGGCGGCCCGAGCAGTCCGGCGTAGCGGCCGATGCTCATCGCCCCGCCCATCGACAGAACACACACCCCCTCAGCGGCCAGGTCCCGGCCGCGCCGTGCGGCGAGCGTCTCGACGGCCGCGAGGTCGCTGGGCCCTTCCAGCAGCACCACGGTGCGCACCCCCAACTGCTCGGCCGACTCCCTCGCCGAACCGCCGGAACCGCCGCTCGCCCAGTCACTGACCGCGTCCCGAAACGCCTGCATATCCGCCATGCAGCGAGTTTGCACCGCCACCGACGGAACGGCACGGAAATATCTTGCTGCCGGAAGGCGCGACGATGAGCGGCCTCATGCGCGGCATGCCGCTCCCCATGGGCCCGATGCCCAAGGGCATGCGGATGCCCACCTGGCTACGTAGGTTGCGTGGCATGAATCCGTGGCGTGAAGGGGACCGGGTGGTTTCCACCGTCCCCACCGACAGCCCGAACGACCTCGTGGGCCAGGTCGCCATGGTCACCGCTCATGACGATGTCCTGGTCGACTTCGAGGACGGCAGCGGCGGGTACGCGCCCGGCGAACTCGCCCCCGCCCCCCGTACCGCCGAAGCCCTGGAGCGGTTGAGCACGGCCCTGATCCCCTATCGGCGTCTGGACGAGGGCCGCAAGGAGCCGGTCACCGCCACGCCCGAGGAGATCCAGGCCATCGCCTTCACCGCCCATTGCGCCGACGAGGTGCACGCCGCAGGCCCCGAGGGGCGGCGCCTGCGCCTGCTCGACATCAGCGAACGCCGCGCCGAGTTCACCCCGCCCGGCCAGTCCGGCGGGTCCAGTCCACCCAGCCCATCCGGTCCCTCCGCAGACGGCTGGTACGACGCCGCGTCCCCGCCCCCCGCCGCCGCACCCGCGCACGCGCACCTCGCCTGGGCCCTGAAGCAGATCTGCCGCTTCGCCGGGGCCCAGGGCGACCTGCCTGTGCTCCAGGGCTGTGAGCCCTCCCCCGCCTACGGCACGGCCGACCTGCTCATGTCCTACCGGGGCCGTACCTGGCGGGTGCGGCTGCCGCTGGTCCGGCCCGAGCCCGCCGACGAGATCAGCGGGCCCCTGTACAACCTGGCCTTCCGTCTGGACGAGCTGTTCGCCGACGGGCGGGGCTTAGTGGACATCCCGCCGCGTCGGCGCCGCCCCGGCGTCCCGTACGCGGACGGCGACGTCATCCACCCCTTCGGGACTCCCGTCGCACAGCGGTAGCTCGCGGCGGTGGGGGCGGAGGCACGCGCAGGGCATCCGCTATCCGCTCAGAGCTTCTCGACGTACGCCGTCGCGTCGACGTCTTGACCCAGGCCCACCTCGAGAGGGTCTCCGTGCGGCTCAGCACACCGGCATTCGGCGCGGCGTGCGCCGGGGTGCCGGGGTGCCGGCCAAGGTCGCGCCCAGGGCCAATGCCGAGGATGCCGAACGCGAGTTGCTTCCCCGATTTCCTCACTCCGTCCGAAGGTCTGCTCGGTTCTGCCGAGGGAATCGAGGCCATTCTTTCCACGCCTCGCGTAGAAGTTGAACGGCAGATCGGGATTCTCAACTGCCGCGTGCGCACGCCGCGTTACCTGCGGCACTTCGTGGAATGGGCTCCACAGCACCGGAATCGGCTCGGTGCCTCCCTGGACTCGTATGTGCGGCGAGCGATCTCCCCGTATGGGGAGACGATTCTGCGGCGCGCGGCCGCCGATCGCGCTCGGCGCGCCGCGCACCATGCGGAGGGCGGGATCACGCGGGTGCCGTCCCAGCTCTGGCCGACCGTGCGCCGGCGGGCGCCCGTCCTGGAGATTCCCGGGCACCCCGTCACCAGGGACCTCCACCTGCGGGGGCGCGGCCTTGTCCTCGTGCCCTCGCACTTCTGCTGGAGCCGTCCGGTACCGCTGGCCGACCCCGAGCTGCCGCCAACACCAGTGAGACCGCGGCCCGGTTGGGGGTCAGCCCCACGACGGTCAGCGAGCACCGCGCGGTGCTGCGTCTCGCCGGTCCCCTCACCAGCCATCGGCACGCCAACAGCGTGTATCACCTCAGCACACGGCTCGGCAGATCCCTTCATTCGGCCGCATCGGGGGGGGCTGCGCGCGGCGGCCTGAGGCTCCGCACCCCAGCAAGACCGCTTACTCCATGCGCTCAGGCAGGCACGCAACGCCATACCCTGCTGTCCGGTCGCGACCGGCCCCCACCTGTGGTTAGCCTCGAAACGCACAAAAGGCTCAATTCACCCGAATGGGAGTTCAACGTGAAAGCCACTCTGCGCAGCCGGTGCGCCCGAGCGGTGGTCATCGGTGCTCTGACCGCGGGTCTGGCAACAGCCGGGACAGTGAGCGCCTTCGCCGACGCGAACGCACCCGCACAGCCCGTGAAGGCGAGTTCGACGCCCAGCCCTTCGAAGTCCGCCACCAAGGGGTCGCTGACCATCAAGGCGGACAAGAACAAGGTGAAGGCCGGTGAGAGCGTCCACTTCAGTGGCTCCACCAAGGGCGTGAAGCAGGGCAGCAAGGTGGTGCTGCAGCACAAGACCAAGGGCAAGTGGACGACGCTGCACGCCAACACCACGGTGAAGAAGAACAACACCTACGCGCTGGACGCCAAGCTCAACACGAAGGGCAAGGAGACGCTCCGCGCCAAGGACGGTGACGCCGTCTCGCCCACGGTGACGGTCACCGTCAGCTGACCACGACAGGACTCGCAAGGACACGGGTGCGGGGCGCGGCACCGAGAGCCGCGCCCCGCACCCGTGTCACCGGTCGCGTGGTGGTGCCCGCCCGCCCGGGTCCGGCGGAGTAGGGCGGAAGTCCCGGCGTCGACCGGGACCAAAGGACGAGGCACGGGAGGGAATGCCGTCGCGGGAAAGATCGCTTCAAGAGTCGTACAAGCGGTGCCGGTTGGCCGCGGTCCGGTCGGCGTTCGGTGCCCTGCCAGGTCGGCCTCGGTCCGGCCTGCCGGCACCCTGCCCGCTGACGTGACGACCAACCAGGAGACCTTCCACATGTGGGACGGCGACGCACTCGATCTCGACGCCTATCTGACGCACCTCGGGTACGAGGGGGACCGCTCCCCCACTCTCGCGACGCTCCGCGCGCTGCACCGGGCCCATGTGCTGGCCGTGCGCTGGGAGAACCTGGAGGCGGTGCTGCGCAAGTACCGGCCGCTCGACCTCCCGTCCGTCCAGGCCAAGCTGGTCGGCAGCCCGCGCGGGGGCACCTGTTTCGAGCAGGTCACTCTCTACGCGGCGGCCCTGGAGCGCCTCGGCTTCCAGTTCACGGTGATCCAGGGCCGGGTCCAGATGGGGGCGACCCACATCAGGCCCTCGACGCACGCCATGGTGATCGTGGAGCTGGACGGGCGGCGCTGGCTGAGCGACGTCGGGTTCGGGGCGAGTCCGCTGGAGCCCATCGCCGTGCCCGAGGAAGGGGACGCGTCGGACACGACGGAGACGACGGACGGCGTGTGGGCGTACCGGCTGCGCCGCCAGGAGGTCACGCCCGGCGCCCACGGATGGGCCCTCTACCAGCCCGTGCGCGAGGGCGAAGGACAGGTCGACACCACCGGGGACGGCTGGATGCTGCGGCACACCTTCACGTTCGATCCGCAGTACCCGGCCGATCTCCGCGTGACGAACCACTTCGGTTCCAGCAGTCCGCTCACGCCCTTCAGCGACCGGCTCTTCGTGCAGCGCGTGCACCCCGACCGGCTGCACCTCCTGGACAGCCGGCTGCTGACCACGGTCAGGCCGGGCGTTCCCGGGCCCCCGGAGACCCGGGAACTCGAGCCGGTCGAGGTGCCGAAGGTGCTCGCCGACCTCTTCGGGATCGTGTTGTCGCCGGAGGACGCCGAGCTGCTGCTGCCCAAGCTGACCTGAGCGCCGGCCGGCATCAGGGTGGGCCTACCGGCTCGCGCGTCGACCGACCTGTGCGTCAGGCCGTACGGGTCGTCGCGGCCTCGGAGCACTCCTTGGACCCCTTGCACGTCCGCAGCTCGGCGACCGCCGCCGACAGGGCCTTCTTCCTCTCCGCGGACAACTGTCCGTAGATGTTGTGGAGTTGATCGGGGTCCTTGCTGCGGTCGTAGTACTCGCGGGCCCCGGTCTTGTACTCCACGTACGTGTACGTGTCGGTGCGCACGGCCTCGTAACTCGGCGGGTTCCCGCTGCCCTTGCGGGGCTTGTCGGGGTCGTTCGGGGCCGTGTTGGGCCCGTGGTGTTCGATCAGGGCCGACTGCGGCCAGTCGTCGGGCGTGGTGCCCTTCAGCAGGGGTACGAGGCTGCGCCCGTCCGCGGCCGCGTCGGGGGTGGCGCCGCCGAGGTCGGTGAAGGTGGGGCACAGGTCGATGTTGGAGGCCACGGCCTTGGAGGTGGCGCCCTTGCGGATGCCCGGTCCGGTCATGACCAGCGGCACGTTGACGTCCGTGTCGAAGGCGGTCTGCTTGCCGGGCATCAGCCGGTACTGGCCCATGTGGAAGCCGTTGTCCGAGGCGAAGGCGAAGACCGTGTTGTCGTACACGCCCTCCTCCTTCAGCCGCTTCTGCAGGTCGCCGATCATCCGGTCCACCGCCTGCACCGCGCGGACGCGCTTGCGGTAGCTCGTGGTGATCTTCTTCTGCTGCTGGGCGGTGAGGGGCTTCTTGTCGGCCAGCCACTTGGGGGCGTTCTCGGGTGTCGTGTCGTAGGCCGGGGGCTTGGGGGCCGGGAGGTTCTGGTACTTGCCCTCGTCCTGCGGGGCGGGGGTCGCCGGGCCGTGCGGGGCGAAGGTGGAGATGTCGAGCACGAAGGGCTTGCCGTCCTGGGCCGACTCCCCGATGAAGTCCTGGCCCTTGCCGCTGACGACGTCGGTCAGGTAGTCCTTCGGCTCGCTGCCGTAGTCGACGGTCTTGCCGTTCTCGTTCAGGGTGTAGTCGTACTCCTTGTAGCCGTTGCCGGCCACGTCCCACTCGTCCCAGCCCGGCGGGACGTAGTTCTTCTCTCCCCCGACGGTCATGTCCGGCTCGTAGCCGTTGAGGTACTTGCCCATCATCGCCGTGCGGTAGCCCTGCTTCTTGAGCGCGGTGGCGAAGGTCTTGTCCTCGTTGCCGCGCTTGTTGAAGGTGCCGAAGCCTCCGTCGGGCGGGGTGTTGGTGAACACCCCCGTGTTGTGCGGGTACTTGCCGGTGAAGATCGACGAACGCGACGGGCAGCAGAGGGAGTCGGTCACCGTGTAGTTGGAGAAGGAGGTGCCCGCCTTCTGCATCTCCTTCACATGCGGCATGTAGTTCACGAGATCCGTCGACAGGTCATCGGTCAGCACGAAGACGACATTGGGCCGCTCCGGGTCACTCCGTGGACTGCTCTCCGCAACGTTCCCGGAGTCCTTTCCACTGCTCTGACAGGCGACGGCGGTGACCGCGAGGGCTCCTACCGCCACCCACAACGGCAATCGCTTGCGTCGGGTGGGATTCATGGTCTCCTCCGGGCAGGGGGCGGACATGTCAAGGCCGTCACGCTAGGGCCGGAAGCTGAGAGGCCGATGAGAGTGCGGCGGGCGGGGCGGGTGGCGCGGTCCTTGGGGGGCTACGAGTAGTCGGCGTAGGCGAGAGGGGTGCCGCACACGGTGCAGCGGAAGAGCATGGCCGTGGCCCCCTCGCCGAGGTCGGCCAGGAACTGCTCCAGCTGCGCCGGGTCATGCCAGCCGCCCATCCGCAGGTCGAGCCTGAGCTGCTCGAGCGCGTCGGGGTGCGCCGCGAGTTCTGTGTGGCCGACTTCGCCGAGGAAGGCGGCCGCGTCGCGGCAGTGGACGAGCCAGTGCGGGTCCTGCCAGGCGGAGAAGCCGGGGGTGCGGCGGGTCACCTCATGGACGGTCTCGTCGCTGACGCCGTCGAGTCCGTAGGCGTCGCTGAATTCACCCTCGAAGCGCTCGGCGGCACTGCCGTCCGCGATGCACCAGGGGCAGAAGCTCTTGTCCACCTCTTGGGCGGTGTAGAAGGTCGCGGTGTAGATCCAGCCGGTGGCGCGTCCGCAGCAGGAGCATGCGTCGGCACTCATGCGGAAGGCGCCGGTGGCGACGGGGTCGGGGTGGTAGCGGAAGAAGGGCGGCTCGGCGCTCATCGCAGCAGTCTCTTTGCGCGGCAGCCAGTGATCAAGCAGAAGCGTCGGCTGACCTCTGCCGTTGCGGCTGGGGCAGGTGCGCTCTCCGTACGTCGGAGCAGCAAGTCTTGTCATGGACTGTGTAATTCACTCTGTCCTGAACGTAGACCAGTTGACTCTTCTCTGGCAGTCTCCAACAACTGAACGCAAGAAATCGCGTGTGCGTCCAGTGAGCTCTCCGATGGACGTCACACAGAGCCGCCCCTTCGCAGCCGCGCGCCCCGCCGGCTGGAGATCGGAGATTCATGAGAAGACCATCCAGGAGCCGGCCCGTCACGGCCGTTCTCCTCACCACCGCCCTGGCGGCGGTCGGCCTGCCCTCGCTGGCCGTCGCGGCCGCCGACACCCCCTCCTCGGCGGGCAGTTCGCACACGGACCTCGCCCAGGGAAGGAAGCTCACCACCGGCGGCGGCCGCTCCCCGTGGGCCCAGACCGACCTCGCGGCCACCCGGCGCATCGAGCGGGCCGTGCTGCACCTGCCCGCCGCCGCGCACGCACGGACGCAGAACCTCAAGCTCCAAAGCAGCACCAACGGGCGGGACTTCACGGATCTCAGCGAGGTCGAGGGCTACAAGGCCAGGGCCGGGCACGAGCGGTCCGTGAACCTCTCCTTCGGCGAGACCACCGCCCGCTACGTGCGCGTGCTCTTCCCTGCCTCGTCAGGCAAGAGCAAGAACAAGGCCGCGCGAGAGACCGCGAGCCCGGCCGCCGCCGCCGGGAAGCTCACCGACCTTGAGGTGTACGGCCCCAAAAGCGGTGACAATCAGCCGCCCTCGGCGCCGGGCGGGGCCGCCCTCTCCCAGGGGCCCGGCGGGCAGGCCGAGCTCACCTGGCACAAGGCGCGCGACAACAAGCGCGTGACCGCCTACGACGTCTACGTCAACGGCGACTTGCGTACGAGCCTCCCGGCCGGCGTGACGGCGTACACCGACTCCCAGGCCGCGCGCGGGAGTTCGGGCGCCGCCACCACGTATGCGATACGGGCCCGCGACGCCGCCGGGAACCAGTCCCCCGACAGCGCGACGCTCAAGCGCAAGAAGTCGACGGGTGACCGGCAGAAGCCGATACCTCCCGCCGGTCTCAGCGTCACGTCCCAGAAGCGCGGGCACGCGGACGGCGCGGCGAAGCTCACCTGGCAGCCCTCCGCCGACGACAAGAAGCTCGCCGGGTACGACATCTACGCGGACGGCAAGCTGCGCGAGCGCGTGGGCGCCCACACCACCTCGTACGCGATCGGCAAGGCGGCCAGGGGCGGTGTCGTCTACTCCGTGCGGGCCAGGGACGCCGCGGGCAACGTGTCGGCCAGCAACCCCACCGTCACCCGCGCCGGTTCGGCCGACGCCGACGCCGATCTCGCCGCGGGCAAGCCGATCAGCGCCTCGTCCGTGCAGCAGACCTATGTCGCGAAGAACGCCAACGACGGCAGCACCAGCACCTATTGGGAGGGCGCGCCGGGAAGCTACCCCCACACCCTCACGGTGAAGCTCGGCGCCAACGCCGACACCAGTGCCGTGGTGGTCAAGCTCAACCCGGACAGCGTGTGGTCGGCCCGCACCCAGCGCATCGAGGTGCTCGGCCGGGAGCAGAAGGCCAGTGACTTCACCGGCCTGGTGGCGGGCCGTGACTACTCCTTCGACCCGGCGAGCGGCAACACGGTCACCATTCCGGTGAGCGCGCGCGTGGCCGACGTCCAGCTGAAGTTCACGGCGAACTCGGGGGCCACGGGCGGGCAGGTGGCGGAGTTCCAGGTGCTCGGCAAGGCCGCGCCGAACCCGGATCTGGAGGTCACCGGGCTCACCTCGGCTCCGGCGGCGCCGCTGGAGTCGGACCCCATCACGCTCTCGGCCACCGTGCACAACCGGGGCGGTGAAGCCTCGGCGGCCACGGACGTCGCCTTCCAGCTGGGCGGCGGCAAAGTCGCGACCGGGCATGTGGGGGCGCTCGCCGCGGGCGAGTCGAAGGCCGTCGAGGCGGGCATCGGCACGCGGGACGCGGGCAGTTATCCGCTCAGCGCCGTGGTCGACCCCGACAACGGCGTCATCGAGGAGAACGAGGGCAACAACACCTACAACAGCCCGACTCCTCTGGTCGTGAAGGCTGTCGAGAGTTCCGATCTCGTCGCGTCGCCGGTTTCGTGGTCGCCGAGCGCGGCCGCCGCGGGCGACACCGTCACCTTCTCCGTGGCGGTCAAGAACCAGGGCAACGTGGCCTCGGCGGGCGGCGAGCATGCCCTCGCGCTGACGCTCAGCGACGCCAAGGGCGACACGGTGAAGACGCTGACCGGCAGCTACAGCGGGTCGATCGCCGCGGGCGCCACCACCGACCCGGTCAAGCTCGGCACCTGGACGGCCGCCAACGGCAAGTACACGGTGAAGACCGTCATCGCCGACGACGGCAAGGAAGTGCCGGGCAAGCGCGACAACAACTCCTCGAGCCAGCCGCTGTTCGTCGGGCGCGGCGCCAGCATGCCGTACGACATGTACGAGGCGGAGGACGGTGTCCTGGGCGGCGGCGCCAAGGCCGTCGGGCCCAACCGGAAGATCGGTGACCTCGCGGGCGAAGCCTCCGGGCGCAAGGCCGTGACGCTCGACTCGACCGGCAGTTCGGTGGAGTTCACCGCGAAGGCCGCCACGAACACGCTGGTCACCCGCTTCTCCATCCCGGACGCGGCGGGCGGTGGCGGCACCAACGCCAGCCTGAACGTCTACGTGGACGGCACGTTCCTGAAGTCCGTCGACCTGACCTCCAAGTACGCCTGGCTGTACGGCGCGGAGGCCAATCCGGGCAACTCGCCGAGCGCGGGTCCGGCGCGGCACATCTACGACGAGGCGAACCTGCAGCTCGGCAAGACCGTCCCGGCGGGCAGCAAGATCAAGCTGCAGAAGGACGCCGCCAACTCGTCCTCGTACGCGATCGACTTCGTCAACCTGGAGGAGGCCAAGCAGGTCGCGAACCCGGACCCGGCCGCGTACACCGTCCCGGCGGGCTTCTCGCACCAGGACGTGCAGAACGCCCTGGACAAGGTGCGCATGGACACCACCGGCAAGCTGGTCGGCGTGTATCTGCCGCCCGGCGACTACGAGACGTCCAGCAAGTTCCAGGTCTACGGCAAGGCGGTGAAGGTCGTCGGTGCCGGTCCCTGGTTCACGCGCTTCCACGCGCCGAGCGGGCAGGAGAACACCGACATCGGGTTCCGGGCGGAGAACTCGGCGAACGGCTCGACGTTCACGAACTTCGCCTATTTCGGCAACTACACGTCGCGCATCGACGGTCCGGGCAAGGTCTTCGACTTCTCGAACGTCGCCGACATCACCATCGACAACATCTGGAACGAGCACATGGTGTGCCTGTACTGGGGCGCGAACACCGACCGCATGACCATCAAGAACTCCCGCATCCGCGACCTGTTCGCCGACGGCGTCAACATGACCAACGGCAGTACGGACAACCTCGTGGCCAACAACGAGGCGCGGGCCACCGGCGACGACAGCTTCGCGCTGTTCTCGGCGATCGACGCGGGCGGCGCGGACGAGAAGAACAACGTCTACGAGAACCTCACGACCCTCCTGACCTGGCGGGCCGCGGGGATCGCGGTCTACGGCGGCTACAGCAACACCTTCCGCAACATCCGAATCGCCGACACCCTGGTGTATTCGGGGATCACCATCAGCTCGCTGGACTTCGGCTATCCGATGAACGGCTTCGGGAAGGATCCGACGACGTTCGAGAACATCTCCATCGAGCGGGCGGGCGGCCACTTCTGGAACGGCCAGACCTTCCCCGGCATCTGGCTCTTCTCGGCCTCGAAGATCTTCCAGGGCATTCGCATCAACAACGTCGACATCGTCTCGCCGACGTACAGCGGCGTGATGTTCCAGACCAACTACGTGGGAAACCAGCCCCAGTTCCCCATCAAGGACACCATCCTCACGGACGTCTCGATCACCGGGGCGCACAAGAGCGGCGACGAATACGACGCCAAGTCCGGCTTCGGTGTCTGGGCGAACGAGCTGCCGGAGCCGGGTCAGGGGCCCGCGGTCGGTGAAGCCACCTTCAACGGGCTGAAGTTGAGCGACAACGCGCAGGACATCAAGAACACGACGTCCACCTTCAAGATCATCAACAATCCCTGAAGGGAGGCTGCTCAAGGGGTGAGGCACGTCGCCCGGCCGAAGAGGGTCGGCCGGGCGACGACTGGGGAATTGTCAGTGGGCGGGGTCGGCGGCGATGTTCTGGGTGCCGATCCGCTTGCGGAAGACCCAGTAGGTCCAGGACTGGTAGACGAGGACGACCGGGGTCGCGATCGCAGCGCACCACGTCATGATCTTGAGGGTGTAGTGGCTGGAGGAGGCGTTGGAGACGGTCAGGCTCCAGTCCGGGTTCAGCGAGGACGGCATGACGTCCGGGTAGAGCGCCAGGAACAGCATCGCCACGGCCGCGGCCATCGCCACGCCCGACAGGAGGAACGACCAGCCCTCACGCCCCGCCTTGATCGCCCCGATCGCCCCCACCAGCCCGACCACGGCCACGATCATCGCGGCCAGGCTCGCGCCGTCACCGTGGTCGGCCTGCGTCCAGATGAGGAAGGCGAGGGACAGCACGGCGGTGAGCAGGCCGAGTTGGAAGGAAAGGGACCGGGCGCGATGCCGGATGTCGCCGAGGGTCTTGAGCGCGGTGAACACGGCGCCGTGGAAGGTGAACAGGGTCAGGGTCACCAGTCCGCCCAGGATCGCGTACGGGTTGAGCAGGTCCCAGAAGTTGCCCACGTACTCCTTGTGCGCGTCGATCTTCACGCCGCGCACGATGTTGCCGAAGGCGACTCCCCACAGCAGGGCCGGGATCAGGGAGGTCCAGAAGATGGCCTCCTCCCAGTTGCGCTGCCAGGTCTCGGAGGTGCGCTTGGCCCGGTACTCGAAGGCCACGCCGCGCACGATGAGGCAGAGCAGGATGATGAGCAGGGGCAGGTAGAAGCCGGAGAAGAGGGTGGCGTACCACTCGGGGAAGGCGGCGAAGGTGGCGCCGCCCGCGGTGAGCAGCCACACCTCGTTGCCGTCCCAGACCGGCCCGATGGTGTTGATCAGGACCCGCTTCTCGATGCGGTTCCTCGCCAGCAGCCTGGTGAGGATCCCGACCCCGAAGTCGAAGCCTTCGAGGAAGAAGTAGCCGATCCACAGGACGGCGATGAGGACGAACCAGACGTCGTGAAGGTGCATGACGGATGCGCTCCCTGGTCCTTAGTAGGAGAAGGCCATCGGCTTGTCGGCGTCCCGGTCCCCGCCGATCTTCGTGGGCGGGTCGAGGTCGTCGTCCGTCAGCTCGGGCGGCCCGGCCTTGACGTACTTGACCAGCAGCTTCACCTCGATGACGGCGAGGAGCGCGTAGAGCAGCGTGAACACCGTCATGGACGTGAGCACCTCGCCCTGCGAGACGGCCGGCGACACGCCGTCCGCGGTGCGCAGCACCCCGTAGACCACCCAGGGCTGACGTCCCGACTCGGTGAAGATCCAGCCCCAGGCGATGCCGATGAGAGGGAAGACGAGGGTGAGCAGGGCGAGACGCCAGAACCAGGTGTTCAGGCGGGCGCCCAGCGGCTTGTTCTTGAAGAGGACCAGGTTCGGCACCTCGTCCTCGCCCACCCTCAGGTGCTCGGGCAGCAGGAACTTCTCGCGGGTGAGCCACAGGCCGATCAGGCCGACCACGAAGGACGCCATCCCGAAGCCGATCATCCAGCGGAAGCCCCAGTAGGCCACCGGGATGACGGGCCGGTAGTCGCCGGGCCCGTACTTCTCCTGCTCGGCCTTGTTGGTGTCGTTGATGCCCGGCACATAGGTGTCGAAGTCGCTGTCGGCCAGGAAGGAGAGGAGGCCGGGGATCTCCAGGGCGACGGTGTTGTGGCCCTTGCTGACGTCCCCGTAGGCGAACACGGAGAACGGGGCGCGCTCCTGGCCGTCCCACAGGGCCTCGGCGGCGGCCATCTTCATCGGCTGCTGCTTGAACATGACCTTGCCCAGCGTGTCCCCGCTGACGGCGACGAGCACGCCGGAGACGACGAGGGTGACAAGGCCGAGCCGCAGCGAGGTCTTCATGACGGCCACGTGCCGCTTGCGCGCCAGGTGGTAGGCGGAGATGCCGACCATGAACGCGCCGCCAGCCAGGAAGCAGGAGGTGAGGGTGTGGAACACCTGGGTGAGGGTGGTGTTCTGGCTCAACACGTGCCAGAAGTCGGTGAGTTCGGCCCGCCCCGTCACCTTGTTGATCTTGTAGCCGACCGGGTGCTGCATCCACGAGTTGGCCGCGAGGATGAAGTACGCCGACAGGACCGTCCCGATCGACACCATCCACATGCAGGCCAGGTGGACCTTCTTCGGCAGCTTGTCCCAGCCGAAGATCCACAGGCCGATGAACGTCGACTCGAAGAAGAAGGCGATCAGCGCCTCGAAGGCGAGCGGCGCCCCGAAGATGTCACCGACGAACCGCGAGTAGTCCGACCAGTTCATGCCGAACTGGAACTCCTGCACGATGCCGGTGACCACCCCCATCGCGATATTGATCAGGAAGAGCTTGCCCCAGAACTTCGTCGCCCTGAGGTACTTCTGGTTCTCGGTGCGCACCCAGGCGGTCTGCAGTCCGGCGACCAGCGCCGCCAGCGAGATCGTCAGGGGGACGAACAAGAAGTGGTAGACGGTGGTGATCCCGAACTGCCAGCGCGCCAGCGTGTCAGGCGCCAGAGCCAGGTGCATGGGTAGTCCTCTCGTGCCACGGCGGCCAGGGCTGCGTGATCATGAGCACGCAGTCGCACCATTAAGCCGGGAAGGAATCCCTCAGAAAGGGACCATTGCTTACATGTCCGTCGGCGTCACCCGCGCGACACGCTCGCCGGGGCAGTGAGGGACCCGCCGGGAGCCCGGAGCAGGGACACACAGGATCTTGATGGGGGTCGACGGATACTGGAGCCGGCGCTCGGCCATGTGCGCGACGACTCGCGACGCGACGGCTCGACGAGTCGGGCCGGGCCAGGCGCGGACCGAACGGCACGGGTACGTGGGCCGGCAGCTCGCCCGCAGGTGGGTGAGAGCGGGCCCGGTGAGGCGGTGAAGCATGCGAGAGCTGATGGAGGCCGGAGGGCAGGGCTGGCGGCAGGTGGCCGAGTTCGGCGTGGCCCTGGCACTGTCCGGTGCCATCGGTCTGGAGCGGGAGATCCGCCAGAAGTCCGCCGGGCTGCGCACCTACACCACGGTCGGTGTCGGCGCCGCGCTGTTCACGCTGGTCAGCAAGTACGGCTTCAGCGACGTCCTGCACGCGGGCACCGTCGAGGTCGACCCCTCCCGGATGGCCGCCCAGATCGTGTCGGGGCTCGGCTTCATCGGCGCCGGGGTCATCTTCGTGCAGCGGGGCTCCGTGCAGGGGCTCACCACCGCGGCGACGATCTGGCTGACGGCCGCGGTCGGCGCCGCCGCGGGCGCCGGGCTGCCGCTGCTCGCGGTGCTGGCGACCGCCGCGTACTTCCTGGTCGCGTACGCCATACGGCCGCTGGCCCACCGGCTGTCCGTGCTGCGCTCGGCGCCCGTGCACTACCGCATCGCGTATCTGCGGCGCACAGGGCTGCTGCACGAACTCCTCGAGGCGTGCGACCAGAGCGGGTTCACGGTCGCCGAGCTGCGCGTCCTCGCGCCGCAGGGATCTCTCGCGACGTCGACGGACGACTCGGAACAGCTCGCCGAGGTGCACCTGGCGGTGATCGGCCGCGGCGGCGACGCCGGGACGCTGACCGCCCGGTTCGCGGAGGTTTCCGGGGTCGTGGCCTGCAGCCGCGGCGGCCAGGGCGATGAGTGACCGGATGCCTGGACCTGTGACTTCCCACTGCGCACAACCTTCACCGAAGCGTCAGGCCAACGCCTCGTCAGACAGGGCGATGTGACGGTAGAACTTCCGCCATGGTCACCCCCCGAAACTCCACCCCCTTCATAGCCGCAGCCTCCGCCGCCTGCCTGGCCGCCCTGGCGCTCCTGCCCGGCTCCGCCAGCGCGAGTTCGCGCGTGAGCGCGAACGCGCACCCGAAGTCGAGCGCGGTGCAGGCGAACACGCTGAAAGTGATGACGTTCAACACGTGGAACGGAGGCACGCACGTCAGCGACGGCATCGGCAAGATCTCCTCGGCGATCACCAGCTCCGGGGCGGACGTCGTCGCCCTCCAGGAGAGCAACGGTGACGTCGCCCAGCGGGTCGCCGACCGCCTGGGCTGGTACACCACCGCCACCGGCACCCACGTCGACATCGTCTCCCGCTTCCCGATCGAGAAGAAGGACTGGACGAACAGCGGCAACGGCGTCGCCGCGGCGAAGATCAAGGGATTCTGGATCTACTCCGTCCACTTCAACTACACCAAGTACGGTCCCTACAACGCCTGTTGGGACAACGACTCGTACGAGACGATCTACGCCGACGAGACCCTCCGGGGCCAACAGGCCAAGGAGACCGTCTCCTGGGCGGGCAGCAGCCCGGCCATCGTCGCCGGCGACTTCAACTCGCCCTCCCAGCTCGACTGGACCACCAAGACGAAGTCCAGCCACTGCAACTCCGTGGTCCAGTGGCCCGCGACCAAGGCGTTCTGGGACGGCGGCTACTGGGACTCGTACCGCGAGGTCCACCCCGACGAAGCGGCCACGCCCGGCAACACCTGGTCCCCGGTGGTCAAGGAGACCGACGGCAAGCGCGAGCCGCAGGACCGCATCGACTTCATCCAGTACAAGGGCTCGACGCTGGACGCGACCTCCTCCACGACCGTGGGCGGCGGCCCGGACTGGCCGAGCGACCACCTCGCCGTCGTCACCACCTTCACGTACTAGAAGCCGAACATCTGCGTCCAGGTCCAGTCGTCGTCGACCAGGCCGAGGCCCATCGTGGTCAGGTCGCAGTTGAGGATGTTGGCGCGGTGGCCGGGCGAGTTCATCCAGGACTGCATCACGGAATCGGGCGAGTTCTGGCCCCGCGCTATGTTCTCGGCGCCGGGCGTCTTGTAGCCCTGGGCCGTCGCCCGGTCGCTGAAGGTGCGTCCGTCCTGACTCGTGTGGTCGAAGTAGTGGTTCGTCGACATGTCCTCGCTGTGCAGCTGCGCGGCGCGCGAGAGGCGGCTGTCGAGCTTCAAGGGGCGGCAACCTGCCTTGGACCGCTCCGAGTTGACCAGGGCCAGGACCTTCTCCGCCGGGGTGTCGGCGGGGGCCGCAGTGGGCTTCGGGGTCGGCCGGGGCTTCGGCGGCGGCGTCTTGGTCTTCGACGGCTTCGGCGTCGGCTTGGGCTTGGCGTGGGTCTTGCGCGGCTTGGGCGAGCGGGACGTGTGGTGCGACGGCGAGGGTGTGGCCGTGGATGACGAGGGCGTCGCGTCCTCCGTGGGGGTCGCGGACGTGGAGTCGGCCGCGGAGCGCACCGTGTCGTCCTTGCGGTCCCCGTCGGACGGCATCGCCTCCAAAGTGGCGAGCGTTCCTCCGGCGATGAGCACGGCGATCGCCGCGGCCATGCCGGTGGTCCGGCGCCGCCTGCGTATTCGCTCCTGGGCACGGAGCTGCTGCCGGGCGCCGTGCGGCGGTCCGGCGGCGCCCGCCGCGTGCAGGACGGTCGTGTCATCCCCGGCATTCCCGGTATCCCCGGCATCCGCGGCATCCCCGAAGGACGGCGTCGGGGCCGTTTGCGCGTACGGGTATCCGAGGCCAGGCTCTCCCGCGGCGCCGACGTCGCCGCCGGGCCCCGTCACCGGTGTGCCGCCTCCCGTCGACGCGTGACCGGCCTCCGCCCCGTGGAAGGGGGCAAGCCCCGGAAGGCCGACCGCGGCGCCCACCACCGGCACCAGGGCCAATCCCACCAGCAGCCCCTCGGCGGGCACCAGTCCGGCCTGGTGCCCCGAGCACACGGTGCAGTCCCGCGCATGCCGGGCGATGCGCTTGCGCCACAGGGCCGAGGGACGGCGGTCCCAGTCCGCGGTCAGCCTGGCGAGACCGGGGCACGGCGGCGTGGCGGCGAGCGCGCGCACCACGAGGCGCGCGGTCTCCAGCTGTGCCTTCATGCGCTGGACGCGCACCCCGGTGTGCTGCGGCGAGAGGCCCAGCGCGGCGGCGACCTCGGCCCGGCTCAGTTCGCCCGCGGCCTCCAGCCACCACAGGGCGAGGAGCGCGCGGTCGTCGGTGTCGAGCCAGCGCGTGGCCTGCGCCACCTCGCGCCGCTGGCCCTCCAGTCCGAGGCGGACGATGGTCAGGTCCACGAAGTCCGCGCCGGGGTCGGCGACTTCGTAGGCGTCCTGCAGATCCGAACCCGGGACGGCGGCCTGCTGTCTCGACCAGTACGTGCGGACCTGGTTCATCGTGATCGCCACCAGCCAGGACCGGAACCCGGCCGGGTCGTGCAGCGCGCCGAGCCCGCGCAGGGCGCGCAGCATGGACTCCTGCACCACGTCGTCGACGTCCGCGTGGCCGTTCAGCGCCCGCCCGACGATGTTGTACACCAGGGGCAGATACGCGCTGACCAGCTCGTCCTGTGCCCACAGCGCCCCCTGCTGAGCCGCCTCGACCACCGCACGGTCGGCTTCGCCTGTCGCTGCCACGCCCGCACACATCCTTTCCACGTCCCGGCATTATCTGTCCGACACATGGGAGACCTTGGGGCAGGGGTGCTCATAACAAAAACAGCAGTGCTGCCTGGGACCGGAGCCGACGCAGGACGGGAGCGCCGCCCGGCAGGGCCGTACCGCCCCGTGGGGGAAATCCCTCAACTCCCCTTGCACTGCCCGGGGTTGCCCGGTGCCGACGGGGATTGACCCGGCCCCGTCCCCCTGATGCAATCGTTGATTACTTCCGCTGAAGGGGCCACCCGATGAAGCAGGACATATCCGCCAAGTCGCCTCTGCCCGACTTCGCCGCCTCGGCCGTCCGCTGGGGCATCTCCCAGCGCTTGCCCCGCACCGTGCTGCAGCTCGGGGCCCTGCGCGGCGACCCGCTCGCCCGTATCGCCCTGGAGCCCCAGCGCGCCGACCGCATGGCGCTCTACGCCGGACTGCGCCGCCGCGGCCCGGTGGTCCTCAGGCCCGGCCTCGGCGCGGTGGTATCGCATGCCGCCGCCAACACCGTGCTGCGCAGCGATCAGTTCGGCGTGGGCGGCGGGCACGGCGAACTGCCGGGCAGGGCGGCCCAGTTGCTGGAGCGGGTCACGCGCGACCAGGTCCGCGGCCCGCTGGATCCGCCCTCGATGCTGGCCGTCGACCCGCCCCTGCACTCGCGCTACCGCCGCCTGGTGTCGCAGGCGTTCACGCCCCGGCACGTGGCCGCCCTGGAGGAGCGGGTGACGAAGACCGCGGCGCAGCTCCTCGACTCGCTGGCGGGGAACGGGGCGAGGCGGTTCGACCTGGTCGAGCGGTTCGCCTCGCAGCTGCCGGTGGCGGTGATCGGCGACCTCCTGGGCGTCCGCCCTGCGGACCGGCCTGACCTGCTGCGCTGGGGCGACGCCGCGGCCCTGTTCCTGGACCCGGGGCTGACCTGGCGGCAGTACCGCTCGGCCGAGCGGGGTGTGACGGCCCTCGCCGAGTGGTTCACCGGCCATGTGCGGCGCCTGCGCGCGGACCCCGGCGACGACCTGCTGAGCCGCCTCGCGCTGCTCGACGGGGACGACGCACTCGACGAGGTCGAGCTGCGCGCGGTCGGGCTCCTGGTCCTCGGCGCCGGCTTCGAGACCACCGTGGGCCTGATCAGCAACGCGGTGGCCCTGTTCGACGGCCACCCCGCCCAGCTGGACGCCGTGCGCGCCGACCCCGGCCTGTGGGCGAACGCCGTGGACGAGGTGCTGCGCTTCGACGCACCGGTGCAGCTGACCCTGCGCGTCGCGTACGAGGACACGGCCGTCGACGGCGTCCGCGTGCCCCGGGGCCAGCCCCTGCTCGTCCTGCTCGCCGCCGCCAACCGGGACCCGGCCGTCTTCGACGACCCGCACCGCTTCGACGTGACGCGCGACAACGCCGCCGACCACATCGCGTTCTCCTCCGGCGTGCACTACTGCCTGGGGGCCGGTCTGGCTCGACTGGAGGCGCGGGTGGCGCTGCGCCAGCTCTACGAACGCTTCCCGGACCTGCGGATCGCCGGACCGCCCCGGCGGCGCCAGACCCGGGTCCTGCGGGGGTTCGCGCGGCTGCCGGTGGCCGTCGGCGGCTGATCCGCTGCTCCTCCGCCGCCTTGTCCGGCACCCGGACAGGCGCGCGCACGTGCCGGTCAGTCCTGGTTGCCGAAACCGGTGCGCCAGGTGGGGTGGTCGAGCGTCAGGCCCCGCGAGGCTGCCAGGGCGTTGGCCGCGCCGCGTTCCCAGGGAGCGCCGCCCCTGGTGCGGGCGGGCACGGGCCGGTCCAGGGCGGCGGCGAGGACGGGGACCCAGGCGTGGGCCGGGGCAGGTTCGTCATCGACGATGTTGACGGGACCGTCCGGCCAGGTCAGCGCCGCCACGGCGGCCCGGGCGGCGTCGTGGACATGCACGAACGAGGAGACACCGTCGTTCGCGGGCAGCTGTCCGGCGGCGAGCTTGTCGGCCATCAACCCGCCCGGGGCGAACCAGGTGCCGGGCCCGTAGAGGGTCCCGTAGCGCAGGACGACGTGCTCGGGCAGTTCGGCCACGGTGTCCTCCAGGGCGCGCACGCCCGCGATGGAGGTGGCCCTCGGTTCCGGGGCGGCCAGGTCCAGGGCGGCGCCCTCCCCGGCCGGTGCGCGCCCGGGAGCGTAGGCCCACGCGATGGACTGCGCGACGATGCGGCCGGTGCCCGCCTTCTTCGCGGCATCGACGAGATTGCGGGTGCCTTCGCTGCGGATGCGGGCGTTGTCGGCGGGGCTGCCGCCGCTCAGCGCGGTGAGCTGGTGGATGACGACGTCCGGCCGGAATCCGGTGAGCGCGGAGGTGACGGCGTCGGCATCGAAGACGTCGAGCTGAACCGCTCGCGCTCCGCCTCGCTCCAGGAGGGCGAGCCCGTGGGCGCTCCGGGTGGCGCCGAGGACGTCGTGCCCGGCCTGGACGAGCAGCGGCAGGAGGTGCCGGCCGATGGCGCCGGTCGCACCGGCGACGAAGATGCGCATTGCTGTGCCTTTCTGATCCTTGGAGATTCTTGGACGGACGGTTCGAAGGGCGGGGGCCCGTGTTCTCTTCAGGGCTCAGGCAGAGTCCGGCGTGCCGACCGTGCCGACCGTGCCGACATCCGTATGACGGGGCTCGGTCAGCCACAGCACGAGCGCGGCAGCCATGAGGACGCCTCCGGCCGCGCACACCCCGCCCCAGCCGGTGTCCGCGTACAGGCGCACCCCCAGCGCGCCGCCCACCGATCCGCCGAGGAAGTAGGCGGTCATGTACGCGGTGGTGACCCGCGACCGGATCTCCGGGCGGTACCCGAGGATCCGTGCCTGATTGAGTACGTGGATGCCCTGGACGCCGATGTCCAGCACGAGGATGCCCGCGATCAGCAAGGCCAGGTGCCCGCCGCCCGCGGCGAGCGCCCAGGCCAGGCCGATCGCCAGCAGGAAGCCCCCACTGGCCCGGTGTGCCAGGCCCCGGTCCATGAGCCGTCCGGCAGGCTGCGCGCACAGGGCTCCGGCGGCGCCGAGCAGCCCGAACAGGCCGATGGTGGCGGCACCGTAGTGGTACGGCGCGGTGTGCAGCAGGAACGGCATGGCGGTCCACAGGAGTTGGAAGCTGCAGAACCCGAGGGCGCCGATCATCATCCGGCGGCGCAGGAAGCCTTCGGTGCGCACCAACGAGGCGGTGGACACGAGCAGTTGCCGATACCGGGCGCCCCGTGTGATCTGGGCGCCCCCTGCCGTCCGGGGGCGCTCGGCGGCCGGAAGGTCGGGCATGCGCAGCCACAGCGTCACGGTGAGAGCGGCGATGACGACAGCGGCCACCCCGTACACCCAGCGCCATCCGGCGATCTCCTCGAGGGCGCCCGCGACGGTGCGGGCGAGCAGGATGCCCAGCAGGAGACCGGTCATGAGCGCCCCCACCACCTTTCCGCGCCGGGAGTCGGCGGCGAGGGTGGCGGCGAACGGGATCAGAACGTTGATGGCGGCGCCGGTGACCCCGACGACGGTGAGCGCGGCGACCAGGGCGGCGGCGCCGGGGGCGAGGGCCGCGGCGGCCAGAGCCAGGGTGTCGATGCCGAGCATCACCACGACCAGGCGGCGCCGGGAGAGCAGGTCGCCGAGCGGGACGAGCAGCACCAGCCCTGCGGCGTAACCGAGTTGGTTGAGGGTGACGGTCAGCCCCGCCGCGTCGAAGGAGGTGTGCAGGGCGGCGGCGATGTCGGGGAGCAGCGGCTGCGCGTAGTAGTTGTTGGCGACGATCAGGCCGCAGGCGAGGGCGAGGAGAAGGACGAGTGACGGTGGTATGCCGTCGCCGGGCACCGCTGGTCGGGCCCGGCGGCCGGGGCGTGGGCGGGGATCGGAGCCGGATGCGTCGCCGGTGGCGGCGAAGGTCTGGGGCGCCATGGCTGAACCTCCTTGTTCATCGCGGGATGTGGCGGCGGACCGGACCACGTGATCCGGTCCGTCCGCCGCCGGACACCGGGAACCTAAGGCGGCGCCACTGATCAAGGGAAAGTCCTCTTTCCGATGGCCCCAGAACGGGACGGCATAGCCACAGGTCAGCGCGGGAGCTAGAAGGCGGAGTGGGCCAGCCAGTGGTCCAGCAGCGCGCGGTCACCCGTCACCGACACCCCGCCGTCCCCGCCCGGGACCGGGACACGGCCGGACATCGCCAGCATCAGCTCCACGACCGCCCCCGACACCACCACGTCGGCCTCGACCGGCCCGCGCTCCCGCTCCCAACTCAGCCCCTCGGAAGCCCTGGTGATCACCCAGCCCTCCACGGAGGCGGCGGCGGGCCGCAGCCCGATCCGCTCTCCCCTCCCCCGCAGTTGACCGACGCCCGGCCTGACCGCTTCAAAGCCCGGCGTGGACAGCAGGTCCAAGGTCTCGCTGATGACCTCGGCCGCGAGGTCGTCGGCGATCTCGTGAGCGAACTCACTGGCGATCCCGCTGACGATCTCACTGGCGCTGTGCGTCGCCACCACCGCGTCGTAGTGGTGCACGCACGTGTCGCTCAGCACCCTGCGCAGCCAGAACCCGGCCGGGCGTGGCCCGAAGAGCGTGCGCACCTCGGTGTCCGCACCGAGGCACTCGACCGCACGGATCAGCTCCTCCGCGCCCTCGTACAACCACCGCGACCAGCCCTCAGGCGCACCGGGATCGGCGAGCTCCGGCACCGGTACGGGCAACTGCTCCCCCGTGCGGACGAGTTCGGCCGCCCACCGATGTTCCTGGCCGACGTGGCCGACCAGGGTGCGCAGCGACCACTTGGGGCAGGTGGGCACGGGCAGGTCCGAGGCCCCGCGGCTTCCGGCGACGCCCACCACCCGGGCCAGGCCCCCCGTCTGCTCCCTGAGCCCCTCCACGAGCCGGGCCATGGCCGGCGTCGACCTCATCATCAAGAACTCCCCTCACTCGGTGACGCCGGTACGGTAGAAACTCCAGCCCAGTGGAGATTCAAGTGCCTTTGCTCGACGAGACGTTCGGGATAGGCGACCTGTCGCGGCGGACCGGCGTCCCGGTGCGCACCATTCGCTTCTACTGCGACGAAGGCATCATCGATGCGGTGCGCAGCACGGGCGGACACCGCAGGTTCGCCCCGTCGGCGGTGGAGCGGCTCACCCTGGTCAGCCGCCTGCGTCGGCTGGGACTCGGGCTGCCCGCCATCCGCTGCGTACTCGCAGGCGAGCGCTCCATCGCGGAGGCCGTGGCCGCCGAACGGGCGGCGCTCGACGCCGAGTTCACGGACCTGGCGTGGCGACGGGCCGCACTGCGGGCGCTCGAAGAGACCGGCGGACCGACGCACCGAGCGGACCGCCTCCACCTGCTCCTCCACCTGCTGGCCGCCGTGCAGAACGGGAGCGCCGCCCGCGACGCGCTGATCGACTTCTGGAGACGGTCGATGGCCGCGCCGGTGTCGGAGGCGATGCTGAGCGCGTTCGTGACCCTGGCGGTGCCGGGACTGCCCGCCGACCCGACACCACGGCAAGTGGTGGCCTTCGCCGAGCTGTTCGCACTGGCCGGCGACCGGACGCTGACGCGCCGCCTGCGGGACAGGGCGCGGTCGACGGCCGAAGTGGTCGCGGACGAGGACGAGTTGATGACCGGGATCGGCGAGGCGTGCGCCCTGGCGGAGCCACTGCTGCACGCGGACGAACCTCCCTGCCCGGGCCCCGCCCTGGACCGCTTCGTCGCGGCACACGCCTGGGCGCGGGCGGACCGCGACACGCCACGCTTCAGGCGCCGACTGCTCACGTACGTGGCTCTGGACCGCGAGCCGCGCATGCGCCGCTACTGGCGCCTGGCGGCGGAGGCCGATGCCGCCCCCGTCACACCCGGAACGGCCTACCTGTGGCTGACCGACTCCCTCGCACGCTCAGTGGGCCCTGACGAGCGCTCAGGGCTCATTGCCCCAATGGACAATTGCGGGGAGCCCGGCGGTGATCGTTAGATGGCTGATGACGTCACCACCTTCCGTTGGAGGTCATCAGCACGTGTTGAACCACACGGGGAAGGCGCTCTTCCTTGGCGCCGCCACAGCACTCGCCGTCACGGCCGCGGTACCGGCGGCTCAGGCCCAGAGCCAGAGCCAGGGCCAGGGGTCCGGCCAGGTCCGGGCGAAGGCCGCCGCGCAGGTCGACCGGCACCAGGCCACGCCCTGTGCGCGCAAGAAGCACGGTACGTGCACGTACTCGGCCACCTTCTTCTACTGGAACAAGAAGGGGTCCAGCAAGCGTGGTCTGAACTACATCCAGACCTCCAAGTCCCCGTACAAGGCGGGCAAGGCCCGCTGGCTGTACAAGAAGCCGGGCCAGCGCAAGGCCCACGTCGGCATGGACTGGCGCAAGGCCCGCGCGGTGCAGCACGGCCAGACCGCCGAGGTCCAGTGGGGCAAGCCGAACGGCACGGGCGGCCCGAAGCTCCCCAAGGGCACGCTCGTGTGCGTGCAGTGGAAGCACGACTCGAAGAAGGCGTGCCACAAGCTCAAGTAGGCCGAGAGGGCTCAGCCGGCTGATGAGGGAGGCGGGATCGCGACCCCGGGCGCACAGTCACCGGGAACGCCACCCCGCCTCCTCTCATATCCCCTGTCACCCGTGCCTCACGGCCCGCGTGCCCGTATACCCGTTCCCGTGTCTCGTGTCCCGTGTCCGGTAACCAGAGGGCCCATTCCCTCAAAACTCGCTGGCGAGCACGGGCCCCACGAACGACGATGGCCCGCATGAGCGACCAACCCGAACGCTGGACCCAGGCGAATGTCTACCCCGACATGTGGGTCGACCCGGCCGACGACCCCCGCGAGCGCGAAGGAGACGGCCCCGAGGGCGAGCTCGCGACGCTGCAGGAGTACCTCGAGGACTACCGCACGACCTTGCGGATGAAGTGCGAGGGCCTGAACCCGGAGCAGCTGGCCCGCCGATCGGTGCCGCCGTCGACGATGTCGCTGCTCGGCCTGATCCGTCACCTCGCCGAGGTGGAGCGGGACTGGCTCAACTGGATCAGCGACGGCGAGCCGCTGCCGAAGCTGTACGGGGATCCCGACGGGGACTTCATCGGGGCGGTCGCCGAACAGACCGAGGTGGACGCCGCGTTCGCCACGCTCGAACGCGAGCAGGCCGCGACCGACGCCGAGCTGGCCCGGCACTCCGATCTGGGCGTGCGCCTGGGCAAGGACGAGATCGCCGTCCGGGAGCTCCTGGTGCACCGGATCGAGGAGTACGCCCGCCACTGCGGCCACGCCGACCTGTTGCGCGAGTGCGTCGACGGACGGGTGGGGCAGTGATCGACGGCGCAGCCGCATGAGGAGGGCGCTCCGCGCCGCCACGCGTTCTGGGGAGGGGCGTGATGCATGAACGTTCTGATCGTGGGCGGAAGCGGCTTCCTGGGCCGTGAGTTGGCTCGGCAGGCGCGGGCGGCCGGGCATGGGGTGACGGCGACCTTCGCGACCCGTGCCGGTGATGTCCCTGGCGTTCGCTGGCTGCCCCTGGACCTGCGCCGGGGCGACGAGATCACGCGGGCGCTCAAGACGGCTCGGCCGGAGGTCGTCATCAACGCGGCGTACCGCAAGGCCGACTGGGCGATCACAGCTGAGGGCGCGATCCGCCTGGCCATGGCCACCGTCCGGTACGGAGCCCGGCTGGTGCACATGTCCAGTGACGCCGTCTTCTCCGGCGCAGACGTCCACTACGACGAGTCCGCCCTGCCGGATCCGATCACTCCGTACGGGGCGGCGAAGGCCGCGGCAGAGACGGCGATCCGCCTGGTCGCGCCGGGCGCCTTGATCGCTCGCACCTCGCTCATCATCGGTGACGGTGGTTCCGAGCACGAGGTGCGCGTCCATGACTTGGCCATGGGGCGACGCGACGGTGTTCTCTTCGAGGATGACATCCGGTGCCCGGTGCATGTCGGCGATCTCGCAGGGGCCGTTCTTGAGTTGGCCGACTCCATGCATGCGGGCGTGGTGCACCTTGCCGGTTCAGATGCTGTGAGCCGTCATGAGCTCGGCGTGCTGATCGCCGCCCGTGATGGCCTGGATGTCTCCCGATTGGCCGTGGGCCGCCGCGCCGAGGTCGGTCCTCCGGGTCCGCTGGACGTTCGTCTGGACAGCACTCGGACACAACGTGCCCTGTCCACTGGGCTTCGCGGCGCCCGCGCCTTCTTGCAGTAGCACCAGGACCGACACCTCGTACCGCCCTGCTCCGGAGTCGTTGAGTCCGCCTTCCAGGTTCGTGCTGTCAGGTTCGGGCTTCGTAATGGGTGGCCATCGCGGTGGCGTGCCTGTGCAGGGCTGCGCGCAACGACTGCGGAGCCAGGGCTTCGGCGTCCGTGTTGAGCTGCCACAGCGCCCATTCGGCGTGGCGGGAGTCCTGGAAGGTCACCTCGAGGCGCAGCCAGCCGTCCGCGTCAGGGGCCTCCGCGCGGACCGCCAGCGCGGTGTCCAGCAGCTCCTCGCGCCGTGCCGGGTTCACCCGTACCTGCACGGTGATGTGGTCGCCGCCGGAGAGGAACTGTGCGGAGCGTTCGCGCCAGATCCGGTCCAGGTCGACCTGGTCGGGGCGCTGTGCCGGTTCGGGGAGCGCTTCCGCGGCCACCACTCGCGACAGCCTGTAGGTGCGGTCCGCGCCCGCTCTCGTGGCCAGCAGGTAGCCCCGGTCGCGCACCGTGACCAGGCCGATCGGGTCGACCGTGCGCCACTGTGCGCTCTGGCCCGTGGCCGCGTAGTGGATGCGCAGCTTGTGGCCGGAGAGCACCGCACGTCTGATCTCGATCATTGTCGTGCCGGATACCTCCTCCGTGGCCGGTTGGCGTGAGAGCAGGTCGGTCTCCGGGTCGACGAGGAATCGCCGGGCCGCTTCGTTCGCGGAGGTCCGGTGGTTCTCGGGCAGCGCGTCGACCACCTTCCGCATGGCCGAGGCCAACGCCGAGCCGAGGCCGAACACCTGCTCCCCGCCGCGCCCCGACCCGGCGGCCAGCAGGGCGAGCGCCTCGTCGTGGTTCAGTCCGGTGAGCTCGGTCTGGAAGCCGGGCAGCAGCGCGAAGCCGCCGTGCCTGCCGCGTTCGGCGTAGACCGGGACGCCGGCCGCGGACAGCGCCTCGATGTCGCGCAGCACGGTGCGGGTGGACACCTCCAGCTCGCGGGCCAGCGTGTCCGCCGTCAGCCGGCCGCGCCGGCGCAGCAGGAGGACCAGTGACACCAACCGGTCGGCACGCATGCGGGAACTCTATTCGAATACGTGACTGAAGGTGTCGTGATTTGTTGCCAGGCTCCTTGAGGCGACGGGCGTCAAGGGCCGGTGGCTGCGGCGCCGTTGGACGTACGCGCTTGTGATGAATGAATCGAATGGAGCTGATGTGGCAGTGGAAAGAACGGCGGTCAACCCGGTGCCGTGGTCGGTGGAGCTGGGCTTCAACCAGGGTGAAGTCGTCTCCGGGCACACGCGGACCCTGTACATCTCCGGGCAGACCGCGATGAGCAGCGACGGCAAGCCTCAGCATGAAGGCGACATGGCGGCGCAGTTGGCGTTGAGCGTCGACAACCTGGAGGCCGTGCTCGGCGAGGCCGGCATGACGCTCGCGAACCTCGTGCGGCTCAACGTCTACACGACCGACGTCGATCAGCTCTTCCCTCACTACGGTGTGCTGGCGGCGCGGTTGGGTGCCGCCGGGGTGGCGCCGACTTCCACGATGCTCGGGGTGACGCGGCTGGCGGTCCCCGGCCAGCTGGTCGAGCTGGAGGGGACCGCCGTCGCGTAGGAGGCGCACGCACGGCTCAGCGGGGTTCACCGAACCAGCGGTCGAGGGCCGGTTCCAGGTCGGACTCGCCTGCCCAGCACACGTAGCCGTCCGGCCGGATGAGCATCGGCTCGGTGTCGGCCCCTTGGCCCACCCGGTCCACCCGGTCCGACCACGGGTCGGCAGCCTTGGCGAACGCGTCGGCCGGGTCCAGCAGGATGCCGTGTCCGGAGCGCAGCAGTGCGTGTACCCGCGTCGGGCCGAGGTGCAGGTCCGGTGCGGGGCGGCCGACGAGTGGATGGGTTTCGGTGCCCGGCATCGGGTAGCGGTTGGCCATCCCGGACATCAGGTCGGCCAGATGGTGCTGGACGTCCGGGAGTTGGGCCATCGCCCTGAAGATCTCCCGGGCGGCCACCACCTCCGGGTCGCGGGTACCGGCCCAGTCCATCAGCAGGCTCTGGGCCCGTACGTTGCGCAGGACGGCGGCCCCGGCCGGGTGCCGTTCGTCGTGATAGGTGTCGAGCAGGTCCTTCGCCGCCCAGCCGTGCACGGCGGCGGCGAGCTTCCAGCCGAGGTTGAACGCGTCCTGCATCCCGGTGTTCATGCCCTGGGCGCCGAGCGGAAGGTGGACGTGGGCGGCATCGCCCGCGAGGAAGACCCGCCCGTGCCGGTACTGCTCGACCTGCCGTGACGCGTTGGTGATGCGGCGGGCGTAGCGCAGTTCGAGGAGGTGCACCCGCGTGCCGAACACGGTGCTCAGGCCGTCGCGGATGCCGTCCTCGGTGACCGGGGTCTCCCTCGGCCGTAACTGGTCCGGCCCGCCGAGGACCAGCCGCCGCAGCGGCCTGCCCTGCGGATCGGTGCCGAGCGGGAAGTGCGCCGCCCAGTGCCCGTCCTCGCTCCAGGTGTGCGACGCGCACTGCTCGATTCCGCTCAGTCGTACGTCGGCGGCGGTGACCGTCAACGTGCCCGGCTGACCGGGGAATTCGGCCCGCAGGAGAGACCGTACGGCGCTGTGGGCACCGTCGGCGGCGACGAGGTACCGGGAGCGGAGGGTGGTGCCGTCGGCGAAGGCCGCGGTGACCCCGTCGCCGTCCTGGGCGAGGCCGACCAGTTCCTTGTCCCTGCGGGCGTGGAGGCCGTGCGCGGCGAGGTGCTGCTCGAAGAACCCCTCGATCACCACCTGCGGTACGGCCCGCCAGGGCAGTTGGTGTCGGTGGGAGCGGTGCGGAAGTGGGACACCGGCGAAGTGGCCCGTGGTGACGGGGTGGTCTCCGGTGGCCAACAGGGGCTCCAGCAGCCCGCGTTGGTCGAGCGCTTCCAGTGTGCGGGACTGCACGCCTCCCGCCTTGGACAGGTCGCTGCGCTGCGACAATTTGTCGACCAGCATGGTCGACACCCCCGCCAGCAGCAGCTCGTTGGCCAGTGTCATGCCGGTGGGGCCGGCGCCGACGACGAGCACATCGGTGTCCACGGACTCTCCTCTGCCTGGGTCGATCAGGACAGAAGCCACGCTCCGCCTACCGCGCCGCCCAATCCAGAATCCGGCTCGACCACACCGCTTTCCGACACCACCCGACGTCAACTCGGCGGAATCCGACTACGACCCGCCGCCTCGTCGACTCGGTGCGCTGCGCGTCGGCGGCTCGGGCCGGCGGCGGAGGTCAGCGCCAGCGGTTGTTGCTGGTGTGGTCACCTGCGAGCCAGCGCGCGAGGTCGGCGTGTGCCGTGGTGCGCTGCTCGGCGTCGATCTTCTCCACGTCGGGGTGGTCGACAGCGAACTCCAGTATCAGCCCGTTGGGGTCCGTGACGTACAGCGAGACACAGAACCCGTGGTCGATCACATGGGCGTTCGCCTCCGCATGGCCGGCCGCGGTGATGCGCTTGAGCATGGCTTCCTGGGCCTCCGCCTCGACCTTGAAGGCGATGTGGCGCAAGGGGGTGGAATTGATCTCGGTCTTGAACTCCTCCTGGTCCTTGGGGTCGGCGAACTGGAAGAAGGCGAGCGCGCTGCCGTCGGCCAGCCCGTAGAGGGCATGACTGTAGGCGCGCTCGGCCCCGGACAGCACTTCGCGCTCGGTCCAGGTGGCCACCAGGGGCAGGCCGATCACGTCTTCGTAGAAGCGCCGGTTGGCTTCCTGGTCGTCGGTGATCCAGGCGTGGTGGTGGAGGCGAAGCGGAAGGGTCTGGCTCATGCTCATCTCGGGTCATCTCCGTTGGTCAGAGGGGGTGTTGCGCCGGACACCCGGGCGGTTGCCGACGCTCCGACCAGCATGCCGCCCCATACGGTTGAACGTTAAATCACTTTGAGCCATTGTTCGTACGCCGGAGGCGCCGACTGCCCACCGGTCGGTCCGCGAGGGGTCCGACCTGGTTCGATGGGCACCCGTCCACCCCGCGAACACCTCAGTGATCACCCGTCAGAACCCTTCAGACAGGCCCTAGTTCACTCCGGCCATGAATTCGGTGAAGAGGCGGTTCGCCGCGGGCGAGGTGAACTGGCGCTCCAGTTCCGCCCGGGCGATCTGCTTGCGGAACTCTCCTTCGTAGGCGGCGTCCCCGGCGTTGTGCATGAGGTCGGTGATCCAGGCCGCGAATGCCTGGTAGTTCCAGATGTGGCGCAGACAGGTCTCCGAGTAGCGGTCGAGCAGGCTCGCATCGCCCTTCTGCGCCTGCCTGATGACGGCACGGGCGAACACCTCGGCGTCGTGGAGCGCGAGGTGTATTCCCTTCGCGCTCATCGGCGGAACGATGTGTGCCGCGTCCCCGAGCAGGTAGAGCCTGCCGTGGCTCATCGGGCTGTAGACCACGCTGCGCAGCGGCACGAGCCGCTTGTCGATGATCGGGCCGCTCGTCACGGGGGTGCCGAATCGGGCGTCCAGTTCGCTCCAGATGCGGTCGTCCGGCCACTGCGCGAGCGTGTCGTCGCCTGCGCACTGGAGGTAGAGGCGGCTGGCGTGCGCGCCGCGGGGGATCACTCCGGCGAGGCCCCGTGCGTGGATGGCCATGCCCGAGGGGCTCGCCGGTACGTCGGCCAGGACGCTCAGCCAGGAGTACCCGTACTCGTGCGCGTAGCGCGTCAGGGCCTCTGCGGGCACGGACGCCCTGCTGACCCCGCGGTCGCCGTCGCAGCCTGCGACGAAGTCGCAGCTGAGGGTCTTCGTCGCGCCGTCGGTGTCCCGGTAGCGGACGCGGGGGCGCTCGCTGTCGAGATCGCTGTCGGGATCGGTGAGGGCGACGTCGGCAGCCTCGTAGCGGAGGTCTCCGCCCTCGCGCAGGAAGACGTTCGTGAGGTTGCGTACGAGGACCTGTTGGGGGCAGAAGACGCTTTCGCTGTCGTCGTCCTCAAAGTCGACCGGCAGTGCCTCTCCGTCGAGGAAGAAGCCGACGCCCCCGGTCTCCGCGACGGGGTTGCCCTCCAGCACCTCTTCGAGTCCCCACGCACGCAGCATGCGCACCCCGAAGGTGTCGATGGTCCCGGCGCGCTGGCGCTGCTCGACGTAGGCGCGGCTGTGCTTCTCCAGGACGATGCAGTCGACGCCGTTGCGGAGCAGGAAATTGCCGAGCGTGAGCCCTGCCACTCCGGCTCCGATGATGACGACGGCGGTGTTCTCGCTGGTGCTGGTCTCAACCATGGTGTGTTCCGGTTCTCTGTGCGGGCCGCTTCGGTGATCGTGCGGCGTCGTGCACCCCACTGTGGGCCGCACAGAGATAGCCGCCAACTGGTGAATGGACAGCCAATACCGGAAAGCCGCCAGCAGGCGAAGGCAGCCGTCGTCAGCCATCTGCCATCGGCCGTCGGCCGTCGGCCGCCTGTCAGCCGGGGCTCTTCGTCCTCGCGTCGTCGCGCAGGTCCGCCTGGTAGCGGCCCGGGGTCTGGCCCACGACCTCGGTGAACGCGTCGATGAAGCTGGAGGGGTTGGACCACCCGCACTCCATCGCCGTGTCGGTGACGGACATGCCGTTGGTGAGGTGGGCCAGGGCGTGGTGGATGCGCAGGGTGGTGCGCCAGCGGTGGAAGCTCATGCCGAGCTCGGTGTGGAACAGACGGCTCAGGGTGCGCTCGCTCGCCCCGGCGGAGCGGCCCAGCTCGGCCAGGGTCACGGACCGGCCGGGATCGGCGTGCAGGAGGTCGGTGACGGCGCGCAGCCGGTCGTCACGGGGTTCGGGCAGATGCAGGGACTGCTCAGGAGTCTCGGCGAGCTCGTCGACCACGACCGCCAGCAGCCGTCGGTGGGCGCCGGGGCGGGACTCCTGCCGGTCGGTCAGCGCCAGGAGGGCCTCACGCAGCAGGGGGCTCACCGCGAACACGCTGGGGTGTGCCACGAGCTCGTCGCACAACTCGGCCGGTACGGCGACGAGTCGGGCGTCGGTCCTGCCGTAGATGCGGTGGGAGTGCGCGAAGCCGGGCGGCGTCCACGTCACCCGGTGGGCGGGGGCGACCCAGGTGCCGCGTTCGGTCGTGGTGGCCAGGGCGCCTGCGGCGGCGTACACGAGCTGGCCCTGGGGGTGGGAGTGGGGGTCGAGGTGGAATCCGTGCGGGAGCCAGCCGCCGCCGCTGGGGGTCGCGGTCCAGGGTGTCGGGGGACGGGAGGTGGCGCGCGCGGAGGTCCTGGGGGAGGTCTTGGAGGAATTCCTGGAGGACGAACCGGGGGACGACCTGGGGAATGGCTCAGGTGCAGCCTGGCGGGATTTCGGCATCAGCTGGGTTCCTCGTCGACAGAGTCCGAGTCCAGGTTCCACTCCCCCGGAAGGTCCAGATCACAGAAGACACAGGCGTAGTGGTCCTCGCGCACGATGCTGCGCTCACGGCAGCCGGGACAGCGGCGGAATACGACCTCGTGCGTGAAGAAGTCCGGGTGCCCGAGGCCGACTTGACCGAGCGCCGCTGCCACGACCGGCCGTGACGCGGTGTCCGGGCAGTATCCGGTCGGCTGATTGCTGACCTCCTCCACCCGCCGGCGCTCCCCGTCGGCGCGGGGCCAGTCGCAGGGCTCCGTCCAGACCGACGACGAAGGTGAACGGCTCCGTCAGTTCCTCGGCGGTATGCCTGGCCGCCCACTGCGCGAAGTCGGCTTCAGGGCAGTCACGCTCACCGGCGAGCCGGATGCAGAGCGAGGCGCCACGGGACATCTCCATCCAGGCGATGTCCTCCCCCGCGTCGAGCGCGTCCAGCGCGGCCGCCCATGCGTCCAACTTCCGCTCGTAGAGGACCAGATCGACGCGGACGCTGTTGCCCTCGTCGTCGGCGAGATGCACGAGATCCATCGGCACGAAGCCGGCCACGGCTCCCCCCTCCCTCTCGTTCCTTCTCTACGGACTGACCGCGTGCGCAGGACGGAACGTACGCCGATACGCCTGCGGCGTGACCCCGAGCGCAGCGTGCAGGTGTTGGCGCAGGGAGACCCCCGTGCCGAAGCCCGCGCGGTCGGCGACGCGGTCGACCGGCCAGTCCGTGGTCTCCAGCAGGTGGCGGGCGAGGTCGACGCGTCGGCGGATGAGCCACTGGCCGGGGCTCATGCCGACCTCGTCGCGGAAGCGGCGGGTGAAGGTGCGCACGCTGACGTTCGCGTGGGCGGCCATGTCGGCCAGGGTGACGGGCTCGCCGATGCGTTCCATGACCCAGGCTTGGGTGGGGGCGGTGCCGGGCGCCGTGGGGTCGGGGACGGGGCGGCGGATGTACTGGGCCTGGCCGCCGTCGCGCCATGGCGGTACGACGCAGGAGCGGGCGACCTCGTTGGCGATGTCGCTGCCGTGGTCGCGGCGTACGACGTGCAGGCACAGATCGATGCCTGCGGCCACCCCGGCCGAGGTGAGGATGTCGCCGTCGTCCACGAAGAGGACGTCGGGGTCGATGCGCGCGGTCGTGTACATGCGCTGCAGCCGGTCGGCTTCCCGCCAGTGAGTGGTGGCGGGGCGGCCCTCCAGGAGTCCGGCGGCGGCCAGTACGTAGGTGCCCGTGCAGATCGCCATCACTCGGGTTCCGGGGCGCATGGCGGCCAGGGCCTCGCGCAGGGTGTCGGGCAGGCGGCCTTCTTCGCGGATGGGGCCCAGCGCGTGGGAGGGCGGGATGACCACGGTGTCGACGTCGGCGAGCAAGGACGCGTCGTGGGAAACGGTGAGCTGATAGTCGCCTTCGGTGCGGACGGCTCCCCCGTCGACGGTGCACGTGGTCACCGAGTACAGCTGATGGCCCTCGGTGTCGCGGGCGGCGCCGAAGATCCGTGCGGGGATGCCGAGTTCGAAGGGGACGACGCCGTCCAGGGCCAGTACGCCGACGCGGTGCATGACCCGATCCTTTCATTCCGTGGCCATCGGGCCACTACTGGGGGCCTCGCCGCTTGGACAGGCTGGGGGCGCGCCCGGGAGGACCGGGCGCGGACCACCGGAAGTCGCCTTCAGGATTTCCCGCAGAAGAGAGCGTCACCGCCATGCATGAGGCCGCCCCACCCACCGCCACCCCTACCGTCACCTCTTCCTCCACCGCCGCCCCTACCGTCACCTCTCCCTCCACCGTCACCTCTCCCTCCACCGTCACCATGCGCGCCATCTCCCAGGACACCGCCGGAGGACCCGATGTCCTCAAGCTCGTCGAAGTGCCGCGGCCCGTGCCGGGGCGGGGCGAGGTCCTCGTCCGCGTGCGCGCCGCGGGCGTGAACCCGGCGGACTGGAAGACGCGCGAGCGGGGCGTCTTCGCCGACGGCTCCCTCCCGCCCTTCACCCTCGGCTTCGACGTCGCCGGAGTGATCGAGCAGGTGGGCGACGGGGTCACCCTCTTCCAGGTCGGCGACGAGGTGCTCGGCATGCCCTGTTTCCCGCACCCGGCGGGCGCCTACGCCGAGTACGTCACCGGCCCGGCCCGCCACTTCGCCCCCGTCCCGCCGGGCCTCACCCCCGTCCAGGCAGGCGCCCTGCCGCTCGCCGCCCTCACCGCCTGGCAGGCCCTCGTCGACACGGCGGACGTCCGGCCGGGCCGGCGAGTGCTCGTTCACGCCGCCGCCGGTGGAGTCGGTCACCTGGCCGTGCAGATCGCCAAGGCCCGGGGCGCGTACGTCATCGGCACGGCCAGCGCCGCCAAGCACGGGCTGCTGCGTTCGCTGGGCGCCGACGAGTTGATCGACTACCGAGACGAGGACGTCGCCGGCGTACTCGGTGACGAGGGTGTCGATGTCGTCCTGGACTGCCTCGGCGGGGCGTCCTGGGCTCGGTCCCTGCGCGTGCTGCGGCCGGGCGGAACGCTGGTCTCGATCGTGCCGCCGGACGACGCCTTCCCCACCGAGGAGGCCAGGGCGGCGGGGGTGCGCGCGGTGTTCATGCTCGTCGAGCCCGACCAGGCGGGGCTGCGTGCGGTCACGTCCCTGGTCGAGGGCGGACACCTGCGCGTGCTCGTCGACGAGGTCTTCCCGCTGGCCGAGGCGGCCCGGGCCCACGAACGCGGGGAGACCGGCAGGACCACCGGCAAGCTCGTCCTCTCCGTCGCCCCCTGACCTGCGCGATCAGGGCCGCGGGCGGCGCCATGAGGACCCTGCGTGGCGCAGCCCGGCACACTGTGAGGTGCCCGCGCGGCAGTCGAGTAAAGGCCGTTACAAGACCTTGCAAAGCCGTAGATAAGCCGCATTTAGCTTAGAAGTGTCGGAAAGCGGACGGAACACGGGTCCGCACAACGGCGAAATCCCCCCACACTCAGCTATTCAAGGAGCACCGCCATGCGCAAGTCCCTGCGTACCGGAGTCATCGCCCTCGCGGCCACCGCCACCCTCGGCGCCTCTGCCGCCACCGCCCTGGCCTGCGAGCAGCCCACCGGCCCCGAGACCTCCACGGTCGCCAAGAAGCAGACCAAGCGCACGTACGTGAAGACCGTGAAGCTGCGCGGCGGCATGACCGCGAAGGTCTACAAGCTCTCCAAGGGCTACCAGGCCGAGATCTGGCTCGGGAAGACGCACCTGGGCACCCTCACGGCCGTCAACAAGGCCGCGGTGACCATCAACGACGGCGTGTACGTGAAGCTGACCCCGAACGGCACGGTCACCTCCTGGCAGTCGAAGGCCCCCGCCAACAAGACGAACAAGACGAACAAGCCGGTCAAGAAGGACCTGCGCAAGACGCACAAGGACAACAAGAACAAGATCCGCAAGCCGGGCAAGCCCTCGGTGAAGCCGGAGATCTGCCCGCCGGGCCCGACCCCGGAGATCTGCCCGCCCGGCCCGGTCACCACCGACCTGACCGACCCGGCGAACACGGGTGTTCTCTGAGTCGCCGGTAGCCCCTCTGCCGCATGTTCCGGTCCCCAGCCCTCCCCGGCCTCAGCGCCGCGGGCCGGGGACCGGGGCTTCGGCCTTGCCGCCGCCCCGCGTCACCGCGAGCACGGCACCGGCGCCGGGCCCACGGCCCCGACCCCCCGGTAGTAGAGGAGGTTGGCCACGGCCGCCGCACCGACGGCGAGGTAGGCGATGTTCCACCAGACGGCGGCCGGAAGCTCGCCCCACGCCACCTCCGGCACATCGGGGACCGCGAGCACGCCGAGCAGCACGGCCCCCGCGCACGTCGCGTACGTGGTGGCCCGCAGCGGGTCCATGCCCGCCAGCACGCGCGGGTCCGACCAGGGTGTAGGCCGCCCAGCACACCGCGCTGAGCAGAAAGAGCAGGTCGCCCAGAAGGCGGGACGGTCCCCCTCCCCCACAGCACCATGGTCACCATCAGCAGTACGTGCGGATTGCGCGCCTTGTATGCCTTGTATGCCTTGCGTGCCTTACCCGTCGCGCCAGCCGTAGCCGCGTTCCTCGCGTTCGTTGCCATGGCGCCGACTCTGTCCGACGGATCTCCCCGTGACTTGAACGCTGGCGCGATGAGGCCCGCCCCTTGGAGGCGATGCACGCGCACTTCTTCCGCCACGTGTACGCGCCGCACAGCCACGACACCTACTCCTTCGGCATCACCGACCTGGGCGCGCAGACCTTCCACTGTCGCGGGGCCGACCACACCAGTGGCGCGGGCATGGTGATGGCCTTCAACCCCGATGAGATCCACGACGGCCGTGCCGCCGCCGAGTTGGGGTACCAGTACCGCATCGTGCACATCGGTCCGTCCGTCGTGCGCGACATCCTGGGCGACGCGGCGGATCATGGCGCGGGAGCGATGCCGCTGTTCGTCCGCCCCGTGCTGGCGGACCCCCGGCTCACCGGGGTCCTGGCCCGCCTGCACGCGGCATTGGTGCGCCCTTGCGATGAGTTGGCGCGCGAGGAGCTGCTGACGACGACCGTGGTGACGCTCGCGCAGCGCGGCGCGACGCGGGCGCCCCGCACCCGCACGCTGGAAGGCGAGGCGCAGCGCCGGGCCGCGCGGCAAACGCACACGCTCCTCAACGACGCCTTCCTCGAGCCGCTTTCGGCGGACGGCCTGGCCGCCGCGGCGGGCTGCAGCCGCTTCGCCCTGTACCGAGCCTTCCGTACGGAGTACGGCGTGGCACCCAGCCACTACCAGCGCCTCCTGCGGCTCCGCCACGCACGGCACCTGCTGGCCGGCGGACGATCGGCGGCGGACGCGGCGGCAGCCGCCGGGTTCTCCGATCAGGCCCACTTCAACCGGTGGTTCAAGCGCGCGTACGGCATCACCCCGGGGACCTACCGGCGCGCGGCCCGCTGAGAGGCTACGTACGGTGTGAGGAACGCACAGCCTGGGACGTGCGATGAGCGAGGAGCGTGTGTGCGATGAAGGCGGCCCGTTTCAGCCGGTTCGGCGGCCCGGAGGTCCTCGAGATCGTGGAGCTGCCCGATCCGCACCCGGGCCCCGGCCAGGTGCGGATCGCGGTGCGCGCCGCCGGACTCAACCCGAGCGACTGGAAGAAGCGCGAGGGCCTGATGGACGAGCAGCTCCCGCAGACCCTGGGCTATGAGGCGGCGGGCGTCGTCGACGAGCTCGGCGAGGGCGTCACGGACGTGGCCGTCGGGGATCGCGTGTTCGGCTTCTGTGCCCAGGAGGGGGCCCAGGCCGAGCTGGCGGTGCTGGCCCACTACGCGCCGGTCCCGCCCTCGCTCGACTTCGCCGGCGCCGCCGCGCTGCCCGCCGCCATCGAGACATCGATGCGCGCGCTGGACCAGCTCGGCGTCGAGAGCGGCAGCACGCTGCTCGTCAACGGCGCGTCCGGCAGTGTCGGCAGCGCCGCGGTGCAGTTCGCCGTGGTCCGCGGCGCCCGCGTGATCGGCACGGCGAGTTCGGCCAACCATGACTACCTGCGCTCCTTGGGAGCCGAGCCCGTCGCGTACGGCGAGGGGATGGCCGAGCGGGTGCGCGCACTCGCACCGGACGGCGTCGGCCTGGCCCTCGACGTCGCGGGGAGCGGCGTCCTGCCCGAGCTGATCGACCTCGCCGGCGGCCCCGAACACGTCATCACGGTCGCCGACTTCGCGGGCGCGCAGCAGTACGGCGTGAGGTTCAGCCGGGGAGACGCGGGCCGCGCGGTGCATGTGCTCGGCGAGATCGGCGCGCTGATCGAGGCCGGACGGTTCTCGCTCCCGGTCGCGCAGACCTTCCCGCTGAGCGAGGTCGCGGAGGCGCACCGGGCCGGTGAGAACGGGCATGTGCGCGGGAAGCTCGTCCTGCTGGTCTGATGAGGAGAGTTCGAGACTTAAGGTCGAGGCCATGTACTCCACGCGGATCTCCCGGCGCGTGAACGCCCCGCGCACCGTCGTCTACCGAGCCCTCGTGGACGCCGAGGCGATCGTGAGGTGGCGGGTGCCGTCCGGCATGAGCAGCCAGGTCCATGAGTTCGACGCCCGCGTAGGCGGCGCCTTTCGGATCTCGCTGACCTATGACGCGCCGGGCGAGACCGGCAAGTCGGCCTCGCACACGGACACGTACCACGGCCACTTCACCGAACTCGTCCCGGACGAGCGTGTGGTCGAGGTCATGGAGTTCGAGACCGACGACCCCGCACTGCGCGGCGCCATGACGCTGACCACGACCCTGACCGACGTCGACGGCGGCACCGAGGTCGTCATCGTCCACGAGGGCATCCCCGACGCGATCGCCCCCGCCGACAACGAGACCGGCACCCGCATGGCGCTGGACAACCTGGCCGCCCTCGTGGAGGCATGAACCACGCGTACCCGGGCCTGCCGCGTCGCGTCAGCCGAAGATGGCGGTCGGGTCACCGGTCGGTCAACCAGGTGTTGTCGATGCGCAGGTGCCGGATGACCCAGCGGTCGTCCTCGCGCACCAGGTCGACGTCGTAGGGGTTCTTCAGGAGGGCGTGCTTGGCCGGGTCTGCGACGAGGAGGTGCTGGGCCTCGGCCAGGGCGGTGAGGCGTGCGGTGTCCCCGTCGATGGAGATGCGCGGGTTGGTGACCTGGTGGGTGGTGTCCACACGGCCGGTGAACATGCCCAGGATCGTGGTGACGATGGTGTCGCGCCCGCTCATCAGCGGCGGCTTGGCGCCCCACTTGGCGGCGGCCGGGCGGAAGTCCAGCTCGGCGCCGGCACCGGCCGCCGTGTCGAACTGCCGCTGGCGGGGCGGCAGTTGTACGAGGGGATACGCCCCGCCTGGTCGCAGATCACCGCGGCGTTCGAGCGGGCGGTCGACTCCGGGCGCGGCCTGACCGGCGCGCTGCGGGTCGCCTTCAACGGACCGGCCGCGAGGCAACTCCTCGTCGGCGTCACGCAGTTGTTCCGTGACCGGCACCCCGACTGCGACGTCCGGATCCGTGAGGCCGATCCGTCGGAGGTCCTGCCGTGGCTGCGCGCCGGTGAGGCGGATCTCGCGCCGGCCTGCCATCCGGTGCGGGAGGAGGACGTGGCCATGGGCCCGGTTCTCGTACGGGAGGCACGCATGCTCGCCGTTCCGGCGGGGCACCCCTTCGCCCGCCGGGCGGCGCCTCATCCCTCTGAGTCGCCTGCTCTGGCGCTCCGACGGCGCGACGGCCCGCGTCCGCGCCTTCAGCGACGCCGCCCTTGAAGTGGCTCAGGGACAGCTGAGGGCAGGCGACTCAGAGGAGGGAGGCGCCGCTCGGAGAGGGCGGAGGAGCGTGGAGCCAGAGCCCCACCGTCCCCTCCCCCAGGGTCCGTTGAGGCACACGAGGCGCCGTGCGCTAACGTGTTCGACTCTTGATCGTGTCCGGATGGATGTGGATCTCCCCGGACACATTCCGACAACAAACAAGACGGGGACGACATATGAGACTCAGGCAGATAGCTCCCGCCATCGCGTCGATTGCCCTCATCGGGTCCGCCATGACCGGTGGTGTCGCCGTGGCCGGCACGCCCAAGGCCGCCGGCACCACGGCCGCGTCCGCCTCCCCCTCCGCCGCCGAGTGCGTCTACGTCGAGGCGGCCGAGAGCGTGAAGATCCGTAAGACCAAGGCGGTGAACGGCACCGCGCTCGGTCTGCTCCCCAAGGGCTCCAAGGCATGCTCGACGGGCTCGACCTCCGAGGGCGGGTCCTACAACCTCTGCGGCCACAAGTCCAAGACCTGGAAGCCGATCTCCTACCGGGGTATCCGCGGCTGGATCCCCTACTACTGCACGCGCGGCCTGTAGTACCCGGCCGTCCCGCATCGCACCCTCAGCTCCCGTCGGCCTCGCCCTGCAAAGAGGCTTGAGGCCGACGGGAGTTGACGGGTGCACGCGTCTCGCGCCCTGCCGCCGGGCGCGCGGCATCGAGCAGCGCCTCCCCTTCCACGATCTTCACGCGCGGGCGTCCCGCGCGCGCACCCGCGGCTCGCTCGGCGCGGTCGATCGCCCGCCAGCCGTCGAGCCCGACGGCCCCCGGGGGCCGCGCGGCGGGCGACGGTGAGGCAGTCAGCCGACCCGCCTCGAAGTCGTCGAGGAGGGCGGCCACCGTCTCCTGTGCGCAGGACTTGTTGGTGCCGATGAATCCCGTACTGCCGCGCTTGATCCAGCCCGCCACATAGACGCCCGGCTCGACCCGGCCCCGCTCGTGCGGGACAGTGCCGGTCGCCTCGTCGAAGGGCAGCCCCGCCACGGGCTGGGCGCGGTAGCCCACCGCGCGCAGCACGAGCCCGGCCTCAAGGGTCTCAAAGGGCTCAAGGGGCTCAAGGGGCTCGTTGCGCTCAACTTCCACCGTGGAGACCGCCCTTACCGTGCCGTCCTCGTCGGTGCGCAGTTCGTTCCGTACGACTTCCAGGCCCTGCACCGCTCCCCCGCCGGCTATCCGCGCCGGACTCGTCAGGAAGCGCAGGACGATGCGGCGGCGCCCCCTCACCGGTGTGCGGGCGGCGAGTTCAGCGAGGATCTTCGTCTTCGGCGTGGCCTCCGCCTCGACGTCCTCGGGCCAGCCCTCCACCACGATGTCGATGTCGTCGACTGCCGCCAGGGCGATCAGTTCCGGGAGGGTGAACGACGCCTCGGCCGGGCCGCGGCGGCCGAGCACGACGACCTCGCGGATGCGGCTCGCCCGCAGGGCGGTGAGGGCGCTGTCGGAGATGTCGGTGCGGGCCAGGGTCTCGGGGTCGGTGGTCAGGATGCGGGCGACGTCCAGGGCGACGTTGCCGTTGCCGATGACGACCGCCCGTTCCCCGTCCAGCGGGTAGGTGGTGGCGCTGTGGTCGGGGTGGCCGTTGTACCAGGCCACGAAGTCGGTGGCGGAGTGGCTGCCGGGCAGGTCCTCGCCGTCGATGCCGAGGCGGCGGTCGGTGGCGGCGCCCACGGCGTAGATCACGGCGTGGTGGTCGCGCACCAGGTCCTCGTGGTGGAGGTCGCGGCCGACTTCCGTGTTGAGGCGGTACGTGAAGCCGGGCTGGCTCTCGATGGCGCGAAAGAGCCGGGCCACCTGCTGGGTGTCCTGGTGGTCGGGGGCGACCCCGGCGCGGGCGAGGCCGTAGGGGGTGGGCAGCCGGTCGTACACGGTCACGCCGACCCCGGAGTGGCGCAGCAGTTCGTCGGCGGCGAAGAGTCCGGCCGGTCCGGCGCCGACCACGGCGACCCTCAACTCGCCCTCGGGCTTGCGGCGTCCGGCGGGGACGAGCGCCATGGGGGTGCGGTCGGCGTGCGGTGCGGTGTCGTAGTAGGCGCGGTTGAGTTCGAGGAACGGCAGCTCTGCGGGGGCCAGTTGCGTGTGCGGCTTGAGCGCGTCGACCGGGCAGGCCGTGGTGCAGGCGCCGCAGTCCACGCAGGTGCGCGGGTCGACGTAGAGCATCTCGGTCTCGCCGAAGCCCGGTTCACCGGGGGCGGGGTGGATGCAGTTGACCGGGCAGGCCAGCACACACGACGCGTCGGCGCAGCACGACCGGGTGACGACGTAGGGCATGGGGAGGGAATCTCCGTTCAAGGACTGCGAGAGCCGGGGGGGGGCGGCCGGGCGGGCCCCGTTGCGGGCGCGTCGGGGGGCGCCGGTCAGGGGTTCAGGCGTTGCGCGGGGCGGGCTCGCCCCGGTAGCGGGACGGGCGGCCGTCGATGCGCAGCATCCGCCACACCCGCCGGGAGGTCCTGTTCATGAGGCCGATCTCCTCGGCGAGCATCCGTACGTCCGAGAAGAGGTCGCGGAGCAGCTTCTGGCCGTCGGGGGACTTCCAGAAGATGTCCTTGATGACCCAGTGGGGCACGCCGATCTTCGCGGCGGTCCTGCGGTCGGGGACGACGATGACGTCGCCGAGGACGCGCATGATGACCGGGAACGCCACCGACAGGGCGCCCTTGCGCGCCTTTCCGTAGCCGGGGACCTTCTGGCGCAGGAATTCGTGGGCGAAGGAGATGTGCCGCGCCTCTTCGGCGATGTGGATCTGCATCAGGCGCCGCATGAGGGGGTGGATGTCCGCGCCGCCGCGCAGGATCGCCTTCTGGACGTGGTCGATGGGTTCCTCGCCCGCGAGCACGCCGGTGAAGAAGGACTCGGGGAGCAGGGATCCGGCCAGCGGGAGGAAGCGGCTGACCACGCGGAAGGAGCGGCGTCCGCCGGGCACGTCGGCGCCCGAGCGGTTCACGAACTCCTGGAACATCTGCGTGTGGTGGCACTCCTCGGTGACCTCGTGGGTGAGGTAGCGGAACTCGGGGTTCTGGTTGCGCAGCGCGAAGAGGTAGTCCATCACCCCGCGGATGAGGACGTTCTCGAACTGCATGCCCACCTTGACGATGTTGGCGTACCGCCACAGGCCGATGCGGGTGCGGACCTCCAGGGGCTGCCTCTTGTACCAGGGGTGGGCGCCGAGCGGGTCGGCGTCCGGGAGCACCCAGCGGGGGTCGGTCGGGTCGATGGCGAAGTCGGGGTGGTCCCAGTCGATGTCGGTGAACGCGTCGAAGTGGATGTGCACCGACGCCTCGGAGAGGGTCTGCAGCCGCTCGTGGTACGTCAGTTTGCCGGTGTCGTGCGGCGCATGCTGTGCGGTGTCGTGCGGCGGCTTCTTGCCGGTGTCGTGCCGCGTCGGCGCGCCGGTGTTCTCGTACGTGGGTGAGGTGCTCATCGTTCGTCGTCCCTCGCTCTCTCGGTCAGGCCACCTGGGTCCGGTCCTGCTGATCGCTCTCGTGGTGGGGGGCCGCAGGCGTCGCCGCGCGGTCGAAGCGGAGGACGGGGTCCGCGATGGGGGCGCGCCGCAGCGTCTTGCGGTCGCGGTAGTAGTTGTTCCAGATCCGCCACGGGTCGCGGGTGCCCTGGCGGGGCATGATCGCGTCGCCGCGGGCGATGTATCCGGAGGACAGGGACTCCGCCATGACGGACACGTCGGCGCGGTCGGCGTCCGTGGCGACGGGCGTGACCTGGGTGAGGCCCCGCCGCTCCATGTAGGTGAGGAGCCTGCTCACGTAGGCGCTGGCGAGGTCGGCCTTGAGGGTCCAGGAGGCGTTGGTGTAGCCGATGACGACGGCCATGTTGGGGACGCCGTCGAGCAGCACGCCCTTGTAGAGGACGTGTTCGCGCGGGTTGACGGGGCGTCCGTCGACGGTCAGCTCCATGCCGCCGACGAGCTGGATGCGCAGGCCGGTCGCGGTGATGACGATGTCGGCGGGGATCTCCTCGCCGGACTTCACCTTGACGCCGGTCTCGGTGAACGTGTCGATGTGGTCGGTGACCACCGACGCCTTCCCCCTCTTCAGCGCGCGGAAGAGGTCACCGCCGGGCACGACGCACAGCCTCTGGTCCCAGGGCTTGTACGCGGGCGTGAAGTGCCGCATGTCGACCTGCGGGCCGACCTGGGCCCGTACCGCGCGCAGCAGCACCGTGCGCATGAGGCGCGGGGCCTTGCGGCAGGCGGCGTACAGTCCGCGCTGCATGGCGATGTTGCGGGTGCGGCCGACCCGGTGGACGAGCCCGGCCGGGACGCGCAGCCTGCGCAGGACGAGCGAGACGGGGTCGTCCTCGGGGAGCGCCAGGATGTACGTGGGTGAGCGCTGCACCATGGTGACGTGCGCGGCGTCGGCGGCCATCGCCGGGACCAGGGTGATGGCGGTGGCGCCGCTGCCGATGACGACCACGCGCTTACCGGTGTGGTCGAGGTCCTCGGGCCAGAACTGCGGATGGACGAGGGTGCCGCCGAAGCGGCCCTCGCCGGGGAACTCGGGGTGGTGGCCGGAGTCGTAGTCGTAGTAGCCGGTGGCGCCGAGGAGGAAGCGGGCGGTGTAGACCTCGCTCTCGCCGCCGGCCTCGTCCTGCACCTCGACCGTCCAACGCCCGTGCTCGCTGGACCAGTTGGCCCTGACGGCCCGGCGCCCGAAGCGGATGTGTTCCGAGACGCCGTGCGCGTCGGCGGTGTCCTGCACGTACCGGCGGATGTCGGGGCCCGCGGCGAGGACCTTGGTGCCGCGCCAGGCGCGGAAGCGGTAGCCGAAGGTGTACATGTCCGAGTCCGAGCGCACGCCCGGGTAGCGGAACAGGTCCCAGGTGCCGCCGATCCTGCCGCGCCGCTCCAGGATCACGTACGAGGTCTCGGGGTTGCCCTTGCGCAGGTGGCAGGCCGCGCTGATGCCGGACACCCCTGCGCCGACGATCAGTACGTCGACGTCCACATCGGCGTGCTGGTGCTCCATGTCCGTCCCCTTTGCTGCCTGTTGCGCGCTGCCTGGTGCCTGGTACCTGGTGCCGCTGCTTCCGATCGGGCTGTGCCGGGGTGGTGCTGGGAGTGCGCTCGCGACGGGCCCGTGCCTGCCTTCGCCACGGAGCCGCCACCCGCCAACTGCCGCTTCCGGGTGCCGCGTCGGGCCGGGCGGCTCCTCCTCCGTCTGTGCCCGCAATTTACCTGTGTCACTCTGTCGCAGGTACCGCTCAGAATGTGACCTGCGCCACTGACCGTCGCGCCCCGGGGACGCTGCATGATCCCGGGGTCCCTGCATGATCACGGCCGCGGCGTAGGATCCTCGCCGTGGTGAAGAGGAATACGCGCACGGACGAACGCCCGGACGGCCGGGACACGCGGTGGGACGACCATCGCGCCGAGCGCCGCGACCGGGTCCTCGCCGCCGCCCTCAACGCCATTGGCCGCGACGGGAGTTCGGTGAGCGTGGCGGCGATCGGCGACGAGGCCGGGATGCCCCGCTCGGTCGTCTACCGGATCTTCCGCAGCCGCGAGGACCTCGACGAACAGATCCGCGCCCGCATCCTCGACGACCTGATGGCCTCGCTGTCCCCGGCCCTCGACCCCCAGGGCACGATCCGCGAGGCCATCCGCCGCGCCGTCGCCACCTACGTGGGCTGGGCCGCGGAACACCCCCGCCTCCACCAGTTCCTCGGCACGGGTTCGGCCAGCCGCCGCCCCGCGAACTCCCGCGTGGTCACGGACACGCGCACGGCCATCGCCCTGCGCCTGACGCGGCTCCTGGACATCTACGCCGAGCGCCTGCTCGACGGCGCGCCGGCACCCAAGGGCTTCAGCCTCAACCTCGCGTTCGGCATGGTCGGCCTGGTGGACGCGGTGGTCAACCGCTGGGTGAACCACCCCGAATCACGCAGCTCCACCGACGACTTGACCGACTTCCTGAGCAACGCGCTGTGGGGCATGCTCTCGGGGGCCACCGCGGGCGTAGGGGTCCAACTCGACCGGGATCAGCCGCTGACGGCGCTGTGAAAGCCCGGCCGAGCTGGCACGATCAACACGCATGAACAGTCAGAACTCCCCCATGCCCGCTGCTACCGCCGCCATAACGGACGAAGCCCTCCACCTGGTCACGGCCCGCTTCCCCCACGCGTTGGGCGCCGTCCTCGGCGGCTCGGCCGCCCAGGGGCGCGCAACTCCCCTCAGCGACCTGGACCTTGCCGTCCTCCTCCCCCACGACGACGCCTCCCGCCGTGAAGTCATCCGCCACGAGGGCCGCCTGGCCGAGCTGTTCCTCCACACCGTGGCGGACGTCGGCGACGCCTTCGAGCGGGAGCGCACCCACCGCAGAGGCACCCTCGTGCACATCTACGCCCAGGGCCTGCCCCTGCTGGACCCGCACGGCGACCTGGCCCGCGTCCGCACGCAGGCGCGCACCGTTCTCGCGGCGGGACCCGTCCCGCTCACCTCCGCCGAGTGGGCTCGCGGCCGCTATCTCCTCACCTGCTTCATGGACGACCTGCTCGACACCCCCAGGACTGACCGCTACGACCAACTCGCCGTGGCCGACCACACGGTGCGCGAGGCGGCCCATCTCCTGACCGCGCACCACGGCGTCTGGACGGGCATCGGCAAGTGGCTGCCGCGCAGGCTGCTGGGCGCCGACACCCCGCGAGGCACCGCGCTCCTGGAGGGGCACCGGCTCGTGGCCGAGCGGGGCGACCCGGGGCCGTTGGCAGCGGCGGCGGAGGCGGTTCTGGACCTGGTGGGCGGGTCGCTCAGGGAGGGTTACGTCCAGACGTAGTGAGCGACAGGTCCGCCCGCGCGGGCACCGCCTTCCCCTACGCGACATCCGCCGGGAGTTCGACGGGGTGCTCCGCGCCGAAGTCGGCGGAGACGGACACCTCCTGCCAGGCTTCGGCCTCGGCCAGCTGCCGCCGCGCGTGGTCCAGCGCCATCCGTGCCGCGTCTCCGCCCAGGGGCAGGTGGGCGGGGAGGTGGTCGCGCTTGACCGTGCGGACGAGGATGTCGGCGGCGCGGTCCGGGTCGCCGGCGTCGCGGGCCCGGTCGGTGAAGGCGCCGACGGTCTTCTGGTACTCCTCCGGGACGGCCTGGATCTCCATGGAGGAGCCGGCCCAGTCGGTGGCGAAGCCGCTGGGCTCGACGACGAGGTAGCGGATGCCGAACGGCGCGGTCTCGGTGGCGAGGACACGGGTGAGCCCGTCAATGGCGAACTTGGCCGCCTGGTAGGAGCCGAGGCCCGGGGTGCCGCCCACCCGGCCGCCGATGGAGGAGAACTGCACGACGGTGCCGCCGCCTTGGGCCCTCAGCAAGGGAAGGGCCGCCTTGGAGACGTTGTACACGCCCCAGAAGTTCGTCTCGAACTGGCGGCGGAAGTCGTCCTCCGGGGCCGTCTCGACCGGGGCGACGTTCGCGTACCCGGCGTTGTTGACGATCACGTCGACGCGCCCGAAGCGGCCCTGGGCGGCCTCCAGCGCGGCGGCGGCCGCCTCCGCGTCGGTCACGTCGAGGGCGAGCGCGAGGACCTTGTCGCCGAACTGCTGCACCAGGTCGGCGAGTTGCTCCGGCCTGCGGGCGGTGGCGACGACCTGGTCACCGGCCTGGAGAGCGGCGACCGCGAGGGAGCGGCCGAAGCCGCGGGACGTACCGGTGATGAACCACGTCTGGGTTGTCATGCAGATAGCAAAACACCGTTTCGTTAATAGCGCAACCTCGTTGCGCTACGATGCCGCCATGGCCAGCAGCAGGAGTCAGAGTCAGCCCACGCGGGCCCGGAGCCCCGAGGCCAAGCGCGCCCGCGAGGCCGCGATCCTCGACGCGGCGGCCCGCCTGGCCACGGCGGCGGGCATCCGGTCGGTGACGCTGACCGACATCGCCGCCGAGGTCGGCATGCACAAGTCGGCGATGCTCCGCTACTTCGAGACGCGGGAAGAGATCTTTCTGCGACTGGCCGCCGCCGGGTGGGTGGAGTGGTCGCAGGCGGTGCGCGGGCAGCTCGCCGACGGCGGCGGCAAAGGGGCGGACCTGACCGCGGTCGCCGAAGTACTGGCCGAGTCACTGGTGGCCCGACCCCTGTTCTGCGACCTGCTCGCCCACACCCCGCTGAACCTGGAGCGCAACGTCTCGATGGAGACGGTCCGTTCGTTCAAGCTGACCGCGGTCGCCGAGGCCAGGGCCGTGAGCGAGGCGCTGCGCGAGGTGGCCCCGCTCGATCCGGAGCAGGCCGTCAACGTCGTCGCCACGGCCACGTCGATGGCCGGGGCGCTGTGGCAGATGGCCGCACCGGGCACCGAACTGCGCCGCCTGTACGAGTCGGACCCGGACCTGGCCCACGCCGTCGTCGACGTCGGCCCCCGGCTGACCGACATCCTCGGCGCACTGCTGCGGGGCTACAGGGGATAGAGCGGGCGGGGCGGGCAGAGCAGGACGGCCGCGCGCCTGGTCGCCGCGATCACCGATGCCGTGGCGGGAGCGCTCGACGACGAGGTACGCGAGCACGTGGCGGTGAGCCTGGTGTCTGTCCCCGAGGGGCGCTCCGGCCACGGCGGCCGCTTCGCCTGATCGTTCACCGGCCCCGGACTCAGGGCTGGATCCGCAGCAACTCCCCTGCCCTGCGCACCGCTTCCCCGTGGCCGAAGAGCCCCGGCAGGCCGCCGGTGTGGAGCAGCACGGTGCGTTCGCCGGGGCGGATGTCGCCCTCGCGTACGGCGGCGATCAGACCGGCGGCGGCGCGGCCGGTGTAGACGGGGTCCAGGATCATGCCCTCGGTGGCCGCGACGGTCGTGAGGGCGTCCAGGACCGGCTGGTGCAGTACCGCGTACGCCTCGCCGACCTGGTCCCCGCGCACCCGCAGCTCCGCCACCGGCTGTGCGCGGCCGGTGAGTTCGCCGAGGAACGCGGCGGCCGTGGCCGCCGGGTCGGGCAGGGCGCCGACGTCGACGCCCAGGACGCAGCCGGGGCCGAGGGCGGCGAGCAGTCCTGCCATGGTGCCGCCGGATCCGAGGGCGGTGACGACGTGCCGTACGCCGGGCTGCTGGTCCAGGATCTCCCGGCCCGACGCCAGGTAGCCGCGGGCGCCGAGCGCGCTGGAGCCGCCGAAGGGGACGAGGCAGGGGCGGGCGCCCTGGGCGCGCAGCGCCGCACAGGTCTCCTCCGCCGCCTTGGTCAACTCGGCGGCGCCCGACGCCCCTTCGGCCCGTACGATCCGGGCTCCGAGGAGGGCGTCGAGCAGGAGGTTCCCGGCGACCGGGGGCGGGGCGGGCGCGGCGTCCGGCATCACCAGGACCGCGTCGAGGCCGGTGCGGGCGGCGGCCGCGGCGGTGAGGCGGGCGTGGTTGCTCTGCGGGCCGCCGGTGGTGACGAGGGTGTCCGCGCCCTGCGCCAGGGCGTCGGCGACCAGCCACTCCAGTTTGCGGACCTTGTTTCCGCCGCCGCCGAGGCCGGTCAGGTCGTCGCGCTTGATCCACAGGTCGTCGGCGTGCAGCCCGACGGCCTCGGCCAGGCGGGGTGCGGGCTCCATCGGCGTCGGCCACGTCGACAGCGTCAGCTTCTCGGGCATCCCGGGCCCTCCTTCTCGTCTCGCGTGCCAGGAGGCACCGGGTGCGCAGCGGGGCGCGTGTGCCCGGCCAGCCTGTCAGCCGTCGTCGACATCCCGTAAGTCTCAGCCGCCTGCAAGTCTCAGCGGTTCGTACGTCTCAGCGGGCGCGTTCGTGCAGGTACGCGTCCAGTTCGGCGGCCCCGGTCAGCATCGCGCGTCCGCGGGCCGACAGCCGTCCGTGCCAGTCGCGCAGGGTGGCCGCCAGCGGTTCGAGGCCGCCCGCCGCCCGCACCTGGGCGATCAGCGGGGCGATCTGGTCCAGCGGGTAGCCGCCGCGCCGGAGTTGGTGCGTCAGCCGGGTGTCCCGTACGTCGGCCTCGTCGTAGACGCGGTACCCGGTGTGCGGGTCGCGGCGCGGGCGCACGAGTCCGGCGCGTTCCCAGGTGCGGAGCGTCGCCGGGCGGATGCCGAGCTCCTGCGCCAGGGGGCCGATGAACCGGCTCGCAGCCCCGGTCGCCGCGCCGGGCTGCTGGACCGTGGCCGGTTCCAGTCCTTGCAGGGCGCGCTCCACGGCCTGGAGGGTCCGCCGGTCGTCGAGGAGTTGGGCGTGGCTCTCGTCGACGAGGCGGAACGCCTCCTCGAGCTCGTCCCTGTTCACGGTCTGCATGATCGACGTCGCCGTGGGGTGGCCGTGGCCGGGGACGAGGGCGAGAAACGCGCGCAGGGCGGCGGCGTGCAGCGAGGTGTAGGTGCGGTAGCCGGTCGGGGTGCGAGCGGCTGCCGGAAGGATGCCGGCCTCTTCGTAATTCCTGATCGCCTGCGTGGACAGACCGTGGGCGCGGGCCAGATCGACCGGCCTGAGCCGTTCCTCGCTTTGAAGCTTTTTCCCCATGCGGCCGACGATACCGCGGAAAAGTTTCCACCGGATGTTCAACGATACCGTTGAAGGCATGGCTACCGACATCAAGGACACCGACGCCCACCCCGTCGAGGCCGCCGCCGTCATGGGGCTGCTGCGGGCCCGGCCCCGGCTGCTCGCCCTGGGCGAGCCCACGCACGGCGAGGACGCCCTGCTCGAACTGCGCAACGGCCTCTTCCGGCAGCTCGTCGAGCAGGAGGGCTACCGGACGATCACGATCGAGAGCGACTGCGTGAAGGGCCTTGCCGTCGACGCCTACGTCACCTCGGGCACGGGCTCGCTCGACGAGGTCATGGAGCACGGGTTCAGCCACGGCTGGGGCGCCTCGGCGGCCAATCGCGAACTCGTGCGCTGGATGCGCGCCTTCAACATCCGCTCCGACTAGGAGGGTCGGCCCGCCTCCGAGCGGCTGCGCTTCGCCGGGTTCGACGGACCGCTGGAGATCACCGCGGCGGCGAGCCCCCGCCAGTCCCTCACCGCCCTCCACGCCTACCTCGCGGCCCACATGGAGGCCGAGCTGATCCCCTGCACCGCGGAAACGCTCGACCGCTTGCTGGGCAGCGACGACCGCTGGACGAACCCCGACGCGATGATGGACCCGTCCCAGTCGGCGGGGCAGTCGTCCGAGGCGGCCCAACTCCGGGTGCTGGCCGACGACTTGGGCGCACTGCTCGACATGCAGACACCACACCTCGTCACGGCGGCCTCACGTGATGACCGGGACCGGGCACGCCTGTACGGGCGCACCGCAACCGGCCTGCTGCGCTACCACCACGCGATGGCCGACACATCACCGTCGCGCATGGCGCGGCTGTGCGCGCTGCGGGACCTGATGATGGCCCACAACCTCCTCGCCCTCGCCGACCGGGGCCCGGCCCTCGTGCACGCGCACAACTCCCATCTCCAGCGGGACAAGAGCTCGATGCGGATGTGGCAGGGACGGGTGGAGTGGTGGAGCGCCGGCGCGCTGGTGAGTTCCCGGCTCGGCGCCGGGGCGTACGCCTTCGTGCCGACGGCCCTCGGCACGATCCGGCACCAGGGCGTGGACACCCCGCCGCCGGACACCCTCGAAGGACTCCTGTACGCGCTCCCGGACGACGAGCGCTGCGTCCTCGACGCCCGGCACCTGGCCGCGGCCCTCACGGACACGCCGCCCGTGCCCCGCGTGTCCCCCTGGTTCGGCTACGCCCCGTTCGATCCGGCCCAGTTGGCGGCCAGTGACGGGCTCGTGTTCGTCAGGGACCTCCCGCAGCCGTAGGACGTCTCAGACGGTTGCGGTGGTGCGGGACGGGGTGATCCGGTTGCGCATCCAGGAACCGGCCGCGACGGCGGGCCAGAGCCAGGAGGCGGCGTTGCGGACGGCGACTCCGGCGCGGGTCGCGGGGACCATGAGCGCGGCGGCCGTCGTGACATCGCCCTGCCGGGGGTCGACCAGGGTGCGGTGCGCGGCCTCGTAGCGGGCGAAGGCCGTGTGCCGGTCGGCGGGCGTGGCGGCCGGCTCCTCGGCGAGGGTGCGGGCACCCGCCGTGGCCAGGGTGGAGCCGTCGCCGGACAGGGCCGTCACCTGGGTGGCGGCCTCCCGCAGCCGGGGCAGCACGCCCGTCTGCTCGGCGACCTGATCGACGCCGGTCGCGCCGAGTCGGGCCTTCCCGGGGAAGGCTGAGCGGCTTTCCCGGCCGCCCCCCGCACCCCCTCAAACCCCCGCCGACGCCATCCGCCCGACCGCCGCGCGCAGCACCGCGTTGAACTCCGCCGGGAGTTCCTGGTGCGGCATGTGTCCGGCGCCCTCGATGACCTGGAGTTCGCCCTGGGGGGCGAGCGCGGCCAGGGTGCGGGAGACCGCGACGGGGATCGCGTCGAGCGGCCCGTGCACGAAGAGCGCGGGGACGGCGAGGTGCGGGAGGGTCTCGCACAGGTCGCGCGGCGGGGTGTCGCCGATGATCTCGCGGAACAGGTCGTCGATGGCCGTGCCCGAGGCGAGCACCTGCTCGATCGTCGCGTCGACCGTCTCCCGCTCGGCAGCGGGCCCGAACCACGTGGGCACCCACTCCGCGACGGTCGCCGCGCGGTCCGACGCGAACCCGTCGAGCAGGCCGCGGATCACCTCGGTCATGCCCTCGCGCGCCCAGTGGCCGGGGCCGTCGACCGACACCACTGCCAGGACCCGTTGCGGCGCCGCGAGCGCGGCCTCCAGGGCGAAGGTCGCGCCCATCGAACTGCCCACCAGGACGGGGCGGTTGAGGCCGAGCATGTCGATGAGGGCGAGGATGTCGGCGGTGTTGCCCGCGGTCGTGTTGCCCTCGGCCGGGTGTGCCGAGCGGCCGCAGCCGCGCCAGTCCATCGTGACCACACGGTGGTCCCGGCCCAGATCCGCCACCTGCGCCTCCCACACGCGGCCGCTGGTGCCCCAGCCGTGCAGGAAGAGCAGCGCCTGGCCGGTGTCGGCCCCCTGGTCCTCGTAGTAGATGTCGGTTCCGTCGAGCTGCGCGTACGGCATGTCCGGCTGTCCCCTTCACGTGGTCGCGGTGGCTGCGGCTTTCGTGATCACTGCTGTGACCTGGGGACAGTTCACCGCGCCAACCACCCGCCACCAATGAGCACTTCGCTCTTACACTCATCAAGAACCGTGATCAATCACGGCCATGAGTCGCCCAGGTCGCCGGGGAGATGCCTTCGTGGAGCTGCGGCAAGCGCACTACTTCCTCGCCGTCGCCGAGGAGTTGCACTTCGGGCGGGCCGCCGAGCGGCTGCGGATCGTGCAGCCGACGGTCAGCCAGCAGATCCGGCGCCTGGAGCGGGAGGTGGGGCTCGACCTGTTCGAGCGCACCACCCGCAGCGTCCGGCTGACGCCTGCGGGCGAGGTCTTCCTGCCGCACGCACGCGCTCTGGTGGAGGCCGAGCGCGCGGGGCTCGCCGCGATGGCGGCCCTGCGGTCCGAGGAGGAGGCCGTGTTGCGCATCGGGACGAACGTCGGGCTGGGCGTGCGGCTCGACCGGCTCCTGGACGACCTGGCCGAGCGCGCGCCGCAGCTCGCCGTGGAGCTGGTCGGCGTCCCGGCCGCCGACCGGTTGCAGAAGGTGCGGGACGGGGAGCTCGACGCCGCCTTCATCCGGGGCCTTGCGCGCAGCCCCGGCCTGGACCTGCTTCCCGTCTGGCGCGATCCGCTGGTCGCGGCCCTGCCCGCGAGCCATCCCCTGGCGGCCGCCGACCGCGTGGCGCTCGCCGACCTGGCCGGCCTTCCGCTGCGCATCGCTCCGCGCGAGGCGAATCCCCATCTGGTCGACCTGATCGTCGGGGCCTGTCGGGAAGCGGGGTTCGAGCCGGTCATGGGGCCGGCCTTCTCCGCCTTCTCCACCGACCAGGACACCCTCGCCTCCATCGGCACGGGCCGGCCGAGCTGGACGGTGTTCTACGCCTCCAAGGCCGAGACCGTCCCCACGCCCCGTACGGCCTTCCGGCCCTTCACCCCTCCGGTACCGACCGCGCAGATGTTCCTGGCCGTCCGGCCTTCGGCACCCGTGCGCCGGCTCGCCGCTCTGCTCGACGCGTGCCGCGCCCAAGACGTACCGGCGGTTACCAGTAAAGGGGCGTCAGTGGCGAGTGCCGTGCGAGACGAGCGGCGCAGCGGGCGCTCGGAGGGGAACCCTTCGTGACGGGGGCTCAGGAGGCGGGAGGCGCACGCGAGGCTCCTGGGCGCGGGAGGAGAGGGCCGGGGGTGCCGCGGGGAGCAGGCGCGCCAGGGGTGTCCGCGGACTCCCGCCGTCCGCAGCGCCGTTGAGGCGGTCCGTCACGCATTCCAGGGATGGTCACGCAGGGTAGCGGAAAGCACTCAAGTCTGTGACTGGACTCACTTTGATCTTGGAAGTGTGGGCCGATCTTTCGCCCTAGAACGTTGATTTATGCCCGTTTTGTTGCCGCTGGCTAGACAGCCGAACATCTGCCAAAGTGTCGTCGCGTCGAAGATCACTTACGACCCAGCCGGCTGGCATCGAGTAGGGGGGCAGCGCCACCAGGCGCCTGCCTGCCGTGACTTGATGCCGCGTCAGCACGCCTGCTGTTACCACCTGTTGTGTTCCTTGGAGAGAGTGTGTACGCGTACCTCATGACGGCACCCGGTGAGATCGTTCGCTCACAGGTGCCCGACCTGAAATGCCAGTCGGATGAGGTGCTGTTGGAGACCGAAGCCGTCTCCATATGCTCCACCGACGTCTCGTACTTCAGGGGACATCTGTTTCCGGACGCCTGGCCGATCATTCCGGGACACGAGTACGTCGGCCGGGTGCTCGAGGTCGGCTCGCGCCTGAAGGGGCTCGTGGAGCCCGGTCAGCGCATCGGTTACTGGGGACAGACCGACTTCGGCGGGATGGCCGAGTACCGCGCCCTGCGGCCGCTCTTCCCGGGCCAGCTCGGCATGGAGACGAACTTCTACACCGAGCGGAACTTCTACGACGCCAACCAGGCCGCCGCGGTCATCCTCCCTGACTCGATCCCCTCCGACCTGGCGACGATCGTCGAGCCGCTCACCTCGGTGCTGCGCTCGCTGCTGATGAACCCGCCCAAGCCCGGCGACCACTGCGTGGTCCTCGGCGCCGGACCCAGCGCCCTGCTGGCCGTACAGGTGCTCGACCGCCACCTGGGCGCGGGCTCGGTCACCGTCATCGACCGCAACGACCAGCGCATGCGCCTGGCCCAACAGCACGGCGCCGCACGGGCGTTCAACGCGGAGAGCCAGGCCGAGGAGCTCGACACCTTCGTGCACGAGCACCACGACCAGTACGCGGACTACGTCTTCGACGCCCTGCCGCACATCGACGCCCCCGAGCACGGCGGCAAGGACATCCGCGAGCTGGCGATGGGCCTGCTGCGGCCGGGCGGCACGTACGTCCTGTACGGCGCCTCGATGACGCCGCAGCGCTTCAACACCTGGATGATCCTCGCCAAGGGGCTGCGCCTGCGCTCCACCCCCTTCGACGTCCGCGAGTTCCCCATGACGCGGTCGGCCCATGTGGCCTCCGTGGCCCTGCGGTTGATCGAGACGGGCCTCGTGGACGCGCGTCCCCTGGTCACCACCCGCGTGGGCCTCGGTGACGAGGCGGGCGTGCGCCAGGGCTTCACCGACTACGGCAACGGCGCCTCGATGAAGACGTCGATGCTCAGCGAGAGCGTGCTCCTCGACTACCTGGAGCGCGAGGCCGGCGTGGACGAGATCGGGGTCCCCGCTTGACCTCCGAGGTCGCGGACTTCCGCCGGGGGCCGGTGACCCGCATGGCCTATGCGGGTCTGGCCGTCTACGCCTTCGCCCTGTACCTGCAGGGCCCGCTCCTGCCGCTGCTGCGCGAGGACCTGGACTTCTCGTACGCGATGATGAGCACGCACTCCACGGTCTTCGCCGCGGGCGGCGTGCTGGTCAACGTGGCGTTCGAGCGCGTCCGGCGGCGGATCGGCTACCGCTCGGCCTTCTGGCTGTCCATCAGCGCGGTGGCGCTGGGGGCCGTGCTCATGGCGGTCGGCCCCGTGGTCGCGGTCACGCTCGCGGCCGCGGCCCTCATGGGGGTCAGCGGCGCGCTGCTGCAGACGGTGACGCTGTCGGTCCTGGCCGAGCACCACGGGCCGCTGCGCGAGCGGGCGTTGGTGGAGGCGAACGCCGCGGCCAGTGCCGCGGCGCTCGCCGCCCCGCTGGCCATCGGCGCGATGGAGATGCTGGGCGCGGACTGGCAGACGACGCTGTTCGTCCCGCTGGCCGCGTTCCTCGTGGTGTACGGGGTGTTCCGGCGCGAGCCGTTCCTGTCCGGACGCACGGAAGTCCCCGCCGGTGCCCCGGGGGACGCCGCCGCACCACGGAAGGACCACACCGCGCGGCTGCCAGGGCGGTTCTGGCTGGCGGGCGTTCTGTGCAGTGTCGTGGTGGGACTGGAGTTCTGCCTGGTGCTGTACGGATCGCCGCACCTGACCACCGGAGTCGGCATGTCGTCGGGCGCGGCGGGCACCGCCCTGAGCCTCTTCTACGGCGGCACGCTCGTGGGGCGTCTGGCCGGGAGCAGGCTGTCGGGCCGTCAGGGCGGGGCGTCCGCCCTTACCGGGTTCGCGCTGGCGCTGACCGCGGTGAGCTTCACGGTCTTGTGGGCGGCCAACTCCCCCTCCCTCGCCCTCCCTTCGCTCTTCTTCGCCGGACTCGGCGTGGCGAACCTCTTCCCGCTGACCCTGTCCATGGCCGTCGCCACGGCACCCGACCACGCGGCGCGGGCCACGGCCCGGGTCCAGCTCATGGTGTCCGCGGCGATCATGGTGGCGCCGTTCCTGCTGGGCGCGCTGTCCGACCGTGTGGGCGTGGAGCGCGCGTTCACGGTCGCCGCGGTGCTCATCGTGGCCGCCGCCGTCCTTCTCGCCGTGACCAGGTTCGCGCGGACCGAACAGGCCGTCGCCGAGCCCTCGCGGGCGCAGCCCGCCCCCTCCATGGAGTCTTGACCGAATGAATGTGATGACCGCGAGGCTGGCCGCGCAGGAGGCGGCCGCCACGCTCCGGGCCAACCACCGCAGCGGATTCTCCGCCGGTGCGGGACGCCCGTACTACTACACCTGTCCTTCGCCCGCGACCTATCCCTTCCAGTGGGCCTGGGACAGCAGTTACCACGCGATCGCCCTCACCCACCTGGATCCGGTGCGCGCCCAGCGGGAGCTCTCCTCACTGGTGTCGGCCGTCACCACCACGGGATTCCTGCCCCACATGATGCTGTGGCAGGACGACCTGCGCCCGCAGGCGACGCGGGAGTTCCGTATCGACGTGTGGGAGGAGTGGCGCTCGGTCACCATCGCTCCCCCGGTGCTCGCGCGGGCCGTCGAGCGGGTCTACGAGGCCACGGGCGACGACGTCTGGCTCCGCGAGGTCCTGCCGCCCGCCCTGCGCTTCTTCACCTGGCTGCACGAGCACCGCACCAGCCCGTCGACGGGTCTCCTGGAGATCTACCAGCCCGACGAGTCGGGTCTGGACATGAGCCCCAAGTACGACCGGGCACTCGGAATTGACGGTGTGTCACCGGACGGTGTCGCGGCGGCCTGGCACGGTGCCATGCGCGCACTGATCGACGGCTATGCGGGCGGGCGGCATCCGGAGAGCCCGCTGCGCCAGGCGCGGACGTTCGTGTGGAACGACGTCCTCGTCAACTCCATCTACGCCGACGGACTGGCCGCACTGGCCCGCCTCGCGCAGCACGCGGGGCTGCCCGCCGAGGCGTCGGCCGGTCTGCTGCGCCGCTCCGAGGACGTCTGCCACGCGCTCGTCGAGCACTGCTGGGACGAGGAGGCCGGAGCCTTCTTCGACCTCGACCTGGTGGCCGGGGAGCGGGTGCGGTCGCTCACCGCGAGCTGTCTGTTCCCGATCATCAACGACTTCGTTCCGGACGACATCGCCAAGCGGATCATCGAGGAACACCTGCTCAATGAGCGGGAGTTCTGGCACCGCTACCCGGTCTCCAGCGTGGCCGCGACGGAGCCCGCCTTCGACGCCGTCTTCGCCACCGAGGCGATCTTCCGCGGGTCGAGCTGGATGAATCTGAACTGGTATCTGCACGGCGGGCTGCGCAAGCGCGGCTACGCGGACCAGGCGCGTGAACTCGCCCTGCGCAGCGCCGAATGCGCGGCGCACGCGGGACTGCGGGAGTGCTACGGACCCCACGACGCGGACGGGCACGGAGCCGAGTCCTTCGGGTGGAGCTCCCTCGTTCTCGATCTCCTGGCCGCCGAAGGCGTACCGCTGCTCGGAGTCGACGGCAAGCAACTCTCTTTGGAGGACTGACATGGCCAACTGGGGATTTCTCGGGGCCGGTTCGATCGCCCAGTCGAGTCTGGGCCCGGCGGTGCACGCCGCGCAGGGCGCGACGCTGCACGCGGTCGCCGCGCGCGACGAGCGGCGGGCCCGCCTGCTCAAACCGGCGAAGACGTACGAGAGTTATCCGGATCTGCTGGCCGACCCGGACGTCGACATCGTGTACGTGGCCCTGCACAACTCCGCCCATCGGCTGTGGGTGGAGGAGGCGCTGGCCGCGGGCAAGCACGTGCTGTGCGAGAAGCCGCTGGGGCTCTCCGCCACCGAGGTCGACTCCATGATCCAGGCGGCGCACAAGGCGGACCGGATGCTGGTCGAGGCGGCCTGGAACCGCTGGCATCCGCGCACCCGGGACATGGAGGCGCTCCTGGAGACGCGTGAGGTCGGCACGGTCGAACACGTCGCGGCCGACTTCCACGGCATCGCCCCCGACGCCGGCAACTACCGCCGCGAGCACGCACTGGGCGGCGGCGCGCTCTACGACGTGGGCTTCTACGCGGTCTCCCTGGCGCTCGCCGCCTTCGACTGGCAGGTCCCGCAGGTGCGCCGGGTCCAGCACCAGCGCTGGTCGGCGACGTCCGCGGACTCCGCCATCGCCATGACGCTCGGGTTTCCCGGCGGGGGCACCGCCGACATCGCCTGCTCCCTGCTCGGCGACCTCAAGGAGGAGTTCACCCTCCGGGGCAGCGAGGGGACCGTGCGTCTGTCCGACCCCGCCTACACCGCGGGCGCCAAGCCGTGCGAGCTGGAACTCGCGCGGGCGAACGGCCCCGTGGACGTCTCGCCCTACCCCGCCACCGATCCGTACCAGTTGATGGTCGAGAACATCGACCGCGCTCTTTCCGGCAGGACCTCCTATGTCGTCCCCATCGAACAGTCCCTCCTTATCGCCCAGGTCATCGACGCGGCCCTGAAGGTCATGGGGACTCCCCCGGCGAAGTGACCGACCTTCTTTGGCTGATGTGAGAAAGGCTGCTGCTGCGATGAAAGCTGTTGTGATGGCGGGCGGTGAGGGCTCCCGCCTTCGCCCCATGACCTGTGACCTTCCCAAGCCCCTCCTGCCGATGGCGGGGCGCCCGATCATGGAGCACGTGCTGCGGCTGCTGGCCCGGCACGGGCTCGACGACACAGTGATCACTGTGCAGTTCCTCGCCCATCTGATCACCACGCGGTTCGGCGACGGCGACGACCTCGGCATGCGCCTGCAGTACGCGCACGAGACGACCCCGCTCGGCACGGCGGGCAGCGTCCTGAACGCCCGGGCCGAACTGCACGACGACGCCTTCGTCGTCATCTCCGGCGACGCGCTCACCGACATCGACCTGAGCGAGCTCATCGCGTTCCACCGCGCCAAGGGCGCCCTGGCCACCGTCTGTCTGACGCGGGTGCCCGATCCGCTGGAGTTCGGCATCACGGTGGTCGACGACGACGGCCGCGTCGAGCGCTTCCTGGAGAAGCCGACCTGGGGCCAGGTCTTCACCGACACCGTCAACACCGGCATCTACGTGATGGAACCCGAGATCTTCGACTACGTCCCCACGGACGGCCCGGCCGACTGGGCCAAGGACGTCTTCCCCCGCCTGCTCGCCGAGGGACGGCCCGTGTACGGCTACGTGGCCGAGGGCTACTGGGAGGACGTGGGCACCCACGACAGCTACGTCACGGCGCACGAGGACCTCCTCGACGGCAGGGTCCGCCTCGACCTCGGCGGATTCGAGCGGGCGCCGGGGATCCGGGTGCACCCGACGGCCCAGGTCCACCCGGACGCGGAGCTCCGGGCGCCGTGCTACATCGGCGAGAACGCGAGCGTCGAGGCGGGCGCCGTCGTCGGCGCGCACTCCGTCATCGGCCCCGGCACCGTGGTGGCGGCGCGGGCGGTCACCGAGCGGGCGATCGTGCACGGCGGGGTCTACCTCGGCCCGTCCGCCCGGCTGCGCGGCTGTGTGGTGGGAGAGCGGACCCGGGTGCTCGGCGGAGCCCAGATCGCCGAGGGCGCGGTCGTCGGAGCGGGCTGCACGGTCGGCGAACAGGCCGTCGTCGGGGGCGGCGTCCGCGTCTACCCGGAGAAGGTCATCGAGCCGAGGTCCGCCGTCAACTCCTCGCTGATCTGGGGCTCGCGCCAGCAGGCCAGCCTCTTCGGCGCCGACGGCATCGCGGGCGTCCTCAACGTCGAGATGACCGCCGACCTGATGGTCCGGCTCGCCGGCACGTATGCCGCGACCCTGCCCCAAGGCGCCCGCGTCACGGTTGCCCGCGACAGCTCCCCCGGCGCCCGGGCGCTGGCCCGCGCGTTCACGGCGACCCTGCAGTGCAACGCGGTCGACGTCCTCGACATCGAGAACGTCCCGCTGCCCGTGGCCCGCCAACAGACGTCCCGGCACAGCTCCGGCGGCGTGGTGGTCCACGCCGTACAGGGGGCGCCGGACCGGGTCCGCGTGCTGTTCCTGGACGAGCACGGATGCGAGCTGTCCCCGGCGGCCCGGCGCGCGCTCGACCGCGTCTACGCACGCCAGGAGTACCGCTCCGACCCGCACGCCGTCGGCAGCCTGCACAGCCCCGGCGGGGTCACCGACGCCTACGTGAGCACGCTGCTGGCGGGTGTGGACACCGCGGGTGTCGCCGGGGCCGGGCTGAAGGTCGTGGTGGACGCGGCGCACGACAGCGTGGCGGCGCTGCTGCCGGGGCTGCTCGGCTCCGTGGGCATCGAGTCGCTGGTCCTCAACTCCGGTCAGCAGGAGGCGCGTTCGGGTGGCGCGGAGGATGAGGGCGGCGCGGAGGATGACGGCGCCGCGGGTGGCGCAGGCAGCGCCGAGGGCAGGGGGCACGACCTCGGCTGGAACGCCCTGCGGGACATGGTGACCGCGGCCGGGGCCGACTTCGGCGTACGGATCGACGCGGCGGGCGAACGCCTCGACGTCATCGACGAGTTGGGACGCCCCGTCGCCGAGGACCGGCTGCCGCTGGTCTTCCTCGACCTCCTCACCGCGGCGGAGCCCGGCGGGCTCATCGCGCTTCCGGCGACCTACTCGCGCGGCGCCGAGCGCCTGGCCGCCGCCCGCGGCACCGAGGTGCGCCGGACCACCGACTCGGCGTACGCCCTCAGCCGCAGCGCGCGGGAGGAGAGCGTGCGGTGGGCCGCCGACGGGCGCGGCGGGTTCGTGCTGCCCGCCGTCTCCCCCACCTTCGACGCCCTCGCCGCGCTGGTGCACCTGGCCGGCCTCCTTGCGCGCTCGCGGGAGCCGCTGAGCGCGGTCGTCGACCGTGCGCCCCGCCCCCACGTGCTGCACCACACCGTGCCCACGCCCTGGCAGGCGAAGGGCTCTCTCATGCGCACCCTGGCGGAGGCGCTGCCCGCGGCCGACGGCACCCGGGACACCTCCGTCACGGAGGGCGTGCGGATCGTGGAGAGCGAGACCCGCTGGGTCATGGTCGTGCCCGACCCGGCCGAACCGGTCACCCACCTCTGGGCGGAGGGCGCCGACCACACCGAGGCGCAGGCGGTCCTCGACCGGTGGACGGCCCACGTACGGAAGGCGCTGCAGACTCCGCCCCCGGCCGCCCCTCGCCCCGACCCCGCCCAGCCGAAGGGGTCCCGGTCCACCGTCCGGTCCACCGCCCGGGACTGGATCTTCACGCAGCCGCAGTCGCGGCCGCAGCAGCCGCGCAGCGAGGAGGGGCCGCAGATCAGCGACGTCACCGTGCACTGAGCCGTGCACCGGGGGCGCCGGCGAGGCGCCGCGCACCCCCCCCTGCCCCACCCGCGTCCAAGGAACCCACGTCCAAGGAGTCACCGTGTCCGTCGTGCCCACCCCCCACCCCGTGGCGACGAAAGTCGACGCCGTCGTCTTCGACTGCGACGGCCTCCTGGTCGACACCGAATCGTGCTGGACGCGCGCCGAGAAGGCGCTCTTCGAACAGCACGGGCTCGCCTTCGGCCTGGACGAGAAGAAGATGCTCATCGGCCGGACGCCGACGGCCCTGGGCGTCATCCTCGCGCGGCACTTCGGGCGCCCGGGGGACGAAGCGGCCCTGACCGGCGCGCTCCTCGGGCGGGTGCAGCAGGAGGTGGAGCAGGGGGTGGCGACGCTGCCGGGGGCCGTGGACCTGGTCCGCGCCTGTGCCGCGCGGGTGCCCGTCGCGGTGGCAAGCAACAGCCCCCGCCCGCTGCTGCGGCTGACCTTGGAGTCCACCGGGCTTGCGGAGCTGCTGCCGGTGACGGTGTCCGTCGACGACGTGGCCGAGCCCAAGCCCGCGCCCGACATCTATCTGGCCGCGTGCGCCGCCGTGGGGGCGGTGCCCGATCGCTCGGTGGCGTTCGAGGACTCGCACACGGGCCTCGCCTCGGCCCAGGCGGCAGGGCTCTCGCCGGTCTTCGTCCCGTCGCTGCCGGACGGGGTCGGGGACACGGGCGGCGCCTGGCACCTGGACTCGCTGACCGAGCCCGCGGTGCACGAGTGGGCCGCCGCCCTGGTCACTGCGTAGGGCCGAGCGCCTCGACGTCGAACGACACGTCCAGTGCGTACCGGCTGCTGACATAGCGGGACTCGGCGAGTTCCAGCGGCTGGTCGTACTGGTCGAGGATGAGCCGCAGTTCGACGAGGAGCGCCGTGCCGGGCGGCACGGCCAGCAGGTCGGCCTCCTCCGCGCCGGCCACATCGGCCTTGATCGACGAGTGGCCGCGGGTGGGGATCTTGCCGAGGTCGTTGAGGGCCTCGTGCATGGAGTGGTTCGCGATGTCGGCCTCGAGCAGCGAGGTCAGGTCCGGCGGGAACACCGCGCTCTCGCGGGCCGTCGGGACGCCGTCGGCCAGGCGTATGCGGCTGATCTCGACGACGTCGACGGGCGGGAGCAGGAACAGCCGGTTCGCCTCGCTGTCCGTGGCGGGGCGCAGCGCCGCCGTGAGCACCTTGGACGAGGGTTCGCGCCCTTGCCGCCGCATCTGCTCACTGAAGCGCACGAGGCTCTCGGTGCGCCGGTGCGGCAGCGACTCGGCGACGAAGGTGCCCCGCCCGGAGACCCGGTAGACAAGGCCCGCCGCGACGAGCCGCTGCACGGCCGACCGCGCGGTCATCCGGCTCACCTTGAACTCGGCGCACAACTCCGCGTCCGACGGCAGCAGATCGTGCGGGCGCAGCCCCGCGATACGGAGACGCAGGGCCTGCTCGATTTGGTAGTACCTGGGCGTGAAGTCGGCTTTCGTCATGCAACCCTCCGACGGTGCGAGCCGCCCCTTGTCCGGCGACCCGCCCATCATGCCGGACCTCGGAGCAGGCCCCTCGCGCCGCTTCAGCCAGGGGGTCTCCGGCGTCCGTGCCAGCGCTCCGCGGGCGCGTTGTCCGGTCGCGATTGCATCGATGGGCCCCTTCTTCCGTAAGCCCCTTCCTCAGGCGGCGAGTTCACGCTCCAGCGGCGTGCGGTAGGCGGGCGTGAAGCGGCGGCCGCCGAGGAAGGCGGTGAGCCGGTCGGCCTCGGCCTCGACGGCGGAACGCGCCTCCCGGCCCGCGTCCGTCAGCAGCCGCCAGGCCAGGGTGCCGTCCTTGCGCTGTGCCCAGCCGCCGACGATGCGGCCCTCCCACCACACGGTCGGACCGATGTTGCCCATCCGGTCGAAGAGCGCGGGCACGAGCCCGCCACGGCCTTACGGGTGTCGGTGAGCGTCCAGCCCGTCCACCACTTCAGGTCCGCGAGGGTGCCGGGCCCGAACGCGGCGAGCCAGTGCCGGACCACTTCGCGCCGCCCCGCGCACGACGCGCCCTTCGGCCGCCAGCACGCACAGCACGTCGGCCGCCACGGTGCGACGCGACTCATAGGGCTTGCCCGGCGAGAGCACGAGCTGCCGCTCCAACCCCGGTACGGCGGCGGCCAGTTCGGCGGTGGTCGCAGCCCGCTCCGCCAGCAGCGCCAGGACGTCGCGCGACACCTTCTCCAGCCACCGCTCCCCCTCCGCCCCCGACAGCTCCAACTGCCGCAGCAGGCCCCCTTTCGTACGGCGGCGTGGGGGTCGGCGAGCCGGGCGGGAGCACTCATGGTCGGGCCTCAGTGATGGAGGGTGTCCGGCAGGGCGGGGTTGGGGGTCAGGATGCGGCGCAGGATGCCTTCCACCTCGGCGCGGCTCGGGGGTTCGCTCGCGGCGACGGCGCGCAGGGACAGCCCGTTGGCGGCCATCACGGCGGCCCGGGCGGTGAGCGGATCGACGTACCGGCACAGGGCGTTGACGCCCAGCTCGATGTACTGGTCGGCGAGCGGGCGCAGTTCCGGGCGGCGCATCGCGGCCACGTACAGCTCGGCCTCGGTGATCTGCTGGCCGCGCGAGGCGGCGTATCCGCCTATGAGGGAATCGGCGAGGAGCACGGTGAGCTGCTCGGGCGTGAGGTGCGGGCGCTGGGCGACCCAGTCGTCCAGGTAGGCGCCGTAGCGGTCGACGGAGCGGCGGAGCGCGGCCTGGATCAGGTCGTCCTTGCTCGCGAAGTGGTACGTGGTCGCCCCGAGCGGGACGCCGGCCTCCTCGGCCACCGCGCGGTGGGTCAGCCCTTCGATGCCGCGTGCGGCGATGATCCGCTCCGCTGCCGCGGTGACCTCCTCGACGCGCTGCTCCGGGGCGTACCGGCGTCGCTTGGCGCCGCGCTCGTCGGTCATGGCCACGTCCCTTCCGGATTCACTTCGACGTCCACTCCGACTGCGTCGACTGCTTCGACGCTCACTGCGACACCTGCATCCTGAACAGATGTATCAATCATCAATATAGCGGAAGCCAGGGAGGATGGTTACGCGTGCCCGTTTTGCGGCGAAATCTAGACATCACTTCAGTACGTGTGTACTAATTGAAACATCCCCCGTCCCCCAACCCCCAGGAGGCAGCCATGACCCCCACCAAGCGCACGAAGATCGCCGTCCTCGGCACCGGCGGCGGTGGCCGAGCCCACGCAGCCAAGCTGGCCGAGCTCGGCCACGAGGTCTTCGTCGGCACCCGCGACGTCGACGCCACGCTGGCCCGCACCGAGCCGGACATGATGGGCAACGCCCCGTACAAGGAGTGGCTCGCCGACCGCCCCGGCGTCACCCTGCTCCCCTTCGGTGAGGCCGCCGCGGCCGCCGACCAGGTCGTCATCAACGGCATCGACGGCCACAACGCGGTGGCGGCCCTGACCGGCATCGCCGACGCCCTGAGCGGCAAGGTCCTGATCGACTACGCGGTCCCCTACGTCTACAACCCCGAGCTCGAGCACCCCTGGCCCACGCCCTGGGGCGTCATGCCGAAGCTCGACCCCTGCGACAGCGACAGCCTCGGGGAGCAGATCCAGCGCTCCCTGCCCGGCGTGCGGGTCGTCAAGTCCTTCGTCACGCAGGAGCAGGAGACCGTCGTCGACCCGCGGGCGGTCGGCGGCGGGGACCACACCATGTTCGTGGCGGGCGAGGACGCCGACGCCAAGAAGGCCGTCACTGAGCTGCTGACGGCGTACGGCTGGAGCGACGTCCTCGACCTCGGCGGCATCGTCGGCTCGCGCGGCATGGAGATGTACGCGGGGATGCACAGCGCGATCGGCTTCGCGCTGGGCTTCGGGACGCCTTTCGGGATCAAGGTCGTGCGCTGACGCGGGGAGCGGCGGCCCGGTCGCGCAACGCCGCACGCGGAGCTCGCCTTACGCGGAGCTCGCCTCGCAGGCGGTGTCGGCATCGCCTGCCGCGTCGGCGCCGGTGCCCGCTCGCCCTCCCCCGGGCCGTCCCAGTGCGTCGCTGACGCTGCCCCTGATCACGAACACGCCCGACAGGCCGGCCAGGCGCAGGATGCGGCGGAAGAACGGCCGGTCGATGACGAGGGTGAGTTCGCCGTCGCGGGCCGCCACGTGGTGGCGTACGCGCATCAGCAGCGACAGGCCGCTGCAGTCCACGAAGGACACCGGGCGCAGGTCGAGGACCAGGCGGGGGTACGGCTCCTGGGCGAGGTGTTCGAGCTGGGGCGACAGCCGGGTGGCGGCGAGGATGTCGAGTTCGCCCCGCACCTCGACCACCAGTGTTTCCTGATCGCCGCGGACTCGCCGGGCCCGGACCCCGAACGCGGTCACTTCTTCCTCGGTCATGGCTTCCCTCTTGCGGCGCTGCGTGGTGCCTGGGGCCGGATGGTGGAGGGTGCCGCGACAGCGAAGAGGGCGAAGGAAGCAGATCTCCCGGGTGGGCGGACGCCACCCACATCACGGTCACATGCGGGTGTCTGTGGCGTGTGCCGAGACCACCGGGGTCCAGGGCGGCGTTGTGGTGGTGCCACAGGCATACCCCGTTGCGGTACGCCGCCAACCAACCTTCCCTGGAACAGAGGAAGTTGGCGTGAAGTGAGCGCCTCACCGCATCAGGGTTCCGAGGCCACGCCCGGAGTGGGCAGCGTCTTCGCGAGGTCCATCCGGGAAGCGATGCCCAGCTTGGTGTAGGCGTGGCTGAGGTGGAACTCGACGGTCTTGACGCTGAGGGCCAGTCTGCGGGCGATCTGGCGGTTCATCAGGCCGGTGCTGGCCAGCTGGGCGACGGTGAGTTCCTGCGGGGTGAGGTCGGCGGGAAGCTGTGCGGAGCGCCCGCAGGAGGCGAGTTCACGCTCGCAGCGGGCGGTGTAGGGGGCCGCCGCCAGGTCGGTGAGGACGTCGAGCGCGGGCAGCAGGTGCTCGGTCGCGGCGGCGCGTTTGCCGGTGCGGCGCAGGAACGCCCCGAAGTCGAGCTGGACTTGGGCCCGCGCGAACGGGTCGGGGACCGCCTGCGCGTGGTCGAGTGCGGCACGGAACACGGCCTCGGCTTCCTGGGGCCGCTGGCGGGCGGCCAGCAGGCAGCCGCGCAGCCGGCCCGCGGCGGCCCGTGCGGAGCGCCTGCCCTGGTGGGCCGAGGGGTCCTCCAAGTCGTCGAGGAGCGCGTCGGCGCGCTCGTGGTCGCCGAGCCCGATCAGCGCCTCCGCCAGGAGGTGGCGCCAGGGCGGCACGGCCGTGGCGCCCCGCAGGGCGAGCAGGGGGCGCAGCGCCTCCACCGCCTGGTCCAGCTCGCCCCGGGCCACGGCGAGATGGGCCTGGGCCCGGGCCACGTGCGCCAGGGCCGATGCGCTGTGGCCGTGTCCGATGCTGTCGCGGGCCGATCGGATGCGGGCGGCCGCCGCCTCCGTCTCGCCGCGCAGGGCCGGCACCAGCGCGGCGTCCGCGTAGGCCATCGGCTCCAGCCAGGCCAGGCCCGCTTCGGTGGCCACCGAGGCGGCCGACTCGAACTGGCTCATCGCCTCGTCCCAGTGTCCGAGCCGGAGTTCGGCCTCGCCGAGCAGCAGGGCCGTCACGGTCCGCTGGGGTGCGGGGCCGCCCCGGCAGATCCGGGCCGCCGCCCGCAGGTCCGCGCGGCTGCCGTCGAGGTCGTCCGCGCGCAGCCGCAGCGCGCTCCGCCCGAGCAGCAGGTCGATGTCCCCGGCCGGCACGAGGACCGGTTCGGGCAGCCGGGCGGCGAGCGCGCCGCCCCGCTCGGCGGCGCCGGTCATCCCCAGCGCGGCCAGCTGGGCGAAGCGCGGCATCCCGCAGCTGAACGGCGCGGGCGGCAGGCCGTCGGCCCGGTCGGCCCACAGCACCGCGTCCTCGGCCCGCCCCTGGGTGAGGCACACATAGGTCAGCCGTTCCGCGATGCGTCGTGCCAGGTCCGGGTCGGTGGCGCTGTCGCAGCGCCGCCAGGCGTCGTCAAGCAGCACCTGGGCCGTGGCGGTCTCGCCCTGGACGAAGGCCAGGTGCCCCTGGGCATAGCGCTGGGCGGCGGAGTGGGGGCCGGCCGGCAGGGTGTGGACCAGTTCGGCGGCCTCCTCCACCCGGCCGTCATTCAGCAGTGCGTCGGCCGCCTCGACGGTGAGCCGCTCCCGCTCCCGGGCGGTCGTGGCGAGACGGGAGGCGTGGCCCGCCAGGGACGCCCCGCTGGACCAGGAGCCGGCCTGGGCCTGCCTGCGGGCGTCGGCCGAGAGGTCGGCGACGAGCGCGGAGTCGGGGTCGCGGGCGGCCAGCATGCGATGCCACGTCCGGCGGAACAGGTCGTCGGTGATCAGTGCCGCTCCGGCATGCAGGGCGGCACGTCGCGCCGGGCCCAGGTGGTGGTAGACGGCGGCCCGGATCAGTGGGTGCGCGAAGACCAGTTCGGGCGGCCCGGCCGTCAGGTGCTCCTCCAACAGCTCCTGTTTGACGGCCTGTTCGACGGCCGCCATCGGGTGGTCGAGGCCGGCCAGACGTGCCGCCTTGTGGAGCGGGCTGCGCGGGCCGAGCACACTGGCCGCCGCGACGAGGTCCTGCGTCGGGTGCGCGCAGTGCGCCAGGCGCCCCAGGACGAGCAGGCCGTAGGAGCGGGGCGCGGGCAGCGGCGCGTCGACGGCGGCCAACAGCTCCGGCGGGACCTGGCGCAGCAGCGCTCTGATGTGGAGGGGGTTGCCCTCGGTGTGGGCGCGCAGCCGGGCGGCGGCGTGCCCGGGCAGGCGGGCGGGCAGGAGCCGGGCGCTCAGCGCCGCGGTCTGCTCGTCGCTCAGCCCGGCGAGCGTGAGGTGCAGGGTCTGGTCGTCCGTGGCCAACCGCCGTAATCCGTCGGGGAGATGGGTGTCGGCGGGGTGCTGCACGGCCAGCAGGGTGAGCACCCGACGGCTGCGCAGTCGGCGCAGCGCGAACGTGAGGGCCTGCAGGGAGGGCAGATCCGCCCAGTGCGCGTCGTCCACGACGACCACGGCGGCGGCGCCGTCGGGGATCTCCTCCAGCAAGGTGAGGAGCCGGGCGCCCGCCCGCCAGGGCTGCTCCTGCGGAGACGGGCCCGCACCTGCCGCGGGTGCGGGCAGGAGTTGGGTGAGGACGCCGTAGGCGAGGGTCGTCTCGCTCTCCTCGCCGCTGGCCTCCGACAGGCGTACGGACTCCGCCGTGCGCAGGAAGCGGCGGATCAGCGCCGTCTTGCCGATGCCCGGGGGACCCTCGACGACGACCAGTTGCGCGCGGCCGCCGCGCGCCGCGCGCAGGCGTTCCCGCAGGGCTTGCAGCTGGTGCTCGCGGCCGCAGAACAGCGGGTCCGTGTCGTCGGTCGGTGGTGCGCTCCGCTGCGGCTTGTCCGGCATGGCGACATCCCCCGTGATGGTCGTCCGTGCGCTTCCTCGCTGCCGTTCCATACGGAGGCGGGACCGGTGGCGTTCAGTCCGTGGGCCCCGGGTCGCCTCTCTCGCCGAGTGCCTCCCCTGCGGGCGACGGCAGCGGGGGCGGCGCAGGGCGCTCCAGGAGGCGCAGCAGGTCCAGCCAGCTGCTGAACGGGACCGGCCGGGCCGCGCCTTCGACGCGGACCCGGCCGTATGCCTCGTCCCCACGGTGGTGCAGTTCGATGAGCACGCGCATGTCCCCTCCCGACGGGCGTGCGAGACGCGGCGGCACGGCTCAGGGCGGCAGGACCCGCACCGCGCCGGCGGGCAGGGCGGCGAGCCTGCGCTGCACGAAGAAGGTGTTCTTCGTCTGGTCCAGGCCCGGCACGGGGCCGATCCACCGCCACCTCATCCGCGCCGCATACTCCTCGGTGAAGCGGCGCCACTGCGCCGCGTCGGGATACCGGTGGTGCGCGTCGTGGAAGTAGACGTACGTGGAGCCGAACTCGGTGGCGTTGCCGATCGGGTTGGCGAGGGCACCGGTGAGCGCGCGTGTGGCCACCGAACGTGCGGAGGCGGACAGTTGGGGCCAGGGGCGGCGCTGGAGGTCGAGATGGACGCGGCGCTGGCCCCGGGGGATGCCCGGCGGCGCGGGCGGGCCGAAGGTGCCTCCGGTGCGCACGTAGTCGGGCCGGTTCATGTTCCGCCTGCTCGCGCCCCAGCTCTTGAGCACCGGTTGCAGCGGCGTCGAGTAGGCCCGCAGGAAGGCGTGGAAGGTGCGGTAGTAGGGGCGGGTCAGCAGCGCGTACCGGTTGAGCATCGCCCAGATGACCGCATGGCTGTCGGCGTCGTCGCGGCCGCCCGCCTCGCCGATGACGAACCGGGCGGTCCACTCCAGGTCCTCGGCCGTGAAGCGGTAGGGCGGGGCGGCGGACCCCGTCCCCACTCCGGCTCCCACCACGGTGAGCGTGCCGAGGCGCGGTGGCCGCGCGGCCTCGCTCTCGCCCGCCCGCAGCACCGCCGTCTCGTCCTCGGGCGGCTCCGGCGGGGCGAACCGCACGTGCAGATGCGCGCCGTGGCCCGGTCGCGGCCGGACGCCGCGCACTTCGGGGTCGTCGAAGACGATGAGGTGCACGCGCAGGATGCCGTTGCCGCGCAGCAGGTCGACCAGTTCCTGCGTCAGCGCCCTGTCGTGTCCGGGGGCCCGCCGGTCCACGGCTCCCGGACGACCGGCGCCCCCCGCACGGCCCGCGGGGCGCGGGGGCCGGATGTCCACGTCCAGGCCGAGCCGGTGCGCGCGGCGTCCGGAGATCGGCCCGCCCCCGCGCGGGCCGATGCAGGTGATGTCGAGCACGGGGCCGCGGGGGTGGCGCCGTCGCCAGAGCGCCGCGACGGCCAGCAGGGCGCGGGCGGTCTCGGCCCTGCCCCAGCGGTGTTCGGGCCGGGCGGTGGCGCGGAAGCCCGGTCCGTACTCGGGGAGTTGGTAGGAGATCGCCGGGTCCTTGGCCACGCCCGCCGCGACCCTGAGCAGCGACCAGGTGGCCGGGCCCAGGACGCCGTCGGCCCGTACGCCGTGCGCCGCCTGCCACTTCATGACCTCGTCGCCGAGGGCGTTCCAGTCCCACGCCGAGCGGCGGTGCGGGTTCAACGTCCGTTCGATCACGGGCAGATGGCGCCCCCACCCCAGCGCGCGGGCGTACCCGCGGTTGGGCGCGGTCGTGGTCCACAGCCGTGTCGCGCGGCGGCCCGCACCGGGCGCCGGTTCGCTCACGGTGATGCCGGGCATGGCTCTCACTCCCCTTCCGGCCGGGCGCGGCGGCCGGGCGGCAGCTGGGCCCGGCGTCCGTCGCGGGGCTGTTCGGGCAGCGGGCGCGGGGCCCGTGCGGCGGGCAGGCGCGGAGCGGGTTCGCCCCATGCGGCGGGGCGCCCGTGCCGGTGGGCGACGGGGTCGGCCGGTGCGATGGCCCGGTGTTCGGCGCCGGGGGCGACGGCCTGCCGCTCGGGTCCTCGGGTGACGCCGTGGCGCCCCTGCTGCTCGGCCAGGCGGCGGCGCAGGTGGACGGCGGGCATGGTGGCGTCGATCTGCGTGTCCGTGCGTTCGATGCTCAGGTCGACCCCGGTCACCGAGCGGTAGGAGTGGAGGTAGCCCTGGATCTCGGAGCGCCAGTAGCGGGCCCAGTTCGCCGCCTGGGTGCGGTCGTTGACGGAGTTCCAGTTCCCGAAGCGGATCGACAGCAGCAGCTGCTCGCCGAAGCGCCCCAGATCGCGGAAGTGGATGACGGTGTCCGGGGTCCACCCCTGCAGCCGCTTCATGGTGTCGACGCGGTCCATCCAGCGCTCCGGGTAGGCGACCATCGTGCGGCCGGGAAGGAACTCCCGCATCTCCGGGCGCGCCAGGATCCACTCCTCCATCAGCATTTCCTGCCGGGCGGTCCACGGCAGATCGCCGTACTGGTTGTGCTGTCCCTCGGTGAGCAGCAGGTGGACGTCCTTGAGGGCGTTGAGCACCGGGAAGCCGTCCGCGATGACGGTGGTGTCGTCGTCCTCACGGAAGAACACCGAGGTGAGGCTGAGCAGTGTGTGGAACGCCTCCAGGAACCGCGGGCGGCTGTCCACCGGCCGCAACGGCGCCTGTCCGGCGGCGAGTTGGGTGACGCCGTACTGGTGGTCGTACTCGTAGGCGCGCCGCAGCGCCGACAGCCGGTTCTGCTCGTCCTGCACGTAGCCCCACATCACCTGGTTGAGGGCGCGCAGCGGGTCGATGTCGACGTGGGTGAGCGGGTCGTGGTCGCCGGGGCCGTGCAGGTTCTGGAAGCGGCGGGCGATCGCCTCGGCGGAGTTGACCAGCATCCCTTCCTCGTGCCAGTACGACCAGATCAGTTCGAGGAAGCAGGGGAAGGTGAGCTTGTCGCGCAGGATCCCGAAGCACTCGACGCCGAACTTGTCGGCGTCGGTGATGGCGAGTTCGCCGAGCTTGAGCCGGATCACGCCGAGATACGGCAGCAGGGCGAGGTCCTGCTCGTCCGGGCGCCGGTCGCCGGGCGTCGCGGAGGAGATGTAGCGGCGCCACCGCTCCTGGATGGCCCGCGCGAACGCGTCGCCGTCGGTCGCCTCCCCGTACCGCCGCCGCTCCTCCTCCAGGTCGACGCCCTCGAACGGTCCGGCCAGGTCGTCCTTGGACACCAGGACCCCGCAGCGCACGATCAGGAACACCTCGGTGGCGACCTTGAGCAGGCGGTACGCGTCCACTCCGGGGAAGGGCAGGGCGCGGAGGCCCGGCGGCTTGCGCGGATCGCGGGCGCCGGGCAGCGGGCCGCCGCACATGATGGGGTCGATGAAGTCGGCGTACTCGTTGAACGAGATCCGGTCGGTGCTGCGCCGGATCGCCGTCCACAGGGCCTGGTCGTCCGTGGGGTCCGAACCGGCCCTGCGCAGCTGGACGTTGATGCTGTCCCCGGCGGCGATGGGCCGGACGGTCACGGTGATGTCCGCGGCGCCCACGTCGGGCTGCGACCCGGCGGTGCGGAACGTCACCCGCGCGGTGTAGGAGCCGGGCCGCTGGTCCTCCGGCACGTCCCAGAAGGCGCGGGTGGGGTCCTGGTGATCCGAGGGGATCGGCCCGAACCCCACGACCTCCCAGTCGGCCTGGACGGCGGCGACGGTGGCGGGCGCCGTGGTCGCCTCGACGGCGCCGAGCGGCCGCGGCGTGCCGAACAGGGAGACGCGGCCGCCCTGTTGGATCAGCTGGGGCCGTACTTCGATCGTGGCCATGACGGCCTCCTCAACGGCTCTCGTGGGTCATGGATCGGGCTGTCGTGTACGTGGATGTCGGTGCCGGAGCACGCGGGGCGGCGCACCGCGAGGCGGTGTCGAGGGTGCCGGTCAGCGCCCAGTGGGTGAGCAGCCCGCCCAGGAGCCGGCTCTCCTGCTCCGGGGTGATGAGCGCGGCGGCCCTGGCCTGCCCCAGGACCGCTAGGACGAGGGTGGGCGCCGCCCCGTGCATCAGGTCGGGCCGCCGGGACCAGGCCCGGTGGCGGGCCAGCAGGATGCCCGGCGCGCGCACGGTGCGCGGCATCAGCTCGGCCAGCCGTGCGCCGCGCAGCGCGTGCGGCCGGTGCCCGGCGAGCAGGGACACGAACCTGGGCATGGACTGCTCCAGGGCGGCGATGAGGTCCCGCAGCTCCCGCGGGGCCCGTCGCGGCGGGTAGAGCTGCGCCCACAGGCGGCTCAGCTCCCGCCACTGCGGGTGCGGGTACAGGGCCTCGCCCATCGCACAGCTCAACCGCACGCGGATGTAGGGAAAGGGGTGCGGATCGCCCGCGACCGGGGTGAACACCAGCCTGCTGGGCAGGCTCACCACCGCCATCAGGCCGAGCGTGCCGCCGATGCCCAGCTTCCCCACGGCGTACAGGTCCGCAAGGACCTCGGAGAGCGTCTGCCCCCAGTAGCGGAAGGCGGTCTGCTGCGCCGTGGTGCGGGCGCGGTGCTCGGCCTCGTACAGGACGGGGCGCAGCGAGCCCACGAGGCCGAGTGTGGCGGCGGCCAGGTGGCCCACCTCGTGGGTCAGGGAGGAGCCGATGCCGTAGCCGACCATGCGTTCCCGGGGTATCCGGATCAGCGACACGGGGCTGCGGCCGCCGCCCGGCAGCCGGGTGTGCACCCGGCGGATGGCCCCGCCGGGCCCCCGCGCCAAGTAGCAGACCACGGGCGACGGTTCGGCCAGCGGGGTGCCCGGGGTGACGAGGGCGTCGCGCGCCGCCACGTCCAGGCCGGACAGCCACACCCCCACCGACCGCTCGCTGCGCTGGGTGACGGCCTCCTGGAAGAGGTCGAAGTGCGCGAGCACGGCATTGAACTGCCAGCGCAGCACCGAGAAGTGACGCTGCATCACCTCGGGCGGACGTTCGCTGCCGGGCCCGGCGAGCCAGTCGAGATAGCGCACGACCTGCTCGCGCAGCCGCTCCCGCCCCGCCGCCAGATGGCGCTCGATGGCCGTCTGTGCGGCGGGGGTCAGCGCGGCGGCGGGCACCATGGTCTCGTGCAGCGCGAACGGCTTGACCCGGGCCAGCCGGGTCAGCAGGGCACGGGCCTCGCCCTCGAGCAGCGCGGCGGCCGCCGACCGCACCTCCATGACGGTCAGACCCCCAGAATGACGATCTTGCGGCCGTGGCGCACCCAACGCCCCGACGTGGCACGCCCGCCCGCATGCCCAGGAGCGCGGACACCGCCGCTCCCGCCCGCGGCCGACCCCGCCTCGGCCCGTCCCCAGACCCGCTCCTCCTCTTCCCCCGAACTCCCCGCCCCCGCCCGGGCGCTGCCGTCCTCGATGTCGCCTCCCGACCGCGACATCGAGGCGTCGGCACAGACCGGCACGGGCGCGGGCCAGTACCAGGGCGCCGGACGGGCGAAGACGGGAAAGCGGCGGGCCACGCCGGGCGCGTACCTGCGCGCCGCCGAGTGCACCGCCTGACGCGCGAGGACCTGGGGTGCGGCCCTGCGCGAGCCGTGTGCGGCGTTGGCGGCAGCGGCGCCCGAGAACCGCACGAAGCGCCGGGCGGCCTCGAACTCGTACTCCTCGGGGTCGGCCCCCGCGGCCTCCAGCTCGAAGAGACTGCTCGCCCAGGAGCCGAGCTTGGAGCCGATCTGGCCGCCGACCCCCGGGACGATCGCGTTGCCCAGAGCACCGCCCAGGGTGGGCAGCGCCCTCTTGGCCACGTTCTTGAGCATGCCGCCGAGCTGCCGGCCGACCGACGAACGCAGCACTCCGCCGGCCTTCTTGGCGGCGGCCCTCAGCCAGTTCCCCAGAAACTGCTCGAGCTCCTCCTCCGAGACGACCCCCATCAGCTCGGTGGCGAGCTCGGCCTCCTCTTCCTCGCTGAAGGGGCTCTCCAGCGACTCGGGGACCTCCTCCTCGTGGCCGTGCCGCCCCTCCGCGCCGAATTCCTCTTCCTCCTCCCCGTACGAGCCACCCTCCTCATACGCCTCCCCGCCCGGATGCCGCTCCGCGCGGAAGGCCCGCTCCTCGTACGGGGTGTCCTCCTCATACGGGGTCCGCTCCTCGTACGGATCGCCCCCGCCGAAGCCGTTGATTTCGTACGGCTGCATGGTCATCAGCCCCTCTCGGCCTTGAGCCGACGTCTCCTGCCAGACCCCCAACCAGGGCCTGGGCTCACACGCTGGCAGCACGCCGGGCGCCGTGTCGCCAGGGTCGAACCTGGGAACACCCCCTGAGCCCGCCCCTGTACCGCCGCCCCGGCCCCGGGGGCGAGGTCCGCCGACGAGAGGGGACCCATGGTGCAGAGGGTGAACAGGGCTGCGTACGAGCGGGAGTTGTACCGCTTGCAGACGGAGCTGGTGAAGCTCCAGGAGTGGGTGCGCGCCGAGGCCGCCCGCCTGGTCGTGGTCTTCGAAGGGCGGGACGCGGCGGGCAAGGGCGGCACCATCAAGCGGGTCGCCGAGCATCTCAATCCCCGGGTCGCGCGGATCGTCGCGCTGCCCGCGCCGACGGAGCGTGAGCGCTCGCAGTGGTACTTCCAGCGCTACGTGGAGCACCTGCCCGCCGCCGGGGAGATCGTCCTGTTCGACCGGAGCTGGTACAACCGGGCCGGGGTGGAGCATGTGATGGGCTTCTGCACCCCGGCCGAGCACCGGCGCTTCCTGCACCAGTGCCCGCTCTTCGAGCGGCTCCTGGTGGAGGACGGCGTGCTGCTGCGCAAGTACTGGTTCTCGGTGAGCGACGCGGTGCAGGAGCAGCGGTTCCGGCGGCGCCTGGACGATCCCACCCGGCGCTGGAAGCTGTCCGCGATGGACCTGGAGTCGATCACGCGCTGGGAGGCGTACTCGCGAGCGAAGGACGAGATGCTGGTGCACACCGACATCGCGGAGGCACCCTGGTACATCGTCGAGAGCGACGACAAGCGCAGCGCACGCCTCAACATGATCGCGCACCTGCTGTCGACGCTGCCCTACCGTGACGTCCCGCCGCCCCGGCTCGACCTTCCGGCGCGCCCGCCCTCCTCGGGCTACCGGCGCCCGCCACGGGACCTGCAGACGTACGTGCCCGATCACGCGGCGGGACTGCGCTCCGGGTAGCTCGTCGGCTCACCGGTTCCGGGCCGGTGTCGGGTCGGTGTCGGGCAGCGTCCCGTCACGTCCCCTGGGGCGTGCCCGTGCGTGCCGCCACCTCCCGGGCGATCGTCTGCGCCCACCCCGTGATCTGCCCGAAGTCGCGGAAGTCACCGCCCTTGCCGGACTTGACGATCATGTGGGCCATCCGGCCCCGCGCGGACTCGTCGAGACGGCCGCCGAAGGTGATGTGCCCCTCCGCGTCGAGGCGGTCGGCGATGCGGCGCACGCCGCGGACCGGTGGGATCTCGCGCTCGGACGCCGAGGGGTCGAGCGGGCCGCTGCTGAACAGCCACACCGGGCGTGTGCGCAGCGAACGGCGGGCGCGGTGGGCCAGCCTGACGGCGTCGCGGTGCCAGCGCCCCGCGTACAGCCCGCCGCCGAGCACGACGGCGTCGTAGGCGGACAGGTCCGTGGCCGACTCCCCCGCGGGGCACACCGTGGTGGCGCAGCCGGCCTTGTTCAGGACCTCGCCGATGTGCACGGCGATCTCCCTGGTCGAGCCGTACTTCGACCCGTAGGCGATGAGCACGCGGGGTTCCTGGTTGTCCATCGTCGTCGACCTCCCTTGTCCAAGGGTTCGTTGTCACGCCGCACGGCGTCTCGCGGCGCGGGGGCTCGACCTCCGTTCGCTCCGCCCCTTCCACCTGCTTCCACCGTCGCGGGACCGCGCGGACTCGGCACGGGGCCGAACGTCCCGTACGGAGAGGCCGGTTCTCCCCTCCTCCGGCGGCGGCCGCGATGCCAGCGTGAACAAGGCGGGCCCACCGCCGAGGCCCGCCCGACCCGCCCGCCCCAAAGGAGGCCACCGTCATGGAGGGTCCGCTGATCGTGGGCGTCGACGGCTCCGAGCCGAGCCTGCAGGCCCTGGACTGGGCGACCGACGAGGCGCTGCGCCGCAGCGTCGAACTACGCGTCCTGCACGCCTCGCGCTGGGAGCGGTACGAGGGCCGTCAGCCCTCCCTGGGCACGGGCCGCGGGGCGGTGCGGCAGTACGCGGGGCACATCGCGGCCCAGGCCGTCGAACGCGCCCGGCGCCGTGCGCCCCTGGCCACGGTCAGCAGCCGGGTGGTGCCGGACGATCCCGCCTCGGCCCTGGTGGCGGCCGCCCGCGAGGCGTCGTTGGTGATCGTCGGCAGCCGGGGCCACGGCACGTTCAGCGGGCTGCTGCTCGGTTCGGTGAGCCTCCCGGTCGCCGCGCACGCCGACGCGCCGGTGATCGTCGTCCGCGGCAACGACAAGAACGTCCAAGGCGGCTTCGGGCAGATCGCCTTGGGTGTCTCGGTGCCTGAACGGGCCGCCGCTGCCGCCGAGTTCGCCCTGCACGAGGCCGAACTGCACGAGGCGTCCCTGCTCGCCGTGCGGGCCTGGCGCTGTCCTGCCCACGAGCTGCCCGACTACCCGACCGACGACTTCGAGGCCCACCGGGTCCGTGCCGAGGACGAGCTGGCCCTCGCGCTGCGCCAGCCGAGGCAGGCCCACGACGCGGTGGCCGTGCACGCGCAGCCGCAGGAGGGCCGGGCGCGCGACGTCCTGGTGGCGGCCTCCGCGCTCTGCGATCTCCTGGTCGTCGGCGCGCGGCGCCGCCGGAGCGGCTTCGGCCTGCAGCTCGGCCCGGTCGGCCACGCGGCGCTGCACCACTCCGCGTGCCCGGTCGCCGTGGTGCCCCACGACTGACGGCGGGCCCCGGCCCCGTGACCCACCGCTTCTTCCTCGTAACCCACCCCCTCTTCCTCTCTCTTCTGGAGACGCCCCGATGGCGAAGGCCCTGTCCAAGCATCAGCTGGCCGCGCTCGACGCGCACTGGCGTGCCGCCAACTACCTGACGGTCGGCCAGATCTATCTGCTCGGCAACCCGCTCCTGTCCGAGCCCCTGGCGCCCGAGCACATCAAGCCGCGCCTGCTGGGCCACTGGGGTACGTCGCCGGGCCTCAACCTCGTCCACACCCACCTCAACCGCGTCATCAAGGAACGCACCCTCGAGGCCCTGTGCGTCTGGGGTCCGGGCCACGGCGGCCCGGCCGTCCTCGCCAACTCCTGGCTGGAGGGCAGCTATACCGAGACCTACCCGGACGTGACCCGGGACGCGGCCGGGATGGCGCGCCTGTTCCGGCAGTTCTCCTTCCCCGGCGGCGTGCCGAGCCACGTGGCGCCCGAGACGCCGGGCTCGATCCATGAGGGCGGCGAGCTGGGCTACTCCCTCGCCCACGCCTACGGCGCCGCCCTGGACAACCCGCACCTCCTGGTCGCCTGCGTCATCGGGGACGGCGAGGCGGAGACCGGGCCGCTGGCGGCGTCCTGGCACGCCAACAAGTTCCTGGACCCGGTGCACGACGGCGCCGTCCTGCCGATCCTCCATCTGAACGGCTACAAGATCGCCAATCCGACGGTCCTGTCCCGCCTCACCGAGGCCGAACTCGACGACCTGCTGCGCGGCTACGGCCACGAGCCCTTCCACGTCTCGGGATCCGAACCCCTCCAGGTGCACCGCGAGTTCGCCCGCGTCATGGACCAGGCGCTCGACCGCATCGCCCGCATCCAGCACGTGACGCGGACCGCCCGCGCCTCCCGCCCCGGCGGCCGTCCGCGCTGGCCGGTCATCGTCCTGCGCACCCCCAAGGGCTGGACGGGCCCGGCAACGGTCGACGACGAACCGGTCGAGGGCACCTGGCGCTCCCACCAGGTGCCGCTCGCCGGCGTCCGCGAGAACCCCGAACATCTAGGGCAGTTGGAGAGCTGGATGCGTTCCTATCGGCCCGAGGAGCTCTTCGGTGCCGACGGCTGCCCCGCCCCCCTCGTCCTGACGTACGTGCCCGACGGCGCCCGACGCCTCGGCGCGACCCGGCACGCCAACGGGGGCCTGCTCACGCGCCCCCTGCCGATCGCCCCGCTGGAGCGCTTCGCCGTGCCCGTCGACAAGCCGGGCACCACCCTGCACGAGCCCACCCGGGTCCTCGGTGACCTCCTGGCCCAGGTCATGCGGGACACCGCGAAGCGCCGTGACTTCCGCGTGGTCGGCCCCGACGAGACGGCCTCCAACCGGCTCCAGGCCCTCTTCGACGTCACCGGACGGGCCTGGCAGGCGCGGACCCTCGCCACGGACGAGCACCTGGCCCGCGACGGCCGCGTCATGGAGGTCCTCTCCGAACACCTCTGCCAGGGCTGGCTGGAGGGCTACACGCTCACCGGCCGCCACGGGCTCTTCTCGTGCTACGAAGCCTTCATCCACATCGTCGACTCGATGACCAACCAGCACATCAAGTGGCTGAAGACGGCACGCCAGTTGCCCTGGCGCGCCCCGATCCCCTCCCTCAACTACCTGCTCACGTCCCATGTGTGGCGCCAGGACCACAACGGCTTCTCCCACCAGGACCCCGGCTTCGTGGACCACGTCCTCAACAAGAGCCCCGACGTCGTCCGCGTCTATCTGCCCCCGGACGCCAACACCCTGCTGTCCGTCGCCGAGCACGTCCTGCGCAGCCGCGACTACGTCAACGTCGTCGTCGCCGGGAAGCAGCCCTGCTTCGACTGGCTCTCCCTGGACGAGGCCCGCGCCCACTGCGCGCGCGGCGCGGGCGAGTGGACGTGGGCGGGCACCGACGACGGCTCCCGGGAACCGGACGTCGTGCTCGCCTGCGCCGGGGACGTGCCGACCCAGGAAGTGCTCGCCGCCGCGGGGCTGTTGCGGGCGCACCTGCCGCAGCTCGCGGTCCGCGTGGTCAACGTCGTCGACGTGACCCGCCTGCTGCCGCGCGAGGAACACCCGCACGGCATGCCGGACTTCGAGTACGACGCCCTGTTCACCACCGAACAGCCGGTGATCTTCGCGTATCACGGCTACCCGTGGCTGATCCACCGCCTCACCTACCGCCGCACCGGCCACTCCCACCTGCACGTGCGCGGCTACAAGGAGTCGGGGACGACCACCACCCCGTTCGACATGGTCGTGCGCAACGACCTCGACCGGTTCCGCCTCGTGATGGACGTCATCGACCGCGTCCCCGGGCTCGGCGTGCGCGCGTCGGCCGTACGCCAGCGCATGGCCGACGCCCGCACCCGCCACCACGCCTGGATCCGCGAGCACGGCACCGACCTGCCCGAGGTCGCGAACTGGTCCTGGTCCGGCTGACGGGCACGAGCGCGGACGCGAGGCGGACGCGAGGCGGAGGCGGAGGCGGGCGCGGGGCGGAGGCGGGCGCGGAGACGCCTTCGCTGCTACGCGGGTCGTGTCAGGTGTCTTGACAGCCCTTCAATTAGTTCGGATCCTAGCCGAACTAATTTGCGTGACCAGCTGCAGCTGTCAACACCCGTCCCTGTCCGGGGACTTAGGAGGTACGCGTGTCAGCCCGCCCCAGAACTAAGGCCGTCCTAGCACTGGCCGCCTCGGCCGCGGCCCTGTTCGCCACCCTGGGCGGCGCTCCGGCGTCGTCCGCGCAGCCGGGCCAGTCGGGCCCGTCGGCCGAGAAGGCCCACTCCCCCACGTACAGCATCGACATCGGCGCGAAGGGGCCGTGGGGCAACCCCGACGACACCCCGGCCTCCCCCTACATCGACAAGGACGGCTCGTTCCACTACCAGTCCGCGCACGCCCTTTACAGCGCCAAGGACCCGCGCAAGTGGACCTTCTACAGCGGCAAGGACTTCGACAGCGCCACCCGGGACGCGAAGCTGAGTGACGCGGTCAACCCGGCCAACTCCCAGGACCGCAACAACGACACCACGTGGCGCTGCAACAACAGCCCCACCGGCCGTGAGGCCACGAACGCCCCCGACACCTCGCACTACGCGCAGAAGAACTACTGCGACCTGATGGGCGTGTGGGTCGATCCCGACACGGGCGACTGGTACGGCCTGGTCCACAACGAGTTCACGCCCAGCCCCTTCGGCGACGGCCTGCACTACGACGCGATCGACTACACCGTCTCCAAGGACCAGGGCAAGACCTGGGACATCAAGGACCACGTCCTGACCTCGCCGTACAGCACCGAGCGCGGCGACGACAAGGCGTTCCCGAACGAGACGTACCACTACGGCAACGGTGACGCGCGGCTGTTCGTGGACACCGCCTCGGGCTACTTCTACGTCTACTACAACTCCCGCGTGATCCCGAAGGCCGGCAGTCCGGGCGGCTGGACCGACGCCAGCCGGGCGCACGTCGCCCGCGCGCCGATGTCCGCCAAGATGGCGCCGGGCTCATGGAAGAAGTGGTACGACGGCGCTTGGTCCCAGCCGGGGGTCGGCGGTAAGGAAAGCAACATGGAGCCGGTCGGCTCCGGCAACTCCACCGGCTACACGCCCGTCGAGCACGACTACGACCCCGCCAACAAGGGCTCGATCGCCGAGCAGCAGGCGGCCGGTGAACTGCCCGCCAAGGCAGACCTGTTGACCATGAACATCGCCTACGACGCCCATCTCGGTCTCTACATCGGCCAGCCCGAGGCCCTCAAGCAGGACAGCACCCAGCCCCAGCGCTTCTACGCCACCGACGACCTCGCCACCCAGAAGTGGCGGCTGCTCGGCGACTCCGGCGCCTACAAGTCGGGCTCCTGGTACCGCTGGATGCTGGACTCGGTGAACAACTCGGGCTCGACCGTCGTCGGCAAGAAGTTCCGCAGCTACTGCTCGTTCCAGTGCTCGGGCGGCGCCGACGGCGAGTACTACGAGACCACCATCAACACCAACTCCCCCGCCGCCCCCGTCCCTTCGGGCACGGCCTACACCATCAGCAACGGCGGCGGCCGCGTCCTCTCCCAGCCCTCCGGCGGCACAGCCACCACGTCCCTGCCCGCCGACGACCACGCCGCCCGCAGCCAGTGGGTGTTCACCTCGAACGGCGACGGCTCCTACCGGATCGCCAACGCCGCCACCAAGAAGCTCCTGGGCGTGGACTCCAGCCGCGACGCGGGCCGCGCGTGGGCCGCGAAGCCGACCGTGACCTCGGCGCCCGGCAGTGGGCCCACCGTGGGCCAGCAGTGGTTCGTCATCCCGAACAAGGACGTCAACGGCAAGCCGACCGGCACCTTCCGCCTGGTCAACCGCTACAGCGGCCTGGTCATCGGCCTGTCGGGGACGCAGGGCCGTCTCGCGGAGACCACGCCGACGCGGGCCTGGACCGCTCCGGGGGGCGGCGTCGGCGGGGCCCGCACAGCGGCCGAGCAGACGCTGACGCTCACGCGCGCCGCGCGGCACTGACCTGCGGGCAGCTCTCACGAGTCTGCGCCGGTGCCCCGCCGACCGCTGCGACGGCCGGCGGGGCACCGGCGCAGGCACAGGCACAGGCACAGGCACAGGCACGCGAGCAAAATGCCCAATTTTGTGCTGTTTTTCGCGACGTCTGGCTCTGTGCGCTGCACACATGACGGGCGATGAACGTGCCCTTACGCCGGGTCCACCTACTTGGTCCCGCCATCTACCTCTCTGGCCTTGAGCATCGTGGCAACGGACCGCTCGATGTGCGAAGGATCACGATGGGAGCACGGCATGCAGCACCCGACCGGAAGAGCGCACCGGAAGCGGCTCACCCTCGACAGTCCCGGCGCCCGGACCTCAGCGTCTCGCAGCTCGTGGGCGCGGGCTTCGGCGCGGCCGGGGGCATGACGCTCGCCTTCCAGCTGCACTTGTACGGCACGATGGCCGGCGCCATCGTCTTCTCGGTGGCGGCCACGGTGGGCGGGCCGCTCATCCAGCACGGGCTGCACCGTGCCGGTGACGGCTGCGGCCGACTGGGCCGACTGCTGCGGGCCCGCCGGGCGCACCGGGCAGCCGGCGCGGCGCGAGGGGCGGGCGCTACGGCGCGAGGGGCGGGCGGCGCGAGAGCGCCCCACCTCTTGGTCCCGCTGGCGGTGGGGGTGCTCGCCGTCGGCACGGTCGGCGCGGCCGCGATCCAGACAAGGCCACCGAGCCCCGCGCAGACGGCCGCAAGACCAAGGCGGCGCAGCGGAGGGTGAGTTGAGACCCGCAGGCTGCCTGCCGTCAGCTCAGTGCTTCGGGAAACCGAAGCCGTACCCCTGCTGCTTCATCCAGGGCAGCAACTGCTGCAGCGCCGCCAGGCTCTGGGAGCGGTCGCCGCCGCCGTCGTGCAGGAGCACGGTGGGCTTGGCGGGGGTGAGCTGGGCCTTCACGGAGCGGACGATCCGGTCGGTGCCGAGCCGCTGCCAGTCGTGGCTGTCGACGTTCCAGCCCAGCGGGCGCATGCCGTGGCCGGCGGCCGTCTTGCGGCTGTACGCGTCGAAGTCGCCGCCCGGTGCGCGGTAGTAGCTGACCGGGGCGCCGCCCGCCGCACTCTTGATCATCTTCTCGGCGTCGAGTATCTGGTGGGCCTGGTAGCTCTCGGGTTTCTTGGACATGGCCTCGTCGTGAGCGACGGTGTGGTCGCACAGGCGGTGCCCCGCGGCCACGACCTTCTTGACCAGATCGGCGTGCGCCTGGGCGCTGGGGCCGATCATGCAGAACGTCGCCTTCACCTCGTTGTCCTTGAGGACCTGGAGGAACTGCGGCGTCCACTCCGGGCTCGGGCCGTCGTCGATGGTGATGTTCACGCTCTTCCCCGGCCGGTCGGAGGCGTGCACGATGCTGTCCTTCGTGGCCGTGGCCTCGGCCGTGGCCGTGGCCTCGGCCGTGGCCGCCCCGCCGGGCCGTCCGTCCCCGACGCTCGTGCCCTCGTGGCCGCAGCCCGACACGGCGGCCAGGACCAGGACGAGTCCCGCGGCGCCGAGCCCCGTGATCCTCTTGCGATGGTTCCTGGGTCGGCTCATGGGTGGCTCACGCCTCACCGAGAGCGCTGGGGACTCCGGGAGCGGGGACTCCAGGAGCACCGGAAGCTCCCGGAGCGGTGACGCGGAGGGGGCGGCTGTAGGCGTCGAGCAGCGCCTGGGAGGTGACCATGACCAGGTACTCGCCGGGTGCCAACGCGGTGGGGACCGTGACCGCGACCTGGGTCTCGTGGGAGGGCAGGTCTTCGGCCAGGACCGCACGGGTCCGCGTCTGGGTCCCCTCCTTCTGTACGAGGTGGATGCTGACCGGGTCGACGGGCCCGGTGATGCGCCAGCGCACGGTCTGCCGACTGCCGCACGGCCACACGCTGCCCTCCGCAGGCGCCTCGACGAGGAGGTCGTCGGCCGCCAGGAGCACCGCACGCGAGGGGCCGCCCAGCCAGGAGTTCGCACGCTCGGCGATCCGGCGCAGCGGGGAAGGTGACGCTGTCATGGTGCTCCTCGGGTAGCGGACAGGGGCGGCGGGAACCCGGCTGGGACGTGGCTGGGCCATGGCCGCGATCCGGCCGGGACACGGTCTGACCAGTCACGCTAGGCAGCCCGGGGAGCGTCTGGATCAGCCGAAAGGCCAGCTTTGCGACCGGTCGTCCGCGGCGCCGAGGCTGCGGCTGGGGAGCGACCCGGGCGCGGCCGGGGGCGGCCGGGGGCGGCCGGGGGCGGCTCGTACCTTCGGCCAGAAGTTGTCCCGGGTCCGACGGCGCGAAGGGCCTTCGCGGGCGTGCGCCATGGCGTCGGCGCGCCGGTCGCGGCCCCGCGCCGACCCGTCAACGGCTGTTCCCCTGCGGCCGGTTCGGGCTGCTGACCTTCGCCCCTGGCTGTAGGACGGACGTCCCCTCCGGCCGAGGAGGGCCGGAAGGCCACGACCGGGCAGACGTGCACGTCTTCGTGCAAGTCTGGTGGGTGCTTCGCTGCCGGTTCACGGCGCGGGGCGTGGGCAGGCGGCGCGGCACCGTGCGCGCATCCCGTCTCGGCACCGGACGCGGCGGCGCTCATCGCGCCACCGGATCACAGAAAGCATCAGTGATGCCCACGTACTCCTCCCGCTCCATCCACTCCTCCCACTCCTCCCGCTCCTCCCACTCCTCCCGCTCCTCCCACTCCATCCGCTCCTCCCGCCGCTCGCTCGGCCTCGCCATCACCGCGTCGGCCGGTGCCCTCGCCCTGGTCACCGGCTGCGGTGGCGCCTCCCTCGACAGCGCGTCCACGAAGCCCCCGGCGGCCGACGGCACCGTGCCCGCCCCGACGGCGAACCTCACTGTCGGCACCAAGGAGGCCGACGCGGCCCTGTCCCAGTACCGGACCCGGTTCACGGCGTGCCTGACCTCGAAGGCCAAGGCCCACGGCCTGACTCCCGACATGAAGCGCCTCGACCGCCTCAACGGCAGCGCCGACGACCCGTGGCAGGAGAAGTGGACCGCCCTGGTCGAGGCTCCCTGGCGCGCCGAAGTCCCCCGGCCCCGGCTCCAAGAGCCCACGCACACGGGGCAGGAGCGACACCTCTCGCACCGCAGGGAGCTGTACCGCCGCCTGCCCCAGTAGGAGCCACCCGTCCGCGTACGGTTGCGCGAGCCCGCCCCCGACTCGTAAGAGCGCCGCTACCTTCTGCGACGTGACGGCCGATGCAACACCCCACGGGACAGCGAAGACGACCGCGCACCGCATGTGGCCGCTGTACGCGGCCGGGTTCACCACCGCGTTCGGCGCGCACGGCATCGCCGCCAACCTCGGGGCCGGTGACCGGGACCTGGTGGAGTCGGTGCTCTACCTCGGGGTGCTGCTTGCCTTGTACGACGGGGCCGAGGTGGTGCTCAAGCCGGTGTTCGGCACGCTCGCCGACGCGGTGGGCGCCAAGCCGGTGCTGGTGGGCGGGCTCGTCGGTTTCGCCGTCGCGTCCGGCCTCTTCGTCCTCGTACGGGATCCGGGGTGGCTGTGGGCGGCGCGCCTGGGACAGGGTGCGGCCGCCTCGGCGTTCTCCCCGGCCGCCTCCGCGCTGGTGGCGCGCCTCAATCCGGCGGCCAAGCACGGGCGTGCGTACGGGAGTTACGGGTTCTACAAGAGCATCGGCTACACGGCGGGGCCGCTGCTGGGCGGGGTGCTGGTGTGGGCCGGTGGCCTGACGCTGCTGTTCGTGGTCCTTGCCGTGCAAGCCGCGGTGGTGGCGGTGTGGGCCGTGCTCGCGGTACCGGTCATGGCGCCGCTGCCGAAGTCCCGCCAGACGCTGCTCGGTCTGGCCCGCCGACTCACCGACCCTCCGTTCGTACGGCCGGTCACGGCCCTGGCCGCCGCGACCGCCGCGCTCTCCGTCGGCGTGGGCTTCCTGCCGCTGTCCGGGGCCGCCGCGTCGCTGTCGCCCGTGGCCACCGGTGCGGCCGTCTCCGTGCTCGCCCTGTGCGCCGCCTTCACCCAGCCGTGGGCCGGGCGGGCCCTGGACCGGGGGCGGCTGAGCACCCGTACGGGGCCGGTCGTCGGGCTGCTGGTCACCGCGTGCGGGCTGGGTGCCGCGATGCTGCCGGGGGTGGCCGGGGTGCTGGCCGCCGCCGTCCTGACGGGGTGCGGCACCGGCCTGATCACCCCGCTCGGCTTCGCCGCCCTGGCCGCCGCGACGCCGCCCGAGCGGCTCGGGCAGACCATGGGCACCGCGGAGCTGGGCCGTGAACTCGGGGACGCGGGCGGCCCGTTGCTCGTCGCGACGGTCGCCGCGGCCGCGACGCTGACGTGGGGGTACGGGGTGCTGGCCGCCGTGACGGCGCTCGTGGCGCTCGCACTCCTTGGCCGGGGCAGGGCGCGGCTGTGATGCTGAGGCAGTGAACGAAACGATCTCTTACGCATGGCGTGGCCCCCTCACCGACGACGAGATGAGCGACCTCGTCCGCTCGCACGGCGGGCACCCCGAGGCGGGCTGGTGGCCCAAACTGCGGCAGCACAGCCTGGGTTGGGTCACCGCCCGCGACGGCGCGGGGCCGGGCGAGGGGCTGCTCGTCGGGTTCGTGAACGTGGCCTGGGACGGCTGTGACCACGCCTTCCTGATCGACACGAAGACGCGGGGCTCGTATCAGCGGCGCGGGATCGCCACGGCGGTCGTCCGCCTGGCCGCGGAGCGTGCGCGAGCGGCGGGCTGCGAGTGGCTGCACGTCGACTTCCAACCCGCCCTGCGGGCCTTCTACTTCGACGCCTGCGGCTTCCGCCCCACCGACGCGGGTCTGATCCACCTTCCGACGACGACGGCGGGACCGGGCGGCCAGGGGCACGACGTCTGAGCATGCATCTCGACCTCCGGGGCCGCCGCGCACGGGCAGGATGTGCACTCCTGGCGGGGGCACGGGGGTGGGAGCGCAGGAGTCGGAGCGCGAGGGGTGGGAGCGCGGGGGGGGTGGGAGCGCGGGGGCACGGTGCCGCCTCGCGCGCGTGCGGCGCCGCACCGCGAGTGGCACGATCGGAGGATGTCGCTCTTGAGCAAGTTGCAGATCAAACCCGGCCAGAGCGTCGCGGTCCTCGGCCGGCCCGACGACGTCCACCTCGACTTCGAGGGCGCGGGCGACCCGCCGTCGGGCGACGCGACTTCGACCGACCCGGCTTCGACCGACGCGGTGCTGGCCTTCGTGACCACCTCCGCCGACCTCGCCGGGCCCCATGCCGAGGCGGCACTCGCCGCCGCCCGACGCGACGCGCTCGCCTGGGTCGCGTACCCCAAGGGCGGCCGACTCGGAACGGACCTCAACCGTGACTCGCTGGCGGCCGCGCTCATCGAGCGGGGCGTGCGGCCGGTGCGGCAGATCGCCGTCGACGACACGTGGTCGGCGCTGCGGTTCCGCCCGCCCGCGTGACGCCGCGCGCCCGCGCGGGTGCGTGGCCGCATGGCCGCATGGCCGCATGGCCGCCAAGTGCCCACGTGCGCCGGGCCGTTACCTGGGAGGTAATGGTCATGGACGACGGACGCCGCCAAGAATGGTGATCACCGCGCCACCGGGCGTGGCTCCGAACGGGAGGCATCACCCATGGCGACGCTCACACCCACGACCACGACCACGACCACACTCTCCACCACCCGCGCCGTGGTCGAGGAACTGCTGCGCAGGATCGGCGAAGGAGACCCCGAGCGCATCGCCTCCCTGTACGCCGAGCAGGGCGACTGGAAGCTGAGCTGGCCGGAGGCGGAGCACGGGCGCTCCGCCACCCCGTGGATCCGCCACCGCTCCACCCGCGCGGACGCCGCCGCCCACTACCGCGAGCTCGCCGAGCACCATGTGCCCGGGGTACCTGGGGCCGCAGGCACCGAGATCGAGCGCATCCTCATCGACGGCGCCGACGCCGTCGTGCTCGGCGAGATCCGCCAGACCGCCCGGCCCACCACACGCGCCTACCGTGCCCGTTTCGCCCTCCACCTCACCGTCGAGGACGGCCTCGTCACCCGCCACCACGTGTACGAGGACAGTCTTGCGGTGGCCCAGGCGTTCGAGATCCACTGACCAACTGTTGCGACAGCAGGGCTGGTTGATGGGCTGGTTGACGGGCTGGTTGCTGATGACCGAGGCGGCAGGGGCCGGTCAGATCCCGGCGTCCACGACACCGTCCCGCACGAGTGCCCGGTGACGCCCCTCCCCGAAGAGCTCACCGATCACCATGCCCGGGAACTCCAACGGCTCACTCCTGCCCTCAAGTTGTACGCGCACCCGCCACACCTCACCCCGGTGCTCCACCAGGACGTCGGCGTGCGCACGGCCCGGCGCCTCGACGCCCAGCACGACGGGCCCGCCCTCCGGCCCGTACTCCCGAAAGGTGGCGACGAAGGGCAACTCCTGTAGCAGAAAGGAGAGATGAGCCCACCCCGGCGCCTCCGGCCGCGGTGTCCACACGATGCCGCCCCGCTCCCGGTCTTCCGTCGGCACCTCGACGCCCTCGACGCCACCGCCGCCCTCGACCGTCACCAGCGCTCTCGGATCGGGCTCACCGGCGTGCCGGAACGTGAATGTGCGCGCCGCCACGTCGAGAGCGGACAGCTCCATCCCCCGCGGGCCACCCTTGAACGTCATATCGGCCACGTCCTGCAGGAACGTGCCCACACCCGCATCGTGAGCGTCCGACGGTGGCTCCCCACCACCGGACAGCGGCTCGTACGAACCCACGGTGAAGGCGCCGTTCGACCGCCCCTTGCCTCGTCCCACCGGCTCTCCCTCTCCCTCTCTCCCCCTCCTACTCCTTCTCCTTCTCCTTCGTCTCGCTGAGGCGTACGGCTTCAGCCAGCCGTCGCCGTACGGATCCCCAGCGCGACCAGCACGGCTCCCGCCAGACGACTCGTGCGAAGCCTGAACTTCGGGGTGTCGACGACCGTACGCGCGGCGGCCACCACCGATGTCCAGAACAGCAGCCACACCAGCACGAGGGCCACATGCGCGACCGCGAGCGTCGCAATCTGGGGTGCGACGGGACGACTGGAGGTGAGGAACTGCGGGACCAGGGTGAGATAGACCGACGCGGCCTTGGGATTAAGGACGTTGGACCACAGTCCTTGTCCGAAGCCGCCGAGCCCCGCCCATGGCAGACGCGGAAGCTTCCCGCCCTCCTCTCCTCTCACCGTCACCTGTCCTCTTGGTTCCGCGCCGCGCCGCGCCGAGCGCCACGTGGTCACGCCGAGCCAGATGAGATAGCCGCCGCCCACGAGCTTGACCACCGTCAGTGCCTGTGCCGACGACATGACCAGGGCCGACAGTCCGATCACGGCGAACGTCGCGTGTACCACGAGCCCGCACGCGGAGCCCAGTGCGGCCCGCATGCCGTCGGCCCGGGAACCCGCGATCACCTGCTGCGTGACCAGGGTGAAGCTGGTGCCGGGGATCAAGGTGAGAGGCGTGACCGCGGCGACGAACGCCCATGTCTGATGCCACTGCTGCCACTGCTGTCCTTGCTGCCACTGCACACCGCGAGCCTAGGCGACCGGCGTCGGCGTCGGCGTCGGCGTCGGCCGGATCAGTGGCAGCGCGGCGAAGGCGTGGTCCTGCCAGATCCGGCGGGAGGGTTGCTCCGGATACGGGCAGGCGCTCCCCGCCGGTGTCGCGTCGAAGAGTTGGACGAGACACTGTTCCGTGTCGTACGTGTCGTACGTGTCGTACGGGGGCCAGCCCGGATCGCCGTGCGCGGCGAAGGCGGTCCATGCGGTGCGCATGCGCGCGGACAGGGCCTCGGCCTGCGACGTCGCCAAGGGTGACTCACCGATCAGGAGGGCCGGCTGGCCCCGGTCCAGGTTGCCGAAGACCAGAGGGACGTCCAGTCCGTGGCAGGCGCCGAGTGCACCGCCCATGCCCGGGGCGGGCCAGGTCAATTCGTAGACGTGCGCACGGCCTCCGGCGGCCACGTGGGACTCCGCGAGGTGGAGCGTCGGCATGCGGAACAGGCAGTCGGCGTGGACCAGTTCGTACAACTCTTCGGGGCCCGCTGCCGGGAAGGCGTCGCGGTAGCGCCGGGCGCCGTCCGGTTCCGGGGCGAAGATACGCAGGGCGGCTTCGGCCTGCTCCGCGCTCACCTCGCCGAGGAGCCCGGTGAGCGCGCTGAACAGGCGGTGCTCGTCGCGGGTGTGGCCCACGAGGAGGCCGATGTCCCGTGCGGCACCGTCGGACAGGGCTTGCCAGGGGGTGGCGGGCAGGATGTCGCCGTCCACGACTGGCGAGAAGGGGATGGAGCGGTGCGCGGGCAGTCCCCAACGGGCCGCGTGCTGCTCCATCTTGGCTCCGACCGCGTCCCCTGCGGCCGACAGCCGCTCCGGGGCGACCTCGGACAGGCCGGTCACCGTGGGCCGCGGAAGGCCCAGTTCGGCGGCGCAGGCGGCGCCGATGTCCGCGGCCAGTTCAGCCGAGAAGTACGTTCCCTGCACGCTTTGCGCGACGGCCCGGTGGAAGAGCCCGGCCGCACGGTCCATCGCCAGCAGCGCGGCGACCGATCCCCCGCCCGCCGACTGGCCGAAGACCGTGACCCGTCCGGGGTCCCCGCCGAAGGCCCGTATGTTCGCGCGCACCCACTCAAGGGCGGCGACCTGGTCGAGCAGTCCACGGTTGGCGGGAGCGCCCTCGATGTGCCCGAACCCCTCCATCCCCACCCGGTAGTTGAACGTCACGACCACGACGCCGCCGTCCCGCGACAGCCGACCGCCGTCGTACTCGGGCAGGCCGGACGTGCCGAACACATAGGCTCCGCCCTGGATCCACACCATGACCGGCAGGCCCGCGCCCGGTTCCGGCTCGGGCGTCCAGACGTTGAGCGTCAGCCAGTCGTCGCCCGGGGTGCTGTGCGCGAGCGCGTCCATGCCGAAGACAGCGGACTGCGGGGGCGGCGGCCCGTAGGAGACGGCCTCGCGCACGCCGCCCCACCCCCGCACCGGCTGGGGCGCACCAAATCGCAGCGCGCCGACCGGCGGCTCGGCGAACGGAACACCAAGGAAGACCGCGCCCCCGCCCCCGCCCTCACCCTCACTCGCACGGCGGCCACGCAACACCCCTGCCTGCGTGCGGACTTCAGGGCGGGACCCGTACTCCTTGGACGCGGGAACGGACATGGCGGCTTCCCCCAAACAACCAGAGAGGCGGAGCGGTGGAGAGGGTCCGCGGTGAACGCGGACCCTCCGCATCATTCCGCCGCGCCCGGATTGCGTGCCAGCCATTTACGGACGGCACGCACTCCTGCTGCTATCCCTTGCGGCTGAGATCCCACATCTGGTTCTGCCGGGAGTGGTCGCGCCACATGATCACGGGAGCGTTGTCGGCGTGGCTGCCGCCCTGGACGTCGACGACGAGCCGGGCGGTGACCGGGGTGCTGATCAGCTTCGTGGACCTGATCATGCCGGGGATGTAGCCGAAGATCTGGTTGTCCTGGCCCAGGCATTCCCACTGGGTGAGCTTGTGGCCCTTGCCGACCCCGCCGTGGACGGTGAGGCACTTGCCGCTGTTGCGGTTGCGCAGGACGACGCTGGCGCCGGACGGGTCACCGCCCGTGGACTCGAGGTGCCACTTCTGGTTGGCGGCGCCCACGCAGCGGTACTGGTTGGCGACCGCGCCGTTGGCCTTGCTCGCGCCCTGCACGGTCAGGCACTTGCCGCTCTCCTTGTTGATGACGTACCGGACCTGCTCCGGACCGCCCGCGGCCGGCGCACGGAACCCGGTCCGGGCACCGTCGGCCTTCGCGTCGGTGGTACGCAGGCGCGAGGCTTCCCTGCCCTTCGCGCCGTTCACTGACGCCCCGCCCTGCCTGGACGACCGCTCCCCTGCATGCGAAGTCCCGTACGCACGCGCGGTGTTGTCGTGCGGCTCCGCGTGGAGCGCCACGGTGATCCCGGCCGCCGCCACGACGACAGTCGCTGCCGCTGCGATCAGCAGAGGCCGCTTCTTCCCCTTGTTCGTACGGTCGGTCATGGCGCTCATCCCTTCAGCGTCCACGTCTGGTTGCTGCGGCCGTTGCACGTCCAGATGATCACCGGGGCGTTGTCGGCGTTGCTGGCGCCCTGGACGTCGAGGCAGAGCGTGCTGTTGTGGTGCTCGTACGGGAAGATCCGGCCGGTCTTGTGCCCCGCGCCCAGGTAGGCCCAGAAGACCTCGTCCGGGGCGCCGTCGTACTCGCTCTGGACGAGCGGGGCGCCCTTGCCCGCGCGGCCGACGACCGACAGCGAGAGGTGGCTCTTGAGGTTCTCGAACCGGCGTCCGACGCCGCCCTGGTTGTACATGATCCACATCTGGTTCTTGGCGCCGACGCAGCGGTACTGATTGACCTCCGCGCCCTCGTGGGTGGCGGCTCCCCTGACCGTCAGGCACTTCCCGCTGTGCTTGTTGACGATGTAGTAGATGTTGTCTGCGCCCGCGGCAGGCTTGAGGGCGGAGTTCTTGTTCTGCGCGGCGTCTTGGTTCTGCACGGCGTCCTTGTTCTGCGCCGTGCCCTTGTGCTCCACAGCCGCCTGCGCCACCAGGCCGGACGGGGCACGCGCCGCCGCATGCCGCCCGGTGTTCTCGTCACCACCGCCTGTGCTCTGGACGGCCACGAGGGTCCCCGCGAGCGCCAGCAAGGCGACGCCACCGCCGAGTGCGGTCCGACTCCGCACGGACCTTGGTCCTGCCGACTTTCCTGTCTCCACGATGTCTCCCATCGCTGATGTCCCCCATCGCTCCGCTTCGCCGCCGGTCGGCGGCACGGGAACCACCATCGGAGTGCGGGCCCGGCCACCACGAGCGATCTCCGCCACTGTGGGACGACACGGCTGTGAGCAGCGGGGACGCCCGCGCATGTGAGGTACTCGTGGGACGCGTCGGCGCTCTTCAGCGGATCAGGTGGGCCAGGAGCCCCTCCCGTACGGGATAGGGGTGTTCGGCGGGCAGGAGGTGCCGGGCGGCGTCCAACTCCCCGCCCCGTACGTGGTCATGGACGGAGCGCGCGAGCGGGGTGACGTCGGTGATGGAGACCGTCCACTCGTCCGCGTAGCGGCGTGCCGCTTCGCCTGTGAGGCCGAGTTGAAGGGAGCGGTGGGGCAGCGGCTGGAGGCGCAGGTCTCGTTCGGGGTCCCACTGCACCCGGGCCGGGGCCTGCTTCAACTGGCGCTTCCAGCTGGCGGGGTCGGGATGCAGGTCGCGCTCGTAGTGGGACAGGCAGGCGTGTTCCAGCGCCCACTCGAAGCCCTCGCGGCTGATCTCGACGGCAAGGACGGTCTCCTGGCCTTCCTTGGTGGCCCAGCCGCAGCGGTACATCATCCAGAGGAACGACGGTTTGATCCAGGTCATCCGGTCCCGCTGCCACGTCGCCGGGAACCGGCCCTCGCCGGCCGCGGGCAGCCCGATCTCTGGTCGGTACGCCTGGTAGACGGTGATCGTGGCGGGCGTGTGGAGGGCGCGGATCTGGTGTTCGGGTACTGCCATGATCACCAGGATGGGCGGACCGCTCCGCTGGACGCCAGCGATTATTTCCGGCGGGGCAAGTGGCCCTTCGCCCCGAACGAGTCGTACGAATCATGGGCCGCCACAACACGCTCCCGTTCCTCGCCGCCTCGCCATCTCGCCGCCTCGCCTCCTCGCCTCCTCGCCGGCCGCAACCCCAACGGGGCTGCTCGCTCACCGACTTGGGGCCTCTAGCTCGTCGCGTTCGGCTTCCAGTCCTGGGCGAGGAGCCCGAGGATCACCTCGTCCATGAACTCGCCGAGGACCCAGGCCGAGGAGCGCAGCACGCCCTCGCGGACGAAGCCGTTGCGCTCGGCGGAGCGCAGCATCGAGATGTTGTCCGACGCGTCTCGATCTGCAGCCGTTGCAGGCCGCGTACGACGAATCCGTAGTAGCACAGCACCGCGACCACGTCGGTGCCGTAGCCCTTGCCGCGGGCGGCGGGCAGCAGACCGAGGCCGATGTGCGCGGACCGGCTGTGGTTGTCGATGCCCCACAGCGTGGCGGTGCCGACCAGCGACTCGCCCTCGAGCTCGACCACGGAGAACTGGACGAGCCCCTCCTTCGTGTCGTCCACCACGAGCCGTGGGTCCTTCGAACCGGGCGTGATCGGCCGCCACGGCGAGCCCTCGGCCCGCGAGCCGTTGACCACGTCGTCGTAGAGCTCGGTCCGCAGTACCGGGATGTCTTCGTCGTACCGGGCCCTGAGCCCGACCTTGTCGCCCTTCAGCATGCAAGCTTCCTATCCGAACGCGCTGACCTGCGGCAACCCAGTTCGGGGACCATCAGCGGTCCATCAGAGACCCTTCAGAGATCCGTCAGAGATCCGTCAGAGATCCACCCGTTCCGAACTCCGCGATGCGGCAACGATCTTCGAAGGCGTCCCGAACCGCGCCAGGTAGTGCCACACCTTCTTGACCGCCTGGGGGTCGTGGCTGCCGTCCCGCGCCGCGTCTCCCACGATGCGCGGATCAAGGACGCCGTCGACCGCGATCTGCGTCCCCAGGTCGACGTGTTCCTGACCGCGATAGCCGGGATGACGGCGGAGTTCCTCGACGGTGAGGCGGAAGCCGGGGTGCCATTCCACGGGGCAGCCGAGCCGCAGGGCCGCCGCCTCGACCGCCGTGCGCCGGAAGCAGGGGTCCAGGACCAGCGCCTCTACGTGGCGGCTCGGCCGCACCGGTCCGTGCACCTGGGCCTCGACGTAGTCGTCGAGTTCGTCCTGACGGTCGGCGAGGGCGAGCTCGACGAGCCGCATACGGGCCGCGACACCGAAGTCCGAGGGTTCGAGATGGCTGTCCGGGTAGCAGAACGTGGTGCGCTCCAGCGTCTCGGCGGCCAGCCGGAAGTGGGCGGAGCCGAACCGCGGCGCCCCGCCGAACGGCTTGCCGCGGAAGTTCAACGCCCCATAGACGGGGCGTTCATGAGCAGGTGCTTCGTCGTACGCCCCGTTGAAGATCCGGCTCTCCCAGCGCCAGCGGTCGCCGCCGGGGTGCGCGGTGAGGCCGCCGTTGCTGGTCCCGGTGACGAACTGCGAGCGGTAGACGCCGTCTTCGGCCAGGGCGTCCAGGATCGGCTTGCCGTGCAGCAGGCGGTCCGGGTGGAAGTTGAGGGTGACTCGCAGCGCCGGGTCCATCGGGGAGCCCGACGCCAGTTCCTCGACGTGCCGAAGGGCCCGTTCCTGCGCCGTCGGGGAGGGTGCCGGGGAGGCTGCGGAGTTCATCGGCACAGTGTTCCCCAAGTCGATCAGGCGGTGCACGCGGATAACTTGTCCACCGGGTCCATCCGTACGGAAGACTCTGTCGGTGTTCTCGGCGCTGTCTGCGCTGTCCGCGCTGTCCGCGCTGTCGGTGGTGGAGCAGCACGCCGACGGTGAATCGTTCCGCTCGCCATAAGGCGCCGTAAGCGGCGCGCAGTCCCGCCTCACCCCATCAATTCGGCCCCATTTTCGAATGCCGTGCTCTTCAAGTTTCTTGCCCCCTTTCACCCTCCCGATCTTCCTTCAGGAATAGCATGCTGCCTGCATCGCCGGTGTGCTGGACCATGGGGGTGGGGGCGCATGGTGAACATGTTTCTCAACGGCTTGTCACGGCAGGCCAATTCGTGCCGCTGGAAGCCATTTTCCGCTGTCGCCGCGCTCGCGATATCAAGCGTCCTGGTGGCCGCCGGGTGCGGGTCGTCGAGCGACTCGGGGGGCCGGACCCCCGATGCTCCGGCCACGTCCATGGGCACGCCCGACGGCAACGGCTCGGACGGTGGCGGGGGCTCCGGCGCCTCCGGTGGTTCAGGGGGCGGCACGAACGGCGGCTCCAGCAGCGGCAGTTCGTCCGGCGGTGGCTCGAGCGTCGGCGGTACGTCCGGCTCGTCCTCGGGGTCCACCGGCGGCGAGACCTGGAACGGCGGCCGCGGCACCGGGGGTTCCACGTGGAAGCCCGGTCACACGAGCGGCGGGCACGGCGGCAACGGCGGCAACAGCGGCGGGCACAGCAACGGGGGCTCCGGCGGACACCACGACAGGTCCCAAGGACCGCCTCCCGACAAGGAGTTCTCCTGGGTTCCGTTCGGCCCCACCTCCCCCTCATGGGACGGCATCAACACCAACCACGTATACGACCTCGTACAAATCAGGGATTGCGGCGAAGCCAAACGCTGGTACGACGCCGCGGGCCCGAGGAATTGGCAAGCGAAACCTGCCGCTTGGAAGGCCCTGGAAGGACTCATCGCCGCCTGCTATGCCGTCGGCGGGCAGGAAAGCGAATGGCAGAAGGTGATCGACGCGTACGCCGTCGTCAGAAATCAGCCGTCGGGAGACTGCAAGTACGCGGCGGCTCGCCGCACTCTCGGCCAACTCGCCGAATTCCGGGCCGCGCACCCGGACGGGAAGGTGCGCATTCGCCCGTCGGGCAACGGAGTTCAGGCATGCCCGTCCACCATCACCGAGGTGTCTCCCCGACAGGCGGCGCCCGGGGCGAAGGTCGAGGTGAAGGGGACGTGGCCCAGCTCCGCGACGGTGTACGTGGGCGGCGTCCAAGCCCATCTCGTCGACAACGCCAACGCCATGGACCCCGTCTGCTGCCTCAACGCCACCGTGACCTTCGAAGTCCCCTCCAGCACGCCCACGGGCGCCGCGCGGATCGTCCTCAAGGCTCAGCGCGTCGAGCTGGACGCGGGCGAACTCGTCGTCACCGCTTCCTGATCATGGCCGCCCCGGACGACAGCTCCTGGTTCGGCCCCCTGACCGCCCGCCTGCGGCGCCTGCGACCCCCGACTCCCGATCCTGCGCCCGCCCCTGGGCCCGAGCCCGCCCCTGAGCCGGAACCGCCCCCTGATCCCACACCCCCACCCACACCCGCGCCCACCCCTACTCCCGCTCCCGACCCCGCCCCCGAGGACCCCCAGCACCCCGGCTGGATGGAACTCCTCGGCACCATCGGCTCCTTGGTGTCCCTCCTCGCGGCGGTCCTCTTCTACTTCGGATGGGCCAGCACCGACGCGGAGACCCGGGAACTCGGGCTGCGCGACAGCATCTTCCGCCTCTCCACCAGCGAGTATCTGCTCCGCAGCGTGGAGGCCCTCTTCCTGCCCGCCCTGCTGCTGGTCGGCGCTCTGTTCGCCGCCATCGGGCTGCAGCGCTGGATCCTGACCTCTCCCGGCCGGGCCGAGACCGCCGTGCGCCGCATGCGCTGGGGGTGGCTGCTCCCCGTCTCCCTCGCCCCCTTCTACACGCTCCACCCGGCCCTGTTCGAGCTGGTCCTCCCCCTCGTCACCATCCCCGGGCTGCTGGCGACCGCCTACGCGCTCACCCGCCCCGAGTCGCACGGGACCGCCCCGGAGGCCGCGTCCGGCACCGCGCGGCGGCGACTGCGCGTGCAGGTCTGGGCGCTGGCACTCGTCCTGTGCGTGCTGTCCCTGTTCTGGGCGGTCTCCTCGTACGCGGGGATCGTCGGCCGTGGCCGCGCCGAGAAGGCCGCGCGGTCCGTGAACACCTCCGCCTTCCCCAGCGTCGTGGTCTTCAGCAAGAAGGACCTCATGATTCGCGGGGGCGGTGCCTGTTATCAGCGCGTGCAGGCCGAGAACAGCGCGTACGCGTTCCGGTATTCGGGGTTGAGGCTGTTCTACGTCTCGGGTGACCGCGTGTACCTGGTGGACTGGAAGTGGCGCCCTTCCCAAGGCACGTTGTGGGTCGTGCGCGAGAGCGACTCGGTCCGGGTCGAGTACGTGAGTGGGCCCTTGGGCCGGGAACCGGAGTGCTAGGCCCTGCTGGTCAGATTCCCGCCTGCCCCGCGAGTCCGGCCGGAGCCCCGGCGCCGCGCAGCAGGGTGTCCACGACACGGGTGGCGAGCGCGTCCGCGTCGCCGCCTCCCGCTCCCTCCTTGGCCGCCTCGTGGATGAGGGCGTAGTAGACGCGCCGGGTCCAGTCGAGGTCGATGTCGGGGCGGAGCACTCCCGCCTCCTGGGCGCGGCGGAAGAGGCGAACGCAGGTGGCCCTGACCTCGGCATGAATGCGGGCCGCCTCGGGGTGGGCGTCCTCGGCCGCGCGGTTCATGGCGAACGACCAGTCGGTCTTCACGCGCAGGACGTTGGCGGTGACCTGGTACAGGGCGACGAGCGGCGGGGCGGCGTCCGGGCGCGCGGTGTCGACGGCGTCCGCGAACTGGCGGGCGGCCCAGCCGGTGAGCTCGTCCAAGAGCGCCTCACGGGTGGCGAACCGGCGGTGGACCGTGGTCCGTGCGACGCCGGCGGCCCGGGCGAGCTGCTCCATGGTCGCCGCCGGATTGGTGGCCAGGACGCGCTCGGCCGCTTCCAGGATCGTCCGGACGGTCCGTTCGGAGTCGGCCCGCAGGGGCCGCTTCGCCTGCTGCTCCGTCTGCCGCTCCTGCTGCTTCTGCTGCTTCTGTTCCGTCTGCTGCTTCTGCGCCGCCACGCCGACATGCTACATCCGACCTCCCCCAAGGGCACTACTTGCAACATCGATGTTGCATGTCATAGGTTCATGGCGTCGGAGAGGTAGCAACTCCGCACCCCGTCCGCGGGGAGGCGACATGAAGGAGCAGAGAGTGATGCAGCACAGGAAGCTGGGCCGCACCGGCATATCGGTCAGCAAGTTCGCGCTGGGCACCCTGCGCCTGGGGGCATGGGGCAACACGGATCACGACGACGCGACCCGCCTGATCCACACGGCCCTGGACGCCGGAATCAACCTCATCGACACCGCCGACCAGTACTCGGGCGGCGAGGCCGAGGAGATCGTGGGCAAGGCCATCCGCGACCGCCGCGACGAGGTCGTACTCGCGACCAAGGGGCACTTCCCGGTCCGCTTCAAGGACGAGGACCCCAACCGGCAGGGAAACTCGCGCCGTTGGCTCACCAAGGCCGTCGACGACAGCCTGCGCCGCCTGGGCACCGACCGCATCGACCTCTACCAGGTGCACCGCCCGGACCCGAGCACGGACATCGACGAGACGCTCTCGGTCCTGTCCGACCTGGTACGCGCGGGCAAGATCATGACCATCGGGACCTCGGACTTCCCCGCCGAACAGCTCGTCGAGGCCCAGTGGACCGCCGACCGCCGGGGCCACATTCCCTTCCGCACCGAGCAGCCCCCGTACTCCGTCTTCGTGCGCGGGATCGAGGCGGACGTGCTGCCCACCGCGCAGAAGTACGGGCTCGGCGTGCTGACCTGGAGTCCGCTCAACAGCGGCTGGCTGACCGGGCGGTTCCGTCGCGGCGAGCCGATCGAGATGAACGGGTTCCGGCAGGCGGTCGCCCACAAGTTCAACCTCGACCTGCCGGGCAACCAGCGCAAACTCGACGCCATCGAGCAGCTGTCGACCTTGGCGGACGAGGCGGGAATCTCCCTGACGCACCTGGCCCTGGCCTTCGCGACGACCCATCCGGGCGTCACCTCGGTGATCCTCGGCGCCCGCACGGTGGAGCAGCTCACCGACCAGCTCGCCGCCGCCGAGGTCCGGCTCGACGACGAGATCCTCGACCGCATCGACGAGATCGTCGCCCCCGGCGTCACGCTCAACCCCGCGGACATCGACTACCGGCGGCCGGCCCTGACCGACTCCGAGCAGCGCCGCAGGCCCGCCCACCACCGCTGACGGCGCTCCAGCCGCAACGAGTCCCTGGGGCACACACCAGTGAAGTGCTCGCCGGATCACCAGGCCGCGCATCGGCCACTGACGGCACGGGCAGCAGCAGCGGCGGGCCTGCCCGTGGCCGACATCGCGACCTCCCTTGCCCGATCTGTCCGTCACCTGCCTGATCTGTCCGTCGCCTCCAGCGCCTCGCCTCCAGCGCCTCGCCTGCGGCGCGGGCCGGGCAGAGGCCGGGCTTCCCCGCGCCGGGGCCGCAGGGCTCCGCCACACCGCCGCCCGCCGCCCGCCGCCCGGCGCGCCCGAATCCCGGCACCCCCGCCGAGTACAGCTGATTCACCGTCAGACACCTATTCACGGCCGGTACATGCCAATAGGCTGAGCGGCCTTCACGTCTGGGGAGGTCGCGTGAAAGGTCTCCGTGCGGTCCTTGTCTGCCTGGCGATCGCGTGTGCCGCAGTGGTCTCGCCGACCGCTGTGGGCCCGTCGGCCGCCGCTGTGACGCCCGCCGCGACACCGACCGTGACGCCCGCCTCGACCGGGGCGCCGGGCTGGTCGGCGCTGCCGGTTCCGGCCGCGTCCCCGCCGGTCACCGTGAAGTCCCTCGCCGCGCGCGGGCCGCGCGACGTCTGGGCCACCGGGTACGAGGGCGACGTCGGTGCGCTGCGGCCGCTGCTCTACCGGTGGGACGGCCGGGCATGGCGCCAGGACACCAGCTTCCCCGGCGCCGGTGAGCCGGGGTGGCTCGGCAAGGTGCAGTTCGTCGGCGACGAGGTGTGGATCTTCCACAACCACGACGGGAAGGGCGAGATCCTGCGCCGGTCGGCGGGAGGGACAGAAGAGACGGGAGAAACAGGAAGGACGAGAGAAGCAGGAGGGACGGGAGGCTGGAGTGTCATCCCGCTGCCCCACACCCTGTGGGTCTACCAGGACTTCGCCGCCGTACCGGGTGGAGCGTGGGTGGTCGGTGAGGACGACACCGGACTGAAAGTGCTGCACTACGACGGCTCCGGCTGGACCACCCAGCCCATGCCGGACGGCGTCCTGTTCCTGATGGGCGTCAACGGGCGTTCCGCCACCGACGTCTGGGCCTGGGCGGACACCAGCACCGGGGCGGGGACCGTCATCCTGCGCTGGGACGGCACGGCATGGCGGGACGCGAAGGTGCCGTTGCCGCCGAACAGCAACGTGCACACGGTCCTGCTCGAACCATCCGGCCGGGTCACGATGGGCGGCAGCCAGTACACCGACGGTGTGTCCCGCACCTACCTGATGACCAGGAACAAGCAGGAGAACGGGGCCTGGCGCACCAGCTATCCGCCGCTGGGCGACACCTACACCGAGGGCATGGTGCGCGGCCCGGATGGCGCGCTCTGGCTGCCGATGAACAGCGACCGGGCGTTCCAGTCGAAGTACGCGCGGGTCAACGGCTCGCGCACCACGTTCTCGTACGGCCCTGAACGCACCAATGCGATCGAGGTCAAGCCGGACGCGCTCACGAGCACCGGGACGTCACTGCTCTCCCTCGGGACCGTCGAGATCTACGGCTCGAAACCGAACCTGATGAGCGAGCGGCTGGGAGGCTGACCATGCACTGCAGTCGCAGAACCCTTCTCGTCGCGGCCCCCGCCTTCGCCCTGTCCCTCACGGCCGTCACCCCCGGCACGAGCTCGGCCGCGGCGGACACCTCGTCCTCCCCGTCCTGGCAACACGTTCCGGTCCCGGCCCAGGTGCGCCCGCAGGCCCAGCTCAACGAGGCCGTGGCGTTCGGGCCCGACCGGGCGTGGGCGGTGGGTGCGGACGCCGTCGGCCGGCAGGCGCCGGGCTTCCCGCTGCTGCTGCGCTGGAACGGAACCGCCTGGCAGCGCCAGAAGGTGCCCGGGGCCGAATGGCAGGGGGAGCTGCTGTCGATCGCCGCCACCTCACCGAAGGCGGCCTGGGCGGTCGGCCGCGACACGGCGGGCGGCTCCCGCGTGATCCGCTTCGACGGCACCGCCTGGCGCGAGAGCCGGCCGCCGCGCGACTTCGTTGTGGACAGGGTCGTGGCGGGCGGCGGCGAGACCTGGCTGATCGGTGCGCGCGGCGGCGGGCAGGCGCTGCTGCGCTGGGACGGGCGTGCCTGGCAGGACATGCCGGTGCCGCCGGGCGCCGTGTACGGCCTGCACATCCTGGCGGCCGACGACGTGTGGGCCGCGGGCGCCGCCGACTCGAGTGCGGCCGTGGCGCACTGGAACGGGCAGGGGTGGCAGCAGTCGAAGGTGGACGGGACCCCGCGGTCGTCGGTGAGCAGCGTGCTGGCGGTCTCGCCGACGGAGGTGTGGGCCGGGGGCACGGGCGGGTTCATCGGCGGACCTCCGGGCAGGCCGATCCCGGCGCTGCTGGTCCGCTGGGACGGGCAGGCGTGGAGCCGGGTGACCATCCCCACCAACTTCGGCTCGATCCACTCCCTGGCGCCCGCCGCGTCCGGAAAGCTGGGCTGGGTCTCGGTGGCCCGCTCGCTGAAGTGGGCCCCGCCGGGCAGCAGTCCGCCGCTGGAACCCGGACCGGACTTCCTCGCCTGGAACGGCCAGTCGTTCGCCGAGTACGACGAACCGACGGTGGCCGGGGAGGGTGACTCCCAGGTCCTGCGCCTGGCGCCGGTGCCGGGCACGTCCACGGTGTGGTCGGTCGGCCGCGCCGCCGGTCCCGAGAACACCTTCGCTCCGCGCATCCTGCGGTTCGACTGAGGTCTGCAGGATTCGGCGCAGTTCGGCAGAGTTCGGCAGAGTTCGGCAGAGTTCGGCAGGAACTGATACCTGGTGGCGCCTGCAGTGACCCGCCACCGATACAGGCGCCGGACATCCTTCGCAGTGGACAGCTCACCCGCTGCACGCGGGGGAGGCGGATCCCGTCCGCGTCCGCGTCCACGTCGCGTCGCGTCGCGTCGCGTCGCGTCTACAGGAAGGAACACCCACATGGCCTCCGACACCACCGTGCCCTCGGCCCAGGCCCCCGCCCGTGACCGCATCGCGACCGCCACACTGGCGGTCGCCGCGTTCCCCGCCCTCGCCTGCGTCTTCTTCGGGATCGGTGCCGTCACCGCGAACACGTCGTCCGGCGCCGATGGGCAGCCCGCCGCCGTGCTCTCGCTCATCGCCCTGTGCCTGACCACCGGGCTGTCCGCCCTGGGCATCGCCCTCCGCAACCGCGGTCGAGGGCGCACGGGCAACACCACGTCTCAGTAGCCACGAGCAACACCACGCCTCAAGCAACAAGGATGTCCGCGGTCATGAAGGATGCCCTCATGCCTCCTTTCCGCTTCCTCGCGACCGTCTCCGAGAACCGCCCCTTCGCCGAACTGACCGCCGTGGCCCGCAAGGCCGAGGCCGTCGGCTGTGCCACGTTCGTCTGGCCCGACCATCTCGGCGGCTACGCCCCGATCCCGCTGCTGTCGATGATCGCGGCGGCGACCGAGCGGCTGCGGGTGCAGACCTTCGTGCTCAACGTCGGCCTGCGCCACCCCGCCGTCCTCGCCCAGGAACTCGCCACGCTCGACGCGCTGTCCGGCGGGCGTCTGGAGATAGGCATCGGCGCGGGGTGGAACAAGCCCGAACACGACGCCATCGGCCTGCCCTTCGAGACCGTCGGCAGCCGCATCAAGCAGCTCACCGAGGCGATCGCGATCCTCAAGGGCTGCTTCGCCGAAGGGTCCTTCTCCTTCGCGGGCGAGCACTACACCCTCACCGACCACGGCGACACACCCGAGCCCGCGCAGCGCCCGCACCCGCCGCTGTTCCTGGGCGGTGGCGGCAGGCGGCTGTTGACCCTGGCCGCGCGCGAAGCCCAGATCGTCGGCCTCGCCCCTCGGCTGGTGCCGGGCGACCGGCCCCGGCTCGAACCCCGGAGTGTGACGGCCGCGGCGACCGAGGAGAAGGTGCGGTGGATCCGGGAGGCCGCGGGCGAGCGCTTCGGCGACCTGGAGCTCAACGTCTACCCGACCGGCGGGCCCACCGTCGTCACCGGCCGGCCGCTCGCCGAGGCGCGCCGCCGCGCCGACCGCATCCGTGAGCAGTCGGGCGTCGAGCTCACCGCCGAGGAGATCCTCGACTCGCCGCACGTGTACATCGGCACCGTCAAGGACCTCACCCAGAAGTTCCTGGACCTGAGGGAGCGCTTCGGTATCAGTTCGTTCCTCATCGACGATCTCGACGCGCTCGCGCCGGTCGTGGAGGAACTCGCCGGACGGTGAGCCGGGCGAGTTCAGGCAGCTGGGGGAGCCGGCGGAGGAACTCACTTGCCCAGCTGTCGCTCATACGCAGAATCGGCACATGGAGATCTTGAAATTCCCCGAAGCGGACACCCCGTACGAACTGCGCGCGCAGGTCCTGGAGATCCAGGACCAGGCGTGGCCACCCGCACAGCCGCGACGCGAGAGGGACGGGACGGCCACGCATGACCCGCGGCTGCGGCCGCTGTCGCTGCTGGCGGTGGAGCGCGGCGGGGTCGTCGTGGCCGCGCTCGACATCCTCCGCAAGGAACTGGTGCATGACGGCGTGGCGTACGCCGCCGGGGGACTGAGCACCGTCGCTACGCGCAAGGAGTCCCGCGGCCGGGGGTACGGGCGGCGACTCGTGGTCGCCGCCCGCACGGTCATGGCAGCCGAACTCGGCCTGGACATCGGCCTGTTCACCTGTGACCGGGAGCTTCAGTCCTTCTACGAGAGCGCCGGGTGGGAGGTCGTCGACGGGGCCGTGGTCGTCGGGGGCACCGAGGACGACCCCTTCCCCAGCGATCAGCCCGGCTTCGACAAGGTCACCATGGCGGGGTCCTTCACGGCCGCGGGAGAGCGGGCGCGGGAGGCGTTCCGGGGCCGTCGCATCGAGCTGTGTCCCGGGACCGTCGACAGGCTGTGGTGAGGCAGACTCAGTCGCCCGTCACCCCGTCGGTCCGCTCCCTCAGAAAGTCGGCGTGGCCGTTGTGGCGGGCGTACTCCTGGATCAGCAGCACGTACACCCACCGCAGACTGAGGACCACTCCGCGGGCGGAGGTGAACGTCTCGTCGAGATCATGCCCGGCTGACGCCCCGTCGCACGCTGTGATCTCGGCCTCGTACACCCCGAAGTCCCGTTCCGCGTCCGCCTCTTGAACCCCGTTGATCCCCTCATCGCCATCGTCCGGTCCGGTGAAGACGGCACCGACGCCCTCCCCCGCGAAGCTCCGCCGGAACCACCACCGCTCCACTTCCGCCATGTGACGGACCAGCCCCAGCAGAGTGAGGTTCGAGGGCTCCACGGTCGTCCGCACCAGCTGAGCAGGGGTCAGTCCGGCGCACTTGGCCAGCAGCGTCTCCCGGTGCCAGTTCAGCCAGCCTTCCAGCATCTGACGCTCGGGCATGTCACCCAGGTCACCGAGTTGAGTGGTGCGCTCCATGTGCGGTGCTGTCCATGTCATGGACCCACCTTGGCGGTCGCCTCCCGGCACCACCAAACAGTGACGCGCGGGCTTGGCTGAGGCCCGTGGGGTTCAGGGAGCCAAGAAGGCCAAGGGAGCCAGAGGGAGCCAGAGGGGTTCCCAGTGAAATATCACATGGCTATGTTGCGTGGCGTCACTCCACTGTTCGACTCACCGCTCGACTCACCGCTCGACTGACAGCTCACCTCATTGCTCAACTCCCCTCCCCCACACAGAAATCAGGGGTCACAGCATGAAGAGATCCAAGTCCGCGATAGCCGTGGGCTTCACAGCCGCCGCCCTCCTCTCCGGCACCTGGGGGTCAGGCGTCGCCGACGCCGACCCGGCCCCCGCGCCCGCCACCGGCCGCGCACCTCACTCAGCCCCGGCCGCCGCCGCCAACGTCTGCACCCAAGGCGCCGCGCCCTCCGGCCGGAAGGTCCCCGGGCAGCTGACCAAGGCCCAGGTGGACAAGGCCCTCGGCGGCCAGACCAAGACGCACCGTGAGGCACGCGGCTGGAAGAAGGGCGGGCACGCCCAACACCCCCTGAAGCAGAGGAAGTCGAGGAAGGGCGTCGGTCCCGCCGAGGACATCCACCCCGCCCAGGGCACCGCCTTCCTGCAGCGCGCGGGCAACGACGGGGGCTGCGCCACCCAGAGCGTCTCCACCCGGGTCAACGTCACCGAGGGCAGCACCACCATCTACACCCCCACCCTCTACCCCGCCGGCGGCTCCTGCATCGAGCTGGTGACCGTCTACGTGCGGGGCCGGGCCTCGGTCTCCGCCTGGGACTGGTGCGAGGCCATCAACTTCCAGGCGTCCGTACCCATCGACGAGGGGTTCCTGAAGAGGTACACCGACGGCTCCACCAGCCCCGCGTACTCCGGACGCGTCGTGCGCACCGACGCGTCCACCGGCACCTGGACCGCCGAGCTGTACAACCACGAGACCGGCCGGTGGGACGAGCTGTACACCAAGGGCGGTGTCACCCAGGGCCGCATGGACGGCTGGGACATCTACGAGCTCTACTCCAGCACCAACTCCCAGGGGCGCGCTTACAGTTGCGCCGCCATGGCGGGCCAGGTCTTCGAGTCCCGCGACATCTCCGTCCGCAACGGCGGCACATGGGCCGCGGCCGCTCCCGCCAACTCCAACACCGGGTACGACCAGCCCGACGCGGCCTTCAAGTGCCCCGAGCGCACGTACCAGATGCTGAACCAGTACGACCACTGGAAGGCCGTCGGCTGACCCGGGTCGGCGCCCCACGGTCACCGCCCGCAGTCGGCTGCGGGCGGTGACCACCGCGCTCCCCCGCCCTCCCCCGAGCCCGCGCCCCCACCAGCGATTCCGCCGCCGGGTTTTCGTCAGCCCTTCAAGGGCACTCGCGCTGCGCAATGCCAGGGGCCGGGAGTTACGACGGAGGCCGACGGCACGGCCCGGGGAAGGGGTGTCATGGAGTGGCTGCAGAGGGCGGCGTGCCGGGACGAGGATCCCGAGCTGTTCTTTCCGGTCGGCACGAAGGGGCCCGCGCTGCGTGACGTACGGGCGGCCAAGCGCATCTGTGCGCGCTGCCCGGTGCGCGGACAGTGTCTGCGCTGGGCGCTCGCCACCGGGCAGGACTCCGGGGTGTGGGGCGGGACCAGCCCGGAGGAGCGGATGACGCTGCGCCATGCGGCGTGCCGGGCCGGACCCCCGGGCCGGGCGTCCCGCGACCCGATGCCCACGTCCTCGTCCTCGCCCTCGTCATACGCACGTCCCTGAGCTCCGTCCCACTCGCCCTCGCTGAGTCCCGCGCCGCGAAACAATGGGGCCCGGCGATCCGAGGAGGCGCGGCGATGACCGAACGCATGGTGGACGCGGGTGGCGTCGAACTCTGCACCGAGTCGTTCGGTGATCCCTCCGACCCGCCCGTCCTGCTCGTCATGGGCACGGGGGCCTCGATGCTGTGGTGGAAAGAGGGCTTCTGCCGGATGCTCGCCGAGGGCGGGCGGTATGTGATCCGGTACGACCACCGCGACACCGGCCGATCGGTGACCCATGAGCCGGGCCGCCCCGGGTACACCGGCACCGACCTGGTCACGGACGCCGTCGGCGTGCTCGACGCGCTGGGGGTCCCGGCCGCCCATGTGGTGGGGGTCTCGGCCGGAGGGGGACTCGCGCAGCGGGTGGCGCTCGAGCATGCCGACCGGGTCCTCTCGCTCGTGCTGATCAGCACGACGTCCGTGGCGCCCGCGCCCGGCGAGCGCGAACTGCCGCCGCCCACCCAAGAGTTCCTGGGCTTCGTGTCGACCGCCGAGGCCGACTGGTCCGAGACCGAGTCGGTGATCGACCACCTCGTCGCGTACGCGCGCGTCCTCGCGGGCGGCTCGCGGCCGTTCGACGAGCCCGCCGCCCGTGAGCTCGTCCGTCGCGACGTCGCGCGTGCGCGCGACATCGCCGCCGTGCAGAACCACGACCTGCTCACCGACGGCGAGTCCGCACTCACGCTCGCGCCGTTGTCGTCGATCGCCGTGCCCACGCTCGTCATCCACGGGACCGCGGACCCGATGTTCCCGTTCGGGCACGGCGAGGCGCTCGCCGAAGCGATTCCCTCGGCGCGGCTGCTGGCCCTGGACGGCGCAGGACACGGGGTCGACCGGGCCGACTGGGGCACGATCGTCGGCGCGATCCTCCCGCATACCGCCACCGACGGCATGTCGGCTACCAGCGATTGACACATAAATACAAATTGGCTTCAACCGATCCCACGTGAACTAATTGCGCGAGCCACGTACAAACGGACGAAGGCTCACAGACGCACACCCCGCACGAAGGGCTCACGTGAAGATCGCGTTCCTCATCCACAACGCGTACGGGATCGGCGGCACGATCCGTTCCGCGGTGAACCTCTCGCAGGCTCTGGCCGACCGGCCGGACACCGAGGTTGAGGTGGTCAGCGTGCACCGCGTGGCCGACAGGCCGCAGCTCCCCTTCGACCCGCGGGTGCGTCTGACCTCGCTCATCGACATGCGCGAGGAGAGCGCCTCCTACGAGGGTGGCCACGAGCTCACCCGGCGGCCGAACACGATGTTCCCGGACAAGGGCGTCGACTTCGGGCGGCTGCACTACACCGCGCTGCACGACGAGCGCATCGCCGCGTGGCTGGCCCGCACGGACGCGGACGTCGTGATCGGCACCCGGCCCATCCTGAACGGCTACCTCGCCCGGCACGGCCGCCCCGACTGCCTGCTCATCGGCCAGGAGCACCTCTCCCTCGACGCGCACAGCGAGCAGCTGCGCACCGACCAGAACGCCGCCGCACGCGACCTCGACGCGTTCGTCACCGTCTCCGAGGCCGACGCCGCGCTCTACCGTGACGCCCTGTCCGACGCCGCCACGACGGTGCGGTGCATAGCCAACGCCGTCCCGGCGCCCGGCGTCGAGGCGTCCACCCTGCGCTCCAAGGTGATCGTGGCGGCCGGCCGCCTGGTCGCCGTCAAGCGTTACGACCGGCTCATCGACGCGTTCGCCGAGGTCGCGGACGACCACCCGGAGTGGACGCTGCGCATCCACGGCCGCGGCCCGGAAGAGAAGAAGCTGCGTCGGCGCATCGACGAACTCGGCCTGTACGAGCGGGCGTTCCTCATGGGCCCGGTCTCCCCCATCGAGACCGAGTGGTCCAAGGGCGCGATCGCCGCGGTCGCCTCCGACCGCGAGTCCTTCGGCATGACCATCGTCGAGGCCATGCACTGCGGCGTCCCGGTCGTCGCCACCGACTGCCCGCACGGTCCCGCCGAGATCATCACCGACGGCACCGACGGCCTCCTCGTCCCGCTCGACGGCGGCACCGCGGCGTATGCCGCCGCGCTGGCCCGGCTGATGGCCGACGACGCCGAGCGCGTGCGGCTCGGCGCCGCCGCACGCCTGCGGGCCATGGCCTACGAGCCGCGGACCATCGCCGACCATTACGTGGATCTGTTCCGGGAGCTGTACGCGGCGCGCGGCGCCAAGCTGCCGTCCCGGTCCTCGGCGGGCGCCCGACCGTCCCTCCTGAGCCGCCTGCGCAGCGCCGTGCGCCGCCCCGCCCCTCAAGCAGCCCCTGCGGCGCCCCCGGCCCCCGCGCGCCCGATCGCGCACACCCGCTCCTCGGACGAGGCGACTCTGTCCGTCCGTCTCCTGTCGAGCAGCCTGCCGGACGGCGACGCCTTCGACCTCGTGGTGCGCCTGCGCAAGGACCCCAAGGGCCGCGAGATCCGCGTCCCGCTGCCCGACACGGCGCCGGGCACCGACCCGGTGGTGGTCCTCGATCCGGCCGGCCACGATCTGCCCGAGGGCCGCTGGGACTGCTACGTCGCCCACCGGGGCACGCGCGACGCGGCCCACCGCCACCGCCTGACCTCGGCCCTGGCCGAACAGTCGCGGCTGGTCGGCCACCGCCCGGACGTCGACGACGACGGGGTGCGCGCCTGCATCCCGTACACCACCACCGACGGCTTCCTCGCCCTGCGCACCTGGCGGCGCGCCACGCACGCCGAGGTCGACCGGGTCACGGTCGACGACGAGGGCGTCGCCGTCGTGGCGCGCCTGCTCGGCCAGGACGCCGCCCAGCTGTCCGGGCGGGCCCGCGTCGTCGCCGTCTCGCGCACCGCGGAGCGCCACGACTTCTCGGTGGCGGTCACCGAACTCGGCCCGGGGCGCTTCGCGTTCACGCTCCCCCACACCGAGGTGTCGGCCCGGCGCGGCGCCGAGCACGACGTGTGGGACCTGCGTCTGAAGCTGGCTTCGCCGATCGCCGCACCCGTCCGGATCGGCCGCATCGGCGGCGACGTCGTCGACCGCAAACGAACCGACCGCCTCCCGGCGACCCGGCTGCCGCACCCCACGCGCGAGGCGATCCGTGTACGCCCCTTCTTCACCGTCACCAACGACCTGGCACTGAGCGCCCGCGACGCCGCGACGGCCTCCTGAAAGGTGCAGGTCACAGGCCAGTTCACGGAGCAGGGCCACGGGAGCCGGCGCAGCCGGCCGGGATAAGATCACCGCCACAGTCCGTCGACGGGGGAAGTGAGCAACGCATGGCCATGGTGGGCCTGTTCTGGATCGCCGAGGGCGACGTGTACGTGGGTGCGAAGCCGTCCGGTCTGGCTCCCGGGGTCCGGCTGACCCCCGAGGGCGTGCTCACCCTCGGCGACAAGCAGTCCGGCCTCCACCTGTGGGAGGACGTGCACGCCCTGACGGTGACGGACGTCCCCGTGAAGTCCCTGAAGCGGCGGGTCGGCGCGGTCACGAACCTGGCCATCGGCACCGTGAAGGAACTGGCCGCGCCCATGAGCCACTCCCTGGCGGAGGAGGCCCCGCCGCTGATGACGGTGCGGCTGGAGTCGTCCCGCGGCGACCACGAGCTGTCGGCCTACGTGGCCGCGGCCGTCGGCTACCCGCAGAGTGAGGTCGACCTCTCCCGTGCCCTGCTCGCCCGCCTGACCGAGGGCGCCGCGACGATGTCCACGACGCTGGCGGCGATGTCACAGTGGGGCCGTGCCCGGGAGGGCGGCTCGCCGCGCGGGGCCGAGCGGGAGGCGCTGCTGCGGGAGTGGGCGGACTGAAGCCTCCGCCCATGGGCGGAGGCTCGCGGTGAAGGGGGCGATCCGCCCCGGCCTCTGTGCCGGCCGCGCTAGTCGTCGAGCCGCGGACGCAGCAACTTCTTGCCCAGTTCGGCGCCCTTGCGGCTGTCTGCCTGGGCCTTGCGGAACAGGTCGGCCACCTCGGTGTCCTTCTCGCGCTCCGCGTCCTGGATGTAGGTCTCCAGGCGCAAGGCGTTGTCGAGGCACGACTCCACGTACCAGATCAAGTTGTAGTTCTTGTCCTGGGTGCCGGTCACGTGGCCGGTCTCCGCCGTGTGGGTCATGGCGGTGCTCCTCTCATGGTTGACGGCAGTCGTGTGGAAGGCGGTTCTGACGCCTGGGAGCTGTGTGCCGTGAGCGGGTATCCCCGCCGTGGCGCGCCACACATGCCAAGGCGCGGGAGTGTTTCAGCGCCCGCGGCCGGACAGGTAGTCGCGCACGCGGTCCACCAACCCGGCGCCCGGCGCGAGGAGTTTGTTCGCGGGCGGGGTGCTGGGGGTCTGCGGGTGCGGGCGGGTGGGGGCCGTCTTCTTCGCCGAGCGGACCTTGTCGCCGAGCTCGTCCAGCTCCTTGGTGTCGCAGACCTCGACCAGGCGGGGGAAGAGGTTGTTCTCCTCGTCGCGGACGTGCCCGGCGACCTCCGCCTGGAGCCTGATCACCAGGTCGTCGAACTCGTCGGCCTGCGGCTCGAACTTCTCGAGCCGCTTGAGGATCTTCTCCACGGTGGCGTGGTCCTCGGTCTCCTTGTCCGCCAGCGCGTCGCCGCCGGGGACGTGCGCGCGCACGGCCGGGTAGAGGTGCTCCTCCTCGGCCACGGAGTGGCGCACCAGCTCGATGGTGAACTCGTCCACGATGCGCCTGCGTTCGTCGCTGCCGTGCAGGGCCTTGTCGTACCGGGCGAACAGCTCCTCCGCCTCACGGTGGTCGCGGGCCAGTTCGGCTATGACGTTGTCCCGTCCACCCATCGCCACTCCTCCGTCCCGCCGGTGGTCGCGGGGCGCGCGCCCGGGCGGCGCGAGTCCCCGTGCCCGCTGCGAGTGCCCCGCACCCGGAGCCCGACACCGCCCGGCCGCGCCGACACTTCGGTCCCTGAGGCGGGCCACTTCCGCGCGCAGCCGCCGGTTGTCGGCGGCCAGCTCGCGGGCCGTCCGGATCAGCTCGCGCGAACACGCGTGGGCCACCAGCGCCCGCTCTCTCCAACCGTCCGACTGCGTCGGCGTTGTCATGGTGTCCGCGTGCCCGGACGCCACCGCGTCATGTCTCCTCCCGGGGATCGCGTGGGCCGCTCAGCCGCCCACCGCGCTCCCGTGCAGGGGCGCGGTCGGCGCCCCGGACCCCTCGCGCATGCCGTGCAGCACCTCTTCCACCGCTTCCAGAGCGGTCCGCCGCGGCTGCCAGTCCAGCACGGTGCGGGCGCGCGAGCAGTCCATCAGCGGCAGGCGCAGCACTGCGTCGAAGAGCTGGGGCGAGGTCGGCACGAGGTGCAGTCCGTACGCGGCGGCGAGCGCCGATCGGGCGGCCTTGCGCGGCACGGGAACCGAGCGGGAGTGGAACAGCTCGCCCAGCACGTGGGCGTCCAGGGCCGGTTCGGCCGCCAGGTTGAAGGGGCCCCGCGCGTCCCCGAGCGCGGCGGTGACGAAGGCGCGGGCCGCGTCGTCTGTGTGCAGGGTCTGCACCCGCAGGCCGGGGATGTCCGGCAGCAGGGGCAGCAGGTGCGGGCGGGCGAGCTGTCCAGACAGGAAGCGGCCGCCGAACAGCCGCCGTTGCTCGCTGGCGGACTCCTCCTTGAACAGGAACGCGGGCCTCATCCGCACCACACGGATCTCGCGGTGCGCCTGCTCGAAGGCGTCCAACGCCCGCTCCAGGTACGCCTTTTCCCGGCAGTAGGCCGCCTCGGGCCAGCCGTGGGTGGGCCAGGACTCGTCGACGGTGCGGTCCTTGGGGCCGGGCGAGTAGGCGCCGACGGACGAGGAGTGCACGAGGGCCGGGACGGCGGCCGCCGCGACGGCGTGCAGCACGCGGACGCCGCCGAGGACGTTGGTGCGCCAGGTCAGGGCGGGATCGCGGGCGGGCTGGAAGCGCCAGGCCAGATGCACCACGGCGTCGGCGCCGCGGAACAGCTCGGCCAGGCTGCCCTCGTCGGCCAGGTCGGCGCTCTCCCAGTGGGTCTTGGGCGGTGACCAGTCGGGCACCCTGCGGGCCAGGCCCACGATCGAGGCGACGCGCGGATCGTCGGCCAACTGCCGTACCACGCTGGTGCCGACGTTCCCGGTCGCTCCTGTGACGATGACGCGCTTGCCTTCCACCATGTGCTCCTTTCGGCGTGTGCAGGTGCGTGCAGGTGAGACGCGACGCGTGCCCACACCGCCGGGAGGTACACGGAGCGCGGTAGAGCCACTTCGGCGAGGCATCCCCGCCGCACCTCTGGGCACTCGCGGGCCATGACCTGTTCGCCGTATCCGTCCTCGCGTACGCGCCGTGTCCGGGAGGGGGTCGACGATGGACGACGTCCGTCTGTCTGATCACGAGCGTCTGCTCCTTCAGGGCATCGAGGAGTCTCTGCGCCAAGACCGTCGACTGCGGCGGGCGTTGCGTCCCTCGTGGGGGCACGTCCTGAGCCGCGTGGTGCGGGCGCTGAGCCGCGTGGTGCGGGCGACCGTGCCGGAGAGCCTGCGGCCGTCGCACCCGGCCGTGGTCGCGGCGCTGGGCGCGGCGTCGGTCGCGCTCATGGTTCTGGGCCTCATCACCTCGCGAACCGAGGTGGTCTGGGCGTTCGCCCTGTGCTGGCCCCTCAGCGCGTTCCTCGGGTTCCGCCTGCTGTGCCGCTGGTCGAGCCCGCCGCCATGACCCGCGCCGCGCCGTCCCCATGACACGCCCGCAGCCATGGAAGATGCTCGCCGCGGAGGCCGGTGCCGTGGCCCGCTCGGCCCGGCGTGCCGTGACGTCCACGGGCAGCGAACGCACCACGACCGTCCAGGCGTTGAAGGCCGCCGGTGCCGCGCTCATCGCGTGGGCGCTGGCCGGCTGGTGGTGGGACGCCCCGATGGCGATCCTCGCGCCCTGGACCGCGGTCGTCCTGGTCCATCACACCGTCTACCGGTCGCTGCGCTCGGCGGGCCAGCAGTTCCTGGTCGTCGCGGCGGGCACCCTCGTGGCGGCCGCGGCGGCCGCGCTCACCCACGACGTGATGGCCGCGATGGCGATCGCGATGCCCGCCACCGTGCTGATCGGCGCCTACGGCCGGTTCGGCGACCAGGGCTGGTACGGGCCCACGGCCGCCCTGTTCACCCTGACCTACGGCTCGTTCACCCCTCCGCAGATCCTGCACCGGCTGGCGGAGACCCTGCTCGGCGCCGTGATCGGCGTTCTGGTGAACGCGCTGGTGCTGCCCCCGGTCCACACGGCAAGTGCCCGTCGGCTGCACGGCCAGGTGCGGGCGGACTGCGCCGCGTTGCTGCACGACGTCGCGGACGGCATCGAGCACGGCTACGACGAGACGGAGGCGGAGGACTGGCACGGGCGGGCGCTGCGCCTGGGCTCCACCGTGTCCGAACTGCGCCGCGCGCGACGCCACGCCCACGAGAGCCGCCGGCTCAACCCCGGTCGGCGCATGCGCCGTTCACCGACCGCTCCCCCGCCGGCCGACGCCGTTCCCTGGCAACGGGTGGCCGATCACCTCGCGACGATCCTGCGCTCGCTGGCCGAGACCGCCCGCGAGACGCCCCGCTTCGCAGCTCCCACCGGCCGGGCCCTCGCCACGCTGGCCGTGCTGCTGCGCTCGGCGGGGCAGTGGTGCGAGGCGACCGCGGAGGACGTGCTGTCCGGGCGCGCCGATGATGACTTTCCCGATCGCCCAGGCCGACCCGACCGCCCCGACGCACCCCACCGACCCGGCCCGCCCAGCCGATCTGAACGCGCCCTCGTCGAGGCACAGGAGGCCGGCCGCCGCCTCGCCTCCCTCCTCGACGACCCCGCGCACGGTCCCAGCGCCGCCCTGGGCGAGCTGACCGCGGCGACGACACGCCTCCTCGACGATCTGCAGACGGCGACGGACGGTTCCGGCCCGCCACCCGGTTCCCGCCGCGCCGACCGGCTGAACCCCACGCGATAGGCGGCGACCGGGTCAACGCCGGCCAGCCGCGTCCGGGTCGGCCCGGCACGCCCGCTCGGCCTCGGCCACCGTGTCGTAGAACACACCGACGTGGTCAACGCCCAAGGCCCCCAAGACACTACGGATGTCCGGCCCGCCACTCAGGGCCAGCATGCCGCCCCGGCCGTGCACCCGCTCCCGTACGACCGTCAGGGCCTGCACACCGGAGCTGTGGAAGCGTCCGATGCGCGCGAAGTCCACGACGAACCAGCGGTGCCCCGTCATCGCCATCCGCAGGATCGGTTCGCACAGCAGGGGCGCGCTGGCCGCGTCGAAGTCCCCGTCGGCGTCGATCACCAGGACGCCGTGCTCGGCCCAGCGAGGGGTGAGGCGCAACGGTGCTTCTGGCATGTCACACTCCCGGTCGGTGTGACGTCACGGACGCGCCACCACGTCAGACGCGCCTGCCCCCTCCGCTACGGATCATGCCGAGACGACGGGACGAGGGGCCTTTGCGATCAAGCGTTCTATAGACTCCCGCGATGGCCAGCGCTCTTCTCCGTCTCACCGTCCTGGGATCCGCGACGCCGTATGCGAGCGTCGACAACCCGTGCTCGGGCTATCTGGTGTCCGGCGGCGGCACCCGCGTATGGGTGGACGCGGGCAGCGGCACGCTGGCACAGCTGCAGCGGCACGCGCGGCTCGACGAGGTGGACGCGATCTGGATCTCCCATCTGCACGCCGACCACAGCGCCGATCTGCTCACCGCCTACTACGCGGCGCTCTACGCCGACATCCAACTCCCGGCGCCCGTCCCCCTGTTCGGGCCACCGGGCATCGCCGACCGGCTGGCCCACTTCCTCACCAACACCGCCACGCGCAGCCCGGTCGAGGCCGCCTTCGCCGTCCACGAGCTGCACGACGGCCATCAGGCACGCATCGGCGCCCTCACCCTGACCAGCAGGTCGGTGGCGCACGGACTGCCTGCCTTCGCCGTGCGCATCGAGGCCGCGGACCGGTCGCTGGTCTACTCCGGGGACACCGCTCCGTGCGCGAGCCTCACGCAGCTCGCCGAGGGATGTGACGTGCTGCTGTGCGAGGCCGACAGCGACCGGGCTCCGGCCGAGGCGGAGCCGGTGCACCACACGCCCGAGGACGCCGGGGCCACGGCCCGTGCGGCGGGGGCGCGCCGGTTGATCGTCACCCATGTCGGGCGTTCCCTCACGCCGCAGGAGGCCGTGGCGCGCGCGTCGGTCCGGTACGAGGGGCCCGTCGCCCACGCCGCGCCGGGCGCGGTCTTCGAGATCGCTCAGGACGTCCCTCGCGATTGACGGCGGGCCGGTGCGCAGCCGGTCCTGTCAGCTCAGCCGTGTGCGTGGCGGTCGGGGGCGAGGTGGAGGACGAACTCGGCCATGCGGAGTCCCGGTTCGGGTTCGAAGTCGGCCGCGCGGTGGAAGCCGAGCCCGGTGTACAAGGCCGTGGCGGGCCGGTTGGCGGCGCCGGTGCTGACTCTGACCTCGCCGCCGTCGATCACGTTGGTGAGCAGGTGGTTGAGCAGCCGGGTCGCAAGGCCGCGGCGAAAGAAGTCGGGATCCACGCAGACCCGCTCGATCCAGGTGACCTGCGGGTCGGTGTCGCTCCGGGTCTGCCAGGCCACGAAGGCCGCCGGCCGACCGTCGTCGGTGAGCGCGCCCAGCCAGCGCAGGGGGCGGGCCTGCATGTCCTGGCGCGATTCACGCAGGGCGGGAATGCCGGTGAAGCCGATGATGTCGGCCTCGACCGCATAGGCGCGCCGTCCCGCCTCGTGGACGGCGGCCGCGGTCACCGCGTCGTTCAGATCCAGCTCACAGATCAGCGTGCCGCCCGGCGTCGGCACGCGGGACGGGACGGGAGCAGGGGCGGGAGCGTCGTCGGGCATGGGCCGATGCTAACCGGGCGTTCCCCGCACTCGGTCTTGACCGGAGGCGCGGGCTCCTGGCGCGGGTGGACCGGTGGTGTTCAGCAAGGAACCCGGCTCCTCCGCCGTGGGCCCGGCAGCTGTGGCATCGACCGCACAATGGATCCCGTGGCCCCCGTTCCGATCGCCCGCCATCTGCTCCGCGCCAAGGACCTCGCGGACTCCCGCTACGCCGAGCCGCTCACCGTGGCGGACCTGGCCGCGGCGGCCGCGCTGTCTCCGGCGCACTTCAGCCGCCGCTTCAAGGCCGCGTTCGGGGAGTCGCCGCACCAGTACCTGCTGACCCGCCGTCTGGAGCGCGCCGCCGCCCTGCTGCGTGCGACCGACTGGTCGGTGGCCGCGGTGGGCGTCGCCGTCGGGCTGCGGAGCATCGGCTCCTTCACGACGAGCTTTCGCCGGATGTACGGGGCGACCCCGCAGGCGTATCGGGACGCGCACCCGCCCTCCGCACGGCACGTGCGCATCCCCCGCTGTGTGGCCATGGCCTACGGCCGGCCGCAGAACCGCACGTTTCGAGAAGACACGGCGGATCCGGCTGCCTAGCGTCGGTCACGGACAACCGGCCGACCGGCCGACCGCGGCGAGGAGCAGTGAGGGGCAGCCATGACGAAGATCAAGATCGCCAACGCGCAGTTCTGGGTGCACGACCAGGACGAGGCGCTCGCCTTCTACACGACGAAGCTCGGCTGGGAGGTGCGGGCGGACGTGACGATGGAGGAGTGGAACTTCCGGTGGGTGTGTGTCGGCCCGCCCGGCGGGGAGGGCCCGGCCCTGGTGCTGATGCCGGTGCCCGGGGAGCCGATGCTGGACGGCACGAGCAGCGCGCAGCTGTCGGACCTGGTGGCCAAGGGCGCGGGCGGCACGCTGTTCCTGGAGACCGACGACTGCAAGGCCGCCTACGACGAACTGTCCGCGCGCGGCGTCGAGTTCAACGACCCGCCGACCGCGCAGCCGTACGGGATCGACACGTCGTTCCGGGATCCGTCGGGCAACAACATCCGCCTCACGCAGCTGCTGGAGTTCGATCCGGAGCGGCACTGACCCAGGCGGGGCGGGGCCGTCGTGCGGGTCGGGCTGATTCCGTCTTCCGATCACGGGTACTCCGTCGGAGCCTGTGAACATCGCGCCCGGCGACCAGTGCCGCAAAGGGAGGCTCCCGCCATGACGAACGACGGCCCGCACCTGACGAAACTCGGTCTCCCGGATGCCGTCCGGGCCTGTCTGTTCGACCTGGACGGGGTCATCACCAAGACGGCGGTCGTGCACGCCGCCGCCTGGAAGGAGACCTTCGACGCGTTCCTGCTCGGGTGGGAAGGGCCGGACTTCAGGCCCTTCGATCCGGTCGTCGAGTACGACGAGTACGTGGACGGCCTGCCGCGCGCCGAGGGGGTGCGTTCCTTCCTCGCCGCCCGCGGCATCGAACTGCCGCAGGGCGGGCCCGAGGACGCCCCGGACCTGCCGACCGTCCAGGGCCTGGCCAACCGCAAGAACGTCCTGGTGCTGGAGAAGATCCGCACCGGCGGCGTCGAGGCGTACGACGGGACGCTGCGCTATGTGGAGGCCGTGCGGGCCGCGGGTCTTGCCACGGCGGTGGTCTCCTCCAGTGCGAACTGCCGTGACGTGCTGCGCGCGGTCGATGCGGAGCCCCTGTTCGACGTGCGCATCGACGGGGTGGTGGCGGCCGAGCGTCGGCTGCCGGGCAAACCGCGGCCCGACACGTTCCTGGCGGCAGCGGGCGACCTCGGCGTCGAGCCCGCGCAGGCCGCGGTGTTCGAGGACGCGCTGGCCGGGATGGACGCCGGTCGCGCGGGCCGCTTCGGCTATGTCGTCGGCGTGGACCGCGTCGGCCAGGCGGACGCCCTCAAGGCCCACGGGGCGGACCGAGTGGTGGCCGACCTCGCGGAGCTCGGGGGCGCGGCATGATCACCCACGCCTCGTACGGCGTCGAGCCCTGGTGCCTGCGCGAGAAGACCCTCAACCTCGACGTGCTGCCGCAGAGCGAGTCCGTGTTCGCCCTGGCCAACGGCCATGTCGGCTGGCGCGGCAACCTGGACGAGGGCGAGCCGCACGGGCTGCCCGGCTCGTATCTCAACGGCGTCCATGAGACGCATGACCTGCCGTACGCGGAGGCCGGATACGGGTATCCGGAGTCCGGTCAGTCGATCATCAACGTGACCAACGGCAAGGTCATCCGCCTCCTCGTGGACGACGAGCCCTTCGATCTGCGCTACGGGCGCCTCGTGTCCCACGAGCGCGTCCTGGACCTGCGCGCGGGCGTGCTGCGGCGCACCTGCGAGTGGACGTCCCCGGCGGGCCGCACCGTGCGGGTGCGGTCGACGCGTCTGGTGTCGTTCACCCAGCGGTCGGTGGCCGCGGTCGCCTATGAGGTGGAGGCCGTCGACAGCCAGGCCCGCGTGGTGCTCCAGTCGGAGCTCGTGGCCAACGAACAGCTGCCCGCCCCGGCCAGGGATCCGCGCGCCGCGTCGGTCCTCGCCTCGCCGTTCGCCGCACAGGAGCACTTCGCGAAGGGACGGCGGCTGCGCCTGGTGCACGGCACGCGTCGCAGCGGGCTGCGGGTCGGCGCGGCCGCGGACCACACCGTCGACGGCCCCGAGCACACCCGCTGCGCCAGCGAGTCCGACGCCGACGTCGCCCGCCTCACCGTCACCTCCGTCCTGGAACCCGGCGAGCGGCTGCGCCTGGAGAAGTTCGTGGCCTACGGCTGGTCCAGTACGCGCTCCCTGCCCGCCGTGAGCGACCAGGTGGACGCGGCTCTTGCGGCGGCCGCGAACACCGGCTGGTCGGGCCTCGTGGACGAGCAGCGCGGCTATCTGGATTCCTTCTGGTCCCGGGCCGACGTCGAGGTGGACGGCGACGAGGAGATCCAGCAGGCCGTCCGCTTCGCGCTCTTCCACGTCCTGCAGGCCGGTGCGCGCGCCGAGCAGCGCGCCATCGGGGCCAAGGGGCTGACCGGCTCCGGCTACGGCGGCCACGCCTTCTGGGACACGGAGACGCTGGTCCTGCCCCTGTTGACGTACACCTCGCCGGACGCGGTCGCCGAGGCGCTGCGCTGGCGCCACTCGACCCTGCCCGCCGCGCGCGAGCGGGCCGCCCAACTGGGGCTGCGGGGCGCGGCGTTCCCCTGGCGCACGATCGAGGGTGCGGAGTGTTCGGCGTACTGGCCGGCCGGCACCGCCGCCTTCCACGTCAACGCCGACATCGCGGACGCGGTGGTGCGCTACCTCTGCGCCACCGGCGACGAGCGGTTCACCCGCGACACCGCGCTCGAACTCCTCGTGGAGACGGCCCGGTTGTGGCGCTCGCTCGGCCACCACGACGCGCACGGAGCGTTCCACATCGACGGGGTCACCGGCCCGGACGAGTACAGCGCGGTGGTGAACGACAACACGTACACGAATCTCATGGCCCGCTCGAACCTCCTCGCGGCGGCCGATCTTGTCGAGCGCCACCCCAAGGAAGCGGCCGCGCTGGGGGCCGACGCCGAGGAGAGCGCGTCGTGGCGGGACGCCGCGGAGGCCATGCACATCCCCTACAACCCCGATCTCGAAGTGCACGAACAGCACGCGGGGTTCACCCGCCACCAGCGCTGGGACTTCGCGGCCACCCGCCCCGACCAGTACCCGCTGATGCTGCACTTCCCCTACTTCGACCTCTACCGCAAGCAAGTGATCAAGCAGGCGGACCTGGTGCTCGCGATGTACACGTGTGCCGACTACTTCGACGAGGAGCACCAGGAGCGCAACTTCGTCTACTACGAGCCGCTCACCGTCCGCGACTCCTCCCTGTCCGCCTGCGGCCAGGCCGTCATCGCGGCCCGCACCGGCCATCTCGGCCTCGCCTACGACTACTTGGTGGAGTCGGCCCTGATGGACCTGGACGACCTGGAGAACAACACGCGCGACGGCCTGCACATCGCCTCCCTGGCCGGGACGTGGACGGCCCTGGTCGCCGGGTTCGGCGGCATGCGCCGCTGCGCGGACAGCCTGGAGTTCACGCCCCGCCTGCCGGAGAGGCTGAGCCGCATCGCCTTCAACCTGCAGGTGCGCGGCCGGTGTCTGCGCGTGGAGATACGCGCGACGGCGGTCACCTACACGCTGCTGTCCGGCCCGGAACTGACGATCAAGCATTACGGGGAGTCGCTCGTCCTCTCCCCCGACGCGTCCCGCAGCCGTGAGATCCCGGACCTCAAGCCGCTGCCCGCCCCGGACCAGCCGCCGCACCGCAGGCCGAACGCGCGCCGCTGAGGCGCGCGGCGGCGTAGTGCAGGGCGGCAGTGCGGGCCCGTCAGTGATCCGGTTCAGCGGTCCGGTTCAGCGGTCCGGTTCCGTCCAGCGCAGCAGCGCGCCGAGACCACCGGCCGGCCCGGTCTCGGGCGCGGCGGCCGCAACGGACAGGGCGGCTGCGCCACTTGCCGCCGCGCAGCGCAGCAGCGCGTCGTCAGCGCGCGCCGACGCCGGCTCGCCCGCGCCCAGGGCCATGGCGTCCGTGCGCCGCACAGCCACCTGGTCCGGCTCGTCGCCCACCCACACCTCGCGATGCGCGTCAGCTCCGTCCGGGCGTACGAGGAGTTCCGCGACGCGGTGCTCGCGAGCCGCGTCCACCAGGGCGGGCACGCCCGCCGCCGCGCCCTCCTGGCGGCCGCGCGCCTCGGCATAGCGCTCCATCTCGCGTGCGGCGCAGTACGCGACGTGCTCGGCGCGGGCTCGCTCCAACTCCTCGTCCAGCAGACGGCTCCCGGGCCCGTGCCGCGTCCTCATGGCGCGCTCCTGCAGGTCCTTGGGGAGCCGGTCCTGCACCGCGGCGCACTCCCGGTCGTCGCCGACGAGCAGCACCACGTCGGCCTGCGTCTCGGCCTGGCGGTCCGCCAACGACCGGGCGATCAGGTCGGCGTTGTGTTCCCAGGTGTTCTCCACCCGGAGCTGGAAGTGCCGCTCCGACCAGTCCGCGGTGGCCGTCCGGTGCACGGGCCACTGCCTCCCCGTCACCGTGCCGGCCTCGCGGTCCTCGCGGGCGGAGCGCAGTGCGAAGTCGGCGCCCGTGCGGTCGACGCAGGCGAGCAGGCACAGCGGATCCTCGCCCACGAGGTCGAGCAGCGGAGCCATGCGGGGCAGCGACGCCCACTGGGCCGACGACGTCGGCACCTTGCTCAGCGGAAGGTCGAGGACCACCTCGCCCTGGGCGGCGAACAGGGCCCGGCCCACCGGTTCACGGGTGCGCTTCAGGCCGTCGGCCGCGGCACGGACGGCATCGCAGGTCCCTTCGTCGGCACCGGCCGAGGCGAGAGCGCGCTGCATCCCGGCCGCGGCCACCGAACGCTGCTCGGCGGTGGATTCGGAGTGCTGCGAGGTATCGACGTAGACGCTGGCCCAGGGGCCGGGCCGCTCACACAGGGCAGTGAGGAACGCGAGGTCCATGATCGCCTCCCATGATGATCGGGTACGGCTTGAACCCGCCGCGTACCCCGTCTCACCGTCGGCAGACTCGTACCACCAGGACGCCTTGCGACCACACAGCCCCCGCCCCCGCCCTCGCCCTCGCCCTGCCCTCGGAGAACGCAAGCACCACGGGCACGGCGTGCTCGGCGCGCGCTGCCGCCTGCCGACGGGTGCCCGTCCCCCACTCCTCTGCCCGCGCTGGGGCATGGCTCTCATCGGCCGCCGGAGGGGGCGGAGTTCCGGGGGGGCGAGCCGCAACGCCACCCTGACTCCGTCCTGGGGCCCTGAACGTCACGGGGTGGGCTCCTGGCACCGCCCCGGATCCGAATGGGGCACAGGGTGGACCTTCCCCGCCCCGGGCTGCTGGACGGTCACTGCCAGCCGCGGCCGGACGGGCGCGGCGGTGCGTGAAGGAGCGGCTCCGGGGTACTCCGCGGCCGATGACCGAAACACCCGTGCACAGCGGACGAGTTGACGTGGGAAGCAGGGACGGAGGGCGTCGGAATGACCCAACTGGTGCGTGACGTGATGACCCAGGGCGTGACGGCGGTCCACTCGGACACACCGCTGGCCCAGGCCGCGCAGCTGATGCGTGACGAGGACGTCGGCACCGTGCTGGTATGCGCGGAGGACCGGCTGCTCGGCCTGATCACCGACCGGGACATCGCGCTGCGCGTCGTCGCCGACGGCGCGGACCCGCGGGTGATCGACGCGGGCACGGTGTGCACCCCGGACCCGCTGTCCGTGGGACCGGACGAGGAGGCGGAGCACGCTGCGGCCCTGATGCGCCGGCACGCGGTGCGTCGGCTCCCGGTCGTCGACGACGGCATCCCCGTCGGCATGGTCAGCCTCGGCGATCTGGTCGTGCACCACGACCCCGACTCGGCGCTCGCCGAGATCAGCCGGGCCGAGCCGAGCCCCGGGCAGGGCATGGTTGCGGGCTGAGAGCCACCCACATCCTCGTACGCGAGGAGCAGGAGCACGCGTACGAGGCACAGAGGACCACAGGAGCTGCCGTGATCGACGATCAACCACGAGCACACGACGACCAACCACGAGCACACCGGGAATCACCATGACCCGTGCCGCGCTCTTCGATGTCGACGGCACCCTGGTCGACACCAATCACCTTCATGTGACGGCCTGGTGGGAGGCGTTCCGTCAGGCCGGCCACCGGGTGCGCATGCACGACCTGCACCGGTCGGTGGGGCTCAGCGGCGACGATCTGATCGCCCGCCTGCTGGGCGAGGAGCGCGACCGCGACGCAGATGCCGGCATCAGCGCCGCACACAAGACCCTCTACGCCCAGTACTTCGAGCGGCTGCCGCCGTTCGACGCGGCGGGCGATCTGCTGCGGGCCTTGGCCGGGCGTGGCTGGCGCGTCGTGCTCGCCACCTCGGCGGGCGGCTCCGAACTGGCCGCCCTGCGCCGGGCGATCGGCGCGGACGACGTCATCGCAGGTGCGGCGAGCGCGGACGACGTGGCGGCGGGCAAGCCCGCGCCGGACCCGGTTCAGCGGGCCGTGGAGCTGGCGGACGTGCCGCCCGGCCGGGCGGTGTTCGTCGGCGACACGGTCTGGGACATGCGTGCCGCGGGCCGGGCGGGCGTGACTCCGGTGGGGGTGCTGTGCGGCGGCATCCCGCAGGAGTCACTGCGGGCGGCCGGGGCGCGGGCCCTGTTCTCCGATCCCGCGGACGTGCTGCGGCAGTTGGAGTCGAGCCCGTTCGGGGCGACGGGCTGAAGCGGCCAGTAGGCTCCGGGCTCCGGGCTCCGACCCCAAGCGTGGCTTGACGACGGCTGTGGGGAAGTCCTTTGACCTTTCAAGCGGTGACAGGTGCCTCTCATGGCGGACAGTCGTGCCTGGTCTCCGTCCAGGGTGTTGAGAATGCCGCTCGTCGACGTGACTTACGCGGCCACGGTGCCTGAGCCACCGAGCCCGCTGGACCGCAGCGGCCTGACGCTGGTGATCGAGATCAAGTCGAAGTGGACCGCAAGCAGGGAAGCCGGCCACCAAGAGCGCGTGGACATGCTGCACGCGGGCATCCGCGCCGCCACCGGGATCGTGGACGCCGCACGGCTCCGCCGCAGTTGAGGTGAATCCGGTGCGCCACGAAGCCCGGCAGCAGGCGTTCGGCCTCACGTCCCACTTCATTCACTCACGCCGGACGCGGCGGTGGCTGGCGTCGCACCACGGGTAGCGGCGGCTGCGGCGGCAGGTGCACACGGCGACCAGGAACCGGTCGGAGGTGACGGTGGTGCCGTCGTCGAGGGTGATCTCGATGGGGCCTTCCACCAGCAGGGGCCCCTGGCGGCGGGCGGTGATGCGGGTCGCCTCGCGGCCGGGACGGCTCGGCTGGCCCGGCCGGGGTGAGGGACTCGGACCTGATGGGCTCGCTCGACCCGGTGGGTTCGGTTCACTTGCTGCGTTCGGCACGTACGACCACCAGTTCCTCCCTCGATGCGCCGCCGGTGAGCAACTCCTGGCGGCGGAGCCAGTGTTGGCGGGCCCGCAGCACGGGCCCGAACGGGATCCAGTGCTGCCGTACGATCTCGGCGCGCAGCCCCTGGCCGGCGAGCAGGCCGAGGGTCCGGGCCGGGGTGCTCAGCGCCGAGTGCACCAGGAGCAGCCTGCCTCCCGGCCGCAGCAGGGCCGGAGCGCCGTGGCAGATCCGGTCCAGGACGAGGCGCCCGTCGCGCCCCGCGTCCCAGGCACGGGCGGGGCCGCGCGTGGGGACGCGCGGTGAAGAGGCGGGAACGTAGGGCGGGTTGGCGAGGATGAGATCGAAGGTCCGGTCCGTGACGGGCGCGAGGAGATCACCGCGCAGCACGCGCAGGGGCAGCCGGCTGCGCCACGCGTTGAGCCGGGCGGTGAGCACGGCGCGCCGGGAGATGTCGACGGCGGTGACGCGGGCCCCGAGTTCGGCCGCCGCCAGACCGACAGCGCCGGTCCCGGTGCCGATGTCGAGCACGTCCGCCCCGGCGGGCAGCGGTTCGCACCGCAGCTCGTCGGCGAGGAGGCGGGTGTCGTGCTGCGGGGCGTAGACGCCGGGCGGGGCGAGCAGCGCGGCGGTCACGGCGCACCTCCCCCGCCTGCCTGGTGTGCCGGGTCTCCCGCGTCCGGGCGCAGGGACGACTCCCCCGCCTCCCACGCCGCCCGCACCTGCTCGGCGAAGCGCGACTCCAGCCACGCGGTGGCGTCGATGCCGAAGGCGATGTCGGGCTCCAACTCCGGCTCCTGGCACAGGAGTCCGTCGACGATCTCGTGGCGCACGACCTGCTCGTGCACCGCGTCGGCCGCCACGTGCTCGTCGTAGAAGAAGACGGCCCGCTCCCCCGCGCCCACGCGGCGCAGGGCCTGGGCGAGGCGGTGCGAGCCGGGTGAGGAGGTGGTCTCGACGGCGGCGAAGTGGCCGACGAGGGCGCCGCGCAGGCAGCGGTGCAGCCCGAACAGCGACATCTGGTTGACCAGGGCGAGGGCCTCGGCCGAGGCCGCGTCGAGGTAGTGGCCGTAGGCGGTGGACAGGCCGAGGTCGCTCATGAGGTCGGCGAAGAGGCGGGCATGGACGCGGTCGGCCCGGCCGCCGCCGTACTCGTCGAACTCCACCGCCGCCATCCCCGCCTTGGGCCTTCCGTGGAGCCGGGGCAGCACCCAGGCGTGCGGGTCGGCTTCCTTCAGGTGATAGAGGGAGCGGTGGGCCGCGTACTCGCGCAGCTGCCACGCCTCGCCCTCATCGCGCAGGAAGTGGCTGATCCCGTCACCGTCGGCGGGCTCGACGAGCAACTCGGCGAGGGTGTCACGGGCCGGCCGGTGCCGGGCGGCGCGGGACCACAGTGCGCGCAGGAACGGCCCCTCCAGCGCGCGGCGTGTCCGCAGGAGTTCAGGGTCCCACTCGCACTCGTCGGGGACTTGGGCGAAGCCTCGGTAGTGGAGTTCGTAGCAGGTGTACAGGGCGAGCTGTGCGTCGTCGCCGAACGGGTCCGTGCGGGTCGTCTGCTCGGGCCCGGGCAGATCGGGCAGGGGGTGCGCCGGGTCGCGGAGATACGCGAGTACGGCGGCGGAGACGGGGCCCCTGGGGGCGGGCAGTGCGGGCGCCCGCCCGGTGGGGGCCGGGGTCGTGACCGGGTCGGCCGTGTCGATCCTCATCGGCGCCGGGTACCCGGCGCCGCGCAGACCACGCCCGGCCTGGGCTGATGTGCCCCATGCGTGGCGGTGGTTCCCCGACGTATCACTCCCGCCAGGAACCGGGATCGCTTCCCGGAACGGGGACCTCGAAGTCGGCCAGCACCCCGTAGTGGTCACTGGCCTGCACCCCGTTCACGGGCTCGACGAGGAACCGCTCGCAGCCGGCGACGCGCAGCACGGGTCCGTAGGGGCCGCAGCGCGCCAGCACGTGGTCGATGCGCCGCCCCGGCTCCAGGGGCATGTCCCCCGTCCGTACGAGAGGGTTGTCCGGGCTCATGGTGAGACCGGGGTGGCCGGGGTCGTCCGGGTGCGCGGCCTCCCAGGCGTCCTGGTAGCAGACGCTCATCCCGTCCAAGGAGCACAGTCCTCGCCAGAAGCGCAGGCTCGCCGCGTCCGGCCCGGCGTCGAAGTCCCCCAGGACCACGGCATGACGCACCCGCTCCCCCGCCGAGTCGACCATCTCCTCCGCGAGCACGGCCGCGGTCCGCGCCTGCATCTCCCGTTCGGCCTCGAAGCCGTAGGGCCAGGAGGGTTTGTGGTGGACGACGACAACGGTGCCGAGCGGATCACCGTAGGACAGCTCGGTGGCGGCCACGCCGCACCAGGGCGTGCGCCGCGTCCGGGCGGAGACCTGCAAGGGGTCGGTGCGGACGCGGCCGTGCGGAACCCGGGTGGCGAGGACCGCGCCGACGCCGTCCGGGGACGTGCGGGGGTGCGGCAGGACGTGCCAGCCGTCCGCCGCGAGACGCCGCACGTCGTCCTGGACCACCTCCTGCAGGGCCAGCACGTCGGGATCCGCCGCGGCCAGGGCGTCGGCGAGGACGCGGCGCCGGGAAGGCCCGTCGGCGAGCCGGGGTTCGAGGACGTTCATCGTCAGGACGCGCAGGGCGGTCTCCGTGCGGCGTGCGGTCATTCGGAGGTCGGCCGTCTTGGCCATCCGATGTCAGGCCGCCTGCAGGGCGGCGGGCAGATCGGTGTGCACCTCCAGGCAGCGGTCGGCCTCCGTGATGCGCAGGACCCGGCGGGTGAGCGCATGCGGGGCGGCGACCAGCAGCCGCAGCTCCAGGCGGTGGGCCAGTTCCTGGCCCGCTTCGAGGGCCTCGACGCCCGCCGTGGTCAGACAGCGGGTGCGCAGGTCGACGACCACGGCGCGGGCCCCGCGGCAGCTGCGCAGCATCAGGCTGAGGTCGTCGCGGAAGCGGTCCGCGTTGGCGACATCGATGATCTCGTACACCTTCGCGACCACGGCGCGGTCGGTGACGGGGAAAGCAGGCAACGACACGATCGGCTCCTGAACAGGTCCAGTCAGGCGGCGGCGCCACCCGAAGGACCGACGGCAACACCGGGAAGCGACCGGCCCGTTGGACTGCCACAGAGCGCACTGCGGCATGGATGGCACACATCGAGTACCTCACCCCCGTCCCCCACACCGGCGGTTCCGGCCATACTGATCCGCCCCTTCGAGCACGGGTGGGCCACCGTCACCCCGCCGTGAGCAGGTCTTGGTTGCCGCTCCCGCGGGCCGGGAGAAGTGATGCGTGTGGCCGGAATGGCGAGGGTGCCCGTCCGGAGTGGCGATCTCTCGGTGACTACTTCCCGCGGAGCCGGGCACCCAGCCGACGGTCTCCGGCACCCACCCCCATGGGCACCACCCCCGTGGCCCCCGTGGTGGTGCCGGAGGCGGGTGCGCGACGGGAGGGTGGGGCTTGCGTCGCGCACGTCGGCCGCCGCCGGAATCAGGGGCCCGGCGGCGGCCGCATCAGTCGCCGTTCATGCGGGCGGGTCGAGCCGTGCCTGCTCTTCGAGGGTGCGGCTGAACCGGGCACGGGCATCGGCCCGGGCGTCTTCGCCGACGCGGCCACGGCGGCGGTCATCCAGGTCGTCGAGCACGTCGTGCGGCCCGTACATCACCGCGGTGTCCCCGGGACGCAGGCAGGTGTCCGGTCCGGGCGCGCCGATCCACTGGCCGGTGCGGCGCGCGACGCCGAGCACGAGGACGCCCTCGCCGGGCAGGTCGAGCTCCCGCAGGGCCCGGCCGGAGATCCAGTCGTCCGCACGGACTCTGATCTCACCGACCGTCCAGTGGTCCGACAGGTGCAGCAGTCCCGCGTAGTCGCGGGCCTCCAGGTCGGTGAAGCGGGCCAACAGGCGGTGCAGGACGCGCGAGAGCCACCGGTCGGCGACCGACGTACTCAGGACGGCGAGCACGACCGCCATGCCCGCGACGACGACCGCGAGCCGTGCCAGCGCCGCGCCGCGACTGTGCAGGCCGGTGAACGACAGCAGCAGCGACGCGACGACGGAAGCGGTGCCCGCGCTGCCGAGCAGCATCAGGGCCATCGCGATCCGCCGCCGCACCGGGTGCCCGGCCACGCTCTCGGCCTCGGCGGTGGTGAAGCCGACTCCGGTGAAGGCCGAGCGGGCCTGGAACCGGGCCGCCTCCCTCGACATGCCCGTCAAGGTGAGCGCCACCGTCGCGACCCTGGTGATCAGCAGGGAGAGCACCATGACGGCGAAGAGGGACAGGATGCCGATCACGCGCACCACCTTCCACTGCCGCGCACCGCGCACCGGGACGCCCGGACACGGCACACAGGCGCCTCTTCTGCCGGCCGCTGCGCCCCGGCAGGAGATGTCGGGGGGCCGGCGAGGGGCGGCGGCGGACGACGGGCGCCGGACGGGGCGCGCTGGCGGCCTTGCCGTATGACCGATACGCCCAGTGGCCTTGTACGAAGCCACGCTCAGGCGGCGGTCCGGTCGTTCATCACGCCCGCGCGCCGGACGCGTCTGCTGACGCGGCTGGACGACCCGACGGCCGAGCAGTGGCACAAGTTCCGGCTTGAACTCAACGGCGGCTTCGGCCGGTTCCTCGACGAACGCCGGGCCAGAGCGCTGGACCCGCAGGAACAGCACGCCGACGCGGTGGCGCATCTCCTGCGTCCCCGGCGTGCTCGGCCACTACGAGTCGGAGGGCTGCGACCGCTATCTGCTGCACCGCCCCGCGCACTGACCCTCAGCGGGGCGTCACAGATACGGCAGGACCGGCGGCACCCCCGCGAAGACCAGCGCCCGGCCCCTCAGAGAGCCGAACCGGGGTTCTCGGGCCGGATGCGTCCACGCCAGCCGCCACCGGCGCTGCCGCCGCCCTCGACGTAGTCCTTGAAGCGGCGCATGTCCCCCGTCACCCGGCGGCCGATCACCCCCATCGCGTCCGCGCCCTTCTCGGCGACGCCCGTGGGCTCGACCTCCATCGTCAGCTCCACCCTGGTGCGCGTGTCGTCCAGTCGCTCGAAGCGGACGGATCCACGCTGCTGGGTGTCGCCGCCGATGGACCGCCAGGTGATCCGGTCGTCCGGCAGCTGGTCGACGATCTCCGTGTCGAACTCGCGCTTGATCCCGCCGATGCTGGTGGTCCAGTGGTTGTGCCGGTCGTCGAGCTGCCTGACTTCGTCGACGCCCTCCATGAACTGCGGGAATTGCTCGAACTGTGTCCACTGGTCGTACGCCGTGCGGAGCGGAACGTCCACGTCGACCGCTTCCCTGACCGTGCTCATGCATACCTCCTCGTGGGTCTCTCGCCCAGGCCGGCCGTGACCGGTCCGGGCACGTGCGGCACCGGGTACCCGGGAACGCGGCGCGAAGACCTTCCTCGAAGACCTTCCTCTCTCCGGTCCCGCGTGTCATCCCGTCAGGACGGGCACTCGGCGGCCATGAAAACCGACCCAGGTATCCGGGGACCGTATTGGCTCGACACCGCGCCTCCGGGCGAACCCGCTCCCCCGCCCGCCGCCGACTTCACCGTGGACGTCGCGGTGATCGGCGGCGGCATCGCCGGGCTGAGCACGGCCTGGGAGTTGGCCCGCCAGGGGCGCGAGGTGGCCGTGCTGGAGGCCGGCCGGCTCGCCGCCGGAGTGACCGGCCGCACCACGGCCAAGCTGAGCGCTCTGCACACCCTCGTCTACGACCGTCTCCGCCGCACCCGCGGTCCCGAGGGCGCCCGCCTGTACGCGACCTCCCAGACCGCCGCGATCCAGCACGCCGCCGCGCTCGTACAGGAGTTGGGCATCGACTGCGACTGGGAGGAGGCGTCCGCGCTCACGTATGCCGCGCACCCCCGCCAAGCAGGGAAGATGCGGGCCGAGGCCGAAGCGGCGCGGGAGGCGGGTCTGCCGGCCTCCTACGTCACCGACACGGAACTGCCCTTCCCGGTGGCGGGCGCGGTGCGGGTGACGGGGCAGGCCCAGTTCCATCCCCGCAAGTACCTGCTGGCGCTCGCGGACGACCTGCGGCGGCACGGCGGCGCGGTGTACGAGAACACCCGGGCCGTCGGGCTCTCCGAGGGTGAGCCGTGCGTCGTGTCGACCGACGCGGGGGTGTCGGTACGCGCGGACGAGGTGGTGGTCGCCACGCACTACCCCGTGTTCGACCGGGCCCTGCTCTTCACCCGGCTCTCTCCCCGCCGTGAGCTGGTCGTGGCCGGGACCGTCGACGAGGGCCGGGCTCCGCGCGACATGTACATCACGCCGGAGCGGTCCACACGATCCGTGCGCAGCGCCCCGTACGCAGACGGCAAACGCCTGTTGATCGTCACCGGTGAGCACTTCACTCCGGGCACAGCCGAAGCCGCCGGAGTCGACGAACGCTTCGCCCGGCTGTCCGCGTGGGCCGACGAGCACTTCCCCGGCCTCACGCTCACCCACCGCTGGGCCACGCAGGACAACGACTCCACCGACTCCGTTCCCCTCGTCGGACCGCTGCGCGTCGGCAGCCGCCACACCTACGTGGCCACCGGGTTCGGCGGGTGGGGCCTGAGCGGCGGCATCATGGCCGGCCGCCTCATCAGCGACCTCATCTCCGGCCGCGACGTCGCCTGGGCCGGCCTCTATGATCCGCGCCGCCTCGCCTCCGTGGTCCGCGAGGGAGGCGCCTTCCTGAAGCATCAGGCCCATGTGGCCCGGCACTTCATCGGCGACCGGCTGCCGCCTCGCAAGGCATCCGCGCTCGACGACATCGCCGCGGGCGACGGCGCCGTGGTGCGCCTGAACGGACACCAGTGCGCCGTGCACCGCGACGCGGACGGCAACCTCCAGGCGGTCTCGGCCAGTTGCACACACCTGGGCTGCCTTGTGGCCTTCAACCGCGCGGAACAGGCTTGGGAATGCCCCTGCCACGGGTCCCGGTTCACCCCGGACGGCCAGATTCTCCAGGGGCCTGCCGTACGTCCGTTGAAGAAGCGCGACATCTGACCGCCTGCAGCGTCGGGGTGTCCGGCGTCGGGGTGTCCGGCCGCCCTCGACATCGACCTGATCGAACCGATCCGGCCCGACGACGACTCGCTGTTCGGGAACCAGGACGCGGGGTGCCTCCCGGTGAGATGACACCGAGTTTCACCCACCGAGTCGTGGGAACTTGTCATGCCTTGTCTTGTTCGACATCGATAGTTCCTCTCAAGCAGAAGCAGGGAGAAGTGGAAGCGCCGTGACCACGCGCATGCTCAAGAAGGAAGTCCTGCACGTGCCCGAGAGCGGCTGGGCGAAGGCCCGCCGCCTGCGCGGAAAGCGCATCCGTACCTGTGTCGCCCCCGTCGAGACGGCCCCCGGCTCCGCCTCGCCCTCGGCGCCCCAGGGCGCCGAGGGGAACATCGTCAGGGGCGAAGACTGAGCGCGTGACGGACCGGGCCGCCGCCTTCTCCTGCGGCTCCCGGCCCCTGCGATTCCTGCGTCTCCTGCGTCTCCTGCACTGACGATTGCACTGACGTGTGCACTGACGTTCAGCGCAGTGCGTAGCCACCGTCCGGGTAGATCGTGGAGCCGGTCATGTAGGCGTTCGTGAACAGGAAGAGCACGGCGTCGGCGACATCGGACTCGGAGCCCGCACGGTGCAACAGGGTTGCCTCGCGCCACTGTTCGGCGGCCGGTTCCCGCACCTCGGCCGGGCGCCCGTTCCAGAGGTTGCCGTCGACCATGCCGGGCGAGACCACGTTGACCCGGACCGGCGCCAGCTCGGCCGCCAGTCCTCGGCCCAGCCCTTCGACGGCGGCGTTGCAGGCGACATACGCGGGCGCGGACCCGACGGGCCGCACACTCGCGGCGCCCGACATCAAGACCACCGATCCGTCCCGGGTGAGCTTGGGCGCGGCGTGCTTGACCGCGTAGTACTGACCCCAGAACTTGGAGACGAAGGGGCTCTCCGCGTCCTCGTCGCTCAGCTCGAGCATGGCTCCGGTCCGGTAGGAGGCGGCAGGGGTGAAGAGGTGGTCGATGCTCTCCAGCGGTGCGAAGAACTGCGCTATCGACGCCTTGTCGGTCGTGTCGACCGTGGCCCAACTCACCTGCTCCCCCAGCTCCTTGGCCGCCGCCTCCAGCCGGTCGGCGCTGCGGCCGCCGATGACGACGCGCGCGCCGGCGGCGACCGCCTTGCGGGCGACCTCCAGCCCCATGCCGGAGCCGCCGCCGATGATGACGACGGTGCGGTCGGCGAGTGCGGTCGCGTAGTGGGGATCGGCCGCGGAGTTGACGCTGGAAGTCATGGGAACCCTTCGTCGGTGGTGCACTTACGAGGGCGCCAACCATGGGCCGGCCTGCTGGATTCCCCGGGCGGGGGTGGCTCGCAGCCCCGAGTCGGCGGGATCACTCCAGGACATCGCGCCCCGCGCACGCCCGCAGCGCCGCCAACCCCGCCGCGATCACGTCTTGTTCAGCGCTTCCCCTCCGCACACAGGTATGGATGCGCCGGGCGGGAGGAGGGGTACCGCGTACCGGTATGCGCACCAGTCGCGGCCGTCCGGCGACGGAGGGGACCGAGGCGACGGTCGCGACGGGGACGAGCCGCGGCACCAGGCAGACGCCGAGCCCGTGGCCGATGAGGTCCAGGACCGCCTGCCATGCGTCCGCTTGGTGCACGATGCGGGGACTGAATCCGGCGAGGGCACACGCCGCGCGCATGAGGCGGCTCTGGTCGTGGTGGGGCGCGACCCAGTCCTCGTGCGCTGCCGCCGACAGATCGACGGACTCGTGGGCGGCGAGCGCGTGCTGGGCGGGGACCACCAGATCCAGGACGTCGTCGAGCAGCGGCTCCTGGTGGAAACGGGCGTCGTCGCTGCTCGGGCTGCCCGGCAAGGGGGTCAGCAGGGCGATGTCGACGCGGTCCGCGAGCAGCTTCCGGTAGCAGTCGCGGGTGTCCGCTTCCTCGACGGTGACATGCAACGGCGGTGTGGCCGCGCGGAGTTGACGGGCGACCGGAGCGAGCAGCGGACCGACGCCGGTGGCGAAGCCGGCCAGGCGCAGCGTCCGGTGTGCACGGGCGCCGTGCCGGGACAGTTCGGCCCGCGCCCGCTCCCACTGGGCGCACAGCGTGTCCGCGTGCGTGAGCAGCGTGCGCCCCGCAGCGGTCAGGCGCAGGCGGCGGCCGTCGGGTTCGAGCAGGTCCACGCCGGCCTGGCGGGCGAGCTGGCGGAGCTGCTGCGAGACGGCGGACGGCGACAGGTTCAGTGCCCGCGCGGCCGCCGTCACCGTGCCCTGGTCGTTCAGCACCCGGAAGGTCTGCAAGAGAACGAGGTCAATCATGCGGCCATACAACACAGTTCTGTGCCGAATTTTGCGATGGACGTGCACACTCGGCTGACTGAGCCTGGGGGCATGGCTGACTGTGACGCACCATCCGACCGCCCGTTCCTGTCCCGCACCGACCACCCGTGCCCGCCCCGCACCGCCCCCCCCTTATCGCTCACTCGCCAGCCGCCCGTGTCCTGCCTGCGGATGGGCCGTGGGCGAGTGCGAGAACATCGTCTCCCGCCATCCGGTGTCCGACGGCACCATCGTCTACGCCCGGTGCGTGTGCGGTCTGCTGCGGGTCTGGCACCGGCCGTCCCCGTCGGCCACCTCGCCGGGGCGGCTGCTCATCGAAGGCAACGAGCAGGCGGCGCTTCTCTGCCCGGCCACCGGGACGCGAAGGCGCGCGCAGTGAGCCGGGCGGGCGTCGGCCCTGACCGACCGCGCCCGTCCGTCCCGGCACCGCTGCTCGTCCTGGGCAGCGTCATCAGCGTCCAGACGGGTCAGGCCCTGGGCAAGCACCTGATGGATGCGGTGGGCGGGCCTCTGGGCGCGGTCGGATCACGGCTGCTGCTGGCTGCCGTCATGTTGCTGGTGCTCTGGCGGCCGCGCCATGTGCCCCGGGAGCGCGGGAGCCGCGTGCTGATCGTCGCTCTGGGCACGGCGATCGCCGGCATGAACCTCGTCTACGTCGCGATGGACCACCTGCCCTTGGGCGTGGCGATGACCATCCAGCTCACCGGACCGCAAGTGGTCGCCGTCCTGGCCTCCCGCCGCGCACCCGACGCCGCCTGGGCCCTGCTCGCGGCGGCGGGCATCGTCTGCTTCCTGCTTCCCGGTTCCTCGGCCGCGAACTCCCTCTCTCTGACCGGGCTGTTGTTCGCCATGGCGTCCGCGGTATCGATGGGTGGATACCTCGTGCTGAGCCGGCACACCGGTGCACGCATGTCCGGCGGTCAGCCGCTGGCTCTCGCCGTGCTGTGGGCCGCGCTGCTGACACTGCCCTTCGCCCTGGCGGACAGTGGCACCAGCCTGATCCGTCCCCCGGCCCTCCTGCTCGGACTTGCGGTGGCCCTGCTGTCCGCGGCCCTGCCCTACTCCCTGGAACTGACGGCCCTGCGCCGACTGCCGGTGCGTGTCGTAGGAGTCCTGCAGAGCCTGGAGCCCGTCGCGGCGGCCGTTGCCGGGCTGCTGCTCCTGCATGAGCAGCTCACCCCGCTCCAGTGGCTGGGCATCGGACTGATCAGCGGGGCCTCGGCAGGGACGGTCGCCGCACGACCCCGGCGCCGGCCGGAGCCGAAAGCAGCCGGTGCGCAGGACCTCCCGCGCAAGAACACGGCGCCGGAGTGCGGCGCAATCAGGTAATGCGCGGACGGAGACGGTCCGCGAGCCCGCCTCCATCCGCGAGCCCGTCCCCATCCGCGAGCCCGTCCCCATCCGCGAGCCCGTCTCCATCCGTGTCCCGGGCGGTCAGGGCCGCTCCACCTGGGCATCGGGCCGCTACCACCTCAACCTGGGGCGACGGCATCGGGAGGTTCATCGACCTCGTCGTCCAGCGCCCGGCGATCGTTCCCCGCAACTCCTCCGGCGGCCTGATCACCGTGCCGCGATGCTCGCCCAGGCCAAGGCGCCCGTCCTGATGACGCCTCACTTCCACCTGACCGACCCCGGCACCGGGCAGCTCATGGGCGCGATGACCGACATCCGGGCCCAGCAGGCCCGCCGCCCGCTCGAATCCACCGGTCGACCCGTCGCCTACGCGCCCTTGGACGGCCGCACCCCCTCAGGCCCGATGGCCGCCGGCCGCCGCGGCCAGGTCCTGGGTGCCGATGACCGAGAGGAGCTGCAGGAGGTCGGCGGCGTCGGTGCCCGGCGCGGGGGTGAACCACAGCAGCCGCTGGTGGCCGTCCTCGCTGAACAGACTGTGGCAGTCCACCGCGATGATCCCGAGCGACGGGTGGACGATCCGCTTGTGATCGGCGCGGCGCACCGCGACGTCACGGGTGCCCCAGAGGGCGGCGAACTCGGGACTGCGGCGCCGCAACGCGGTCACCATGCGGGCGACTTCGGCGTCGCGACCGTGCCGGGCGGCCACGGCGCGCAGGTCGGCCACGAACACCTGCGAGTGGTGCGGATGGTCCTCGACCGGGTAGATCGCCCGCGCGGCCGGGTCGGTGAACCAGCGGTGGACGAAGCTGGCGGCCAGTCCGCGGAACCGGGGCACCGGCCCGAACAGGGCGGTGGCCAGGTCGTTCTGGACCAGCGTCTCGTGCAGGTCGCTGACCACCAGGGCGGGTGTGGTGTCGGTGAGCCGGTCCAGGAGGCTGAGCAGACCGGGCTCGACATGGGCGGCCGGACCGTGGGCGGCCGGGGGCAGGCGCCTGTCGGCGAGGTGGAAGAGGTGGTCGCGTTCGTCACCGGTCAGCCGCAGCGCCCGGGCGAGCGCGGCGAGCGTCTGGTCGGAGGGCTGGACGCCCTGCCCCCGCTCCAACTCCGTGTAGTAGTCGGCGGAGAGCCCGGCGAGCTGGGACACCTCCTCGCGGCGCAGACCCGGTACGCGACGGCGCGGACCGGTCGGCAGCCCGACGTCGGCGGGCCGTATCCGGTCGCGTCGTGAGCGGAGGAAGGCGGCGAGTTCGGTGAGGTCCACCCGCCCATCCTGGCCTGCGCGGTGGGCCGGAGCCAGGGGGTGGCGACCCCTGGGTGGGCACAGCTCTGGCTGCCCGCGCGGCCCGCGCCGAGGGTGGTCCTCGTCAGCCCACCGTCCGACTGCCGGCACAGGAGCCCGTCATGCCGTTCGCGAACTTCAAGGTCCCCGCCGGAACGCTCGACATCGAGCAGAAGGAGAAGATCATCACGGCCGCCACCGAACTGTACGTACAGCTCTACGGGGAGCGCGCCCGCGCCACCACCCTGGTCCTCGTCGAGGAGGTCCCCGACGGCGGCTGGGGCATCGGCGGCGAGGTGCTGACCCTCGCCAAGCTCCAGCAGTCCACGGCCAGTTGAGCGCGCGGAGAAGGGGAGCAGAGGAGACGTCATGCATCGACGGACGGCATGGGGCGGCGGCGCGGCCCCGCTGGCCGCCTTGGCCATGCCTCCTGCGCGGGCCCTGGCCCACCCCGGTCCCCGCCCGCGCCCGGCACCACGCCGCGGCCGCCCGGCCCCTACGGTGTCGGCTGGACCGCGTTCCCCGCGTTCCCCGCGATCTCCGGCGGCCCCCGGCAGGAGCACGGGCTCGCCGCGCTCGACGACAAGGTGTACGTCGTCGGCGGCATCCACCCGGCCCCGGACGGCGCCTTCGTCACCACCGGCCGGATAGAGGTCTACGACACCCGCACCGGCACGTGGACGACGGCCGCCCCGCTGCCCGCGGGCACGGAGCGGGGCAGCGCGGCCGTCGCCGTGTCCGGGACCATCCACCTTCCCGGCGGCGGCACGGCCGGGGGCGCCACCTGGCGTGCCCCCATGGAACATTGAGCGGATCAGCCATGCGTTGCCGTCGCGAACGGCCTTGGTAGCGTCGAACGATGAGCGCGAGCATGAAGCAGGGCCAGTGCCCGGAGTGCGGGTCGGCCGAGATCTTCCCCGTCGAGGTCAACAAGCGTCTGAGCGGGGAGATATGGGTGCGTCTGCGGGACGACGAATCGCAGAAGGGCGTAGCTCTCACTACGCTCGTCTGCAGTGACTGCGGGCTCATACGCCAGTACGTCGCCGACGACGCGAAGAGCCGCAAGCTCTTGGCGCGGGCCCTGATCCGCCCTTCGGACGGATAGCCTCCGGCCATGCCGGCTTCGGCGAGGCGTGCCTCCGAGGCCCGGAGCGCTTCTCCCGCTGGAAGTCCTGTCCGTCTGAACGCGGACGGACGTGGCCCCTTGGACGGGGCGCGGGCGGGCGCACGCGGACGAGGCCGCTTATGTCGCCGAGACCGGCGAAGAGGGACAATAGAGGGGGAAAGGCTCTGGAGGCCCCATGGCACAGACCCGCTTCGCCCCCGATCGGGGGCTCACCTCTCGCATGGTCACGACCATGTTCTTCATCGGACTGCTGTACGTGGTGGTCGTGGGCGTGCTCATCGTCATGCTCAAGGGCGCGTGGGTGGTGATCCTGCTGCTCTCGGGCGCCCTGTTCATCGCGCAGTTCTGGTTCAGCGACCGGATCGCCGCGTTCAGCATGGGCGCGCGCGAGGTCACCCCCGAGCAGGCCCCCGAGCTGCACGGCGCGGTGGACCGGCTGTGCGCGCTCGCCGACATGCCCAAGCCGCGCGTCGCCATCGCCGAGTCGGACGTGCCCAATGCCTTCGCGACCGGGCGCAACCAGAAGAACTCGATGGTGTGTGCCACGACCGGCCTGCTGCGCCGCCTGGAGCCCGAGGAGCTGGAGGGGGTGCTCGCCCATGAGCTGTCGCACGTCGCCCACCGCGACGTGGTGGTGATGACCATCGCCTCGTTCCTGGGCGTGCTGGCCGGCCTGATCACGCGGTCCGCGCTGTGGAGCGGCATGAGCCGCGGCAACCGGGACAACAACGCGGCCGTGGCGGTCCTGGTGGTCACCGCCGTCAGCGCGGTCGTCTACGCCATCAGCTTCCTGCTCACCCGGCTCCTGTCGCGCTACCGCGAGCTGTCCGCCGACCGGGCCGCCGCGATCCTCACCGGCAAGCCGTCGGCGCTCGCCTCGGCGCTGACCAAGGTGACCGGGCAGATGGCGCAGATCCCGACCCGTGACCTGCGCAAGGCGGAGCCGTTCAACGCGTTCTTCTTCGCCCCCGCCTTCAACAAGGAGAGCGTCAGCCGGCTGCTGTCCTCGCACCCGACGCTGGAGCAGCGCCTCGACCAGCTGGGCCGCATCTCCGCCCAGCTCGGCCGGCCGTGACGAAGGGGAGGAACAGGCAGCGCATGGGATTCCTCGACGCCATTCTCGGGCGGAGCAAACCGGTCCGCCCCGACCTCGACCAGCTCTTCGCGCTGCCTTCGGCGGCCGTCACCCTGCAGGCGGCGGCCGGTTTCGTGCCGACGGGCCGCGGCTCCGTCTGCTTCGCGAGCGTCGAGGGCGGCGCCTTCGCCCGCATCGAACAGGAAGTACGTGAACTGCTCGACGCCCCGGTCGAGTTCAGCCAGGACGAGCACGGCTACACCTGGCTGCTCGCCCGCCACTCCCCGGACGATGTCGTCGGCCTGGTCAACGACCTGCATGCGGTCAACACGTCACTGGAGGAGGGCGGGTTCGGGCCGCACCTGCTGTGCTCCCTGATCGGCTTCCACGACGCGAGGGAAGACCGGAAGCGCGCGATGGCGCTGGTGTACCTCTACAAGCGCGGCACCTTCTACCCCTTCGCCCCCAAGGCCGCAGAGGCCAAGAAGCGGGACAACACGCTGGAGCTGGAGGTGCGCGCGATGCTCAGCGACGACCTGAACGTGGAGAAGGACCTCACCCGGTGGTTCCCGGTCTGGGGTGCCCCCGGGCTGTGAGGCGCCCGTGAGCGTCAGTTCCAGAAGCCGTCGTGCACCGCACGTGCCTCGGCGAGGTCGACCGGGCCGAGGACCGGAAGGTCGCGCTGACCGGCCTTGAAGACCTCGCGGCAGGGCAGGGCCATGGTGGGGTTCTCCTCGTTGGCGCCGGTCAGGGCGAGCAACTCGTCCTCACCCAGGGCGTAGACGACGCGGCCGATGTTGCCCCAGTAGATGGCGCCGGAGCACATCGCGCACGGCTCGGTGCTGGTGTACAGGGAGCAGGTGCGCAGGAAGTCGGGGTCGTACTTGGCGGTGGCGAGGCGGACCAGGTTGGTCTCGGCGTGGCCGGTGGCGTCACGTTCGGTGGTGACGCTGTTCTCCGCTTCCAGGAGGACCTCGCCGTCGGGCCCGGCGAGGAGGGCACCGAAGGGGTGGTTGCCGGCTTCGCGAGAGCGGCGGGCGATGGCAACGGTGGTGTGCAGCAGCTCGATGTCGGCGGCGGAGGGGACGCTCGTGCCGACGCTGGTGCTGGTGCTGGGACCGGTGCTGGTGCTGGTGGGGGCGTCGGCCATGCCGGGGCTCCTTTTTCGTACTTCGTACGTCGTGCAGGTGGTCCGGGTGATGTACTGCGTGCCAGTGTCGCCTGCTACCGGCGGAGGCGTGTCCCGGGGGTGCGCCTCCCTGTGATGAGTTGTGACGCGTCGCGATGAGTTTCTCCCGCCCCCGAAGTCTCACCATCGATACCGACCACACGGCACACGGCACCACAGGAGGAACAGATGACGCAGTTGCTGAGGGTGCAGAACTTCAACGTCTCCAGTGACGGCATCGGGGCAGGTGAGGACCAGACCTTCGAGAGGCCCTTCGGCCACGTCGACCCCGAGCGGCTGTTCTCCTGGGCCGGTGCCACGGCGAGCTGGCCCATGCGCACCGATCCCGGGGGCAGCCGGGGCCTCGACGACTACTTCACGCGGGACTACGCGCGCAACATCGGCGCCGAGATCATGGGCCGCAACAAGTTCGGGCCGCAGCGCGGACCTTGGCAGGACCACGAGTGGCGCGGCTGGTGGGGAGACGAACCCCCCTTCCGTACGCCGGTGTTCGTGATGACCCACCACAAGCGGCCCTCGTTCACGCTCTCCGACACCACCTTCCACTTCGTCGACGACGACCCGGCCACGGTCCTGGAGCGAGCCCGAGAGGCGGCGCGGGGCAAGGACGTGCGGCTCGGCGGCGGGGCGACCACGATCCGGGAGTTCCTCGACGCCGACCTGGTGGACACCCTGCATGTGGTGGTCTCGCCGATCAAGCTCGGTTCCGGCGTGCGGCTCTGGGAGTCGCCCGACGAGCTGCGCGACCGGTTCCACCTGGACGTGGTGCCGAGTCCGAGTGGGGTGACGCACCACCTGTTCTGGCGAAAGTGACCTTCGGGAGGCAGCCGCCGGCGGACGCGGCACCCGCGTAGCGCCTGGGTGCGATGGGGAAGCCCATCGCACCCAGGGCTGTTTCGCCGGAGTCTCCGCCCCCACTCCGCGCAGGTCACCTCTCGGACCGCCGTCTCGTCGATGAAGCGAACGCCGACCAGCGTTCCCCTCCCCCGGACGAAGAAGGTCTCCGTGTTCGCCGCCTACCTCGCCGTCACGCTCCTCACCGCGGCCGTCAACGGTTCCGCCGCCGTCGCCAACCTCATCGGCCACGACTACCCCAAGAGCCAGGCGGACAAGCTGAACGTGCCCCGGGCTCTGATGCGGCCGTTCGGCACACTGCTGGCCTTGGGAGCGCTCGGGCTCCTGGCCGGTCTCGCCGAGCCGCTCCTCGGCACACTCGCTGCCGTCGGGCTCGTGCTGTACTTCCTCGGCGCGCTCGGCGCCCATCTGCGCGTCCGGGACTACCAGTTGGGCATGTGGGCCGTGTTCTTCTGCCTGCCGCTGGCCGCGCTGGCCATGAATCTGACCCGTCACGGCGCCTAGGCGACCCCGCCCGTGAGGCTGCGGTCACCCGTCACCCGTCACCTTTCGCCCGGCTAGGGCTTGCGCTTCGCCCGGCTACGGCTTGCGCGCCACCCCGCCGAAGCAGTCGACCCCCTCGGCCGCACCGACCCGGCCGGGCCGCCACCGCGCCACGGACACCAGACCGGGCTCCATCAGCTCCAGGCCGTCGAAGAAGCGGGTGAGCTGCGGCGTGGTGCGGTTGGTGCGGGGGTTGTCCGAGGTGCGGTTCCACTGTTTGACCATCGCGCGCATCGCCTCGGGGTGGTAGACCTCCGTGCTGTCGCAGAAGACGAGGTAACTCCCCGCCGCCAGCGCGCCTTTGAGCTGGTCCACGATCGCGTAGGCGCGCTCTTCGGGGATGTGCGCGGCGATGCCGAGCAGCATCAGCGCGACGGGCCGGGTGAGGTCCAGCGTTCTGGCCGCGCCCTGCACGATGGCCTCGGGGGTGCGCAGGTCGGCGTCGATGTAGTCGGTGGCCCCCTCCGGAGCACTGGTGAGCAGGGCCTCGGCGTGCGCGAGGACGATGGGGTCGTGGTCGACGTACACGATCCGCGCCTCGGGGGCGATGGCCTGGGCGACCTCGTGGGTGTTGTTCGCGGTGGGCAGCCCGGTGCCGACGTCGAGGAACTGCCGGATGCCGGCCTCCCCGGCCAGGAAGGTCACCGCGCGCACGAGGAACGCCCGCTGGGCCCGGGCGATGTCGACGATCTCCGGGTTCACCTCGCGGATCTGGTCGCCGACCTGCCGGTCGACCTCATAGCAGTCCTTGCCGCCCAGCCAGTAGTTCCAGATCCGGGCCGAGTGCGGAACGTTCCTGCTGATCGGCGGGCCGTCGTGAGGCATGGGGGGTCTCCCAGAGTTGGCCAAGGGGCTCGACACGATAGCGGCGCCCCGCGCGGGCGCAGAGCGGCGGGGCGTTTGTATACCGCTCGCCCGGCAGGGCGCGTAGGGCGTGCCGAAATTGAGGCCCTTACAGGGTAGATAGCGCCGGGTCGTCGCTGTACTCTCACTCGAAACCCGCGCTTGGTATACCAAGTAGCGGCCGCCGGTGCGGCGGTGCGCCGCGCTGCCCGCAGCACCCCAACTCCCCCTCTGCACAGCAGAGTCAGCCTTCCCGATCCTGGACCTATGGGAGCGCCCTATGGCCGCCGTACAAGACCAGACAGCAGCGAACGCAGCCGACGACGGCCCCGTGACCAGCTCCGGGCTCTACAGCCATGACCTCGCTCCCACCAAGAAGGAGGGGCGGCGCTGGAGCGCGTACAACGTCTTCACGCTGTGGGGCAACGACGTGCACAGCCTGGGCAACTACGCCTTCGCCATCGGCCTGTTCGCGCTCGGGCTCAGCGTCTGGCACATCCTGCTGGCCTTCGCCGTCGCCTCCGTGCTGCTCTTCCTGCTGCTGACGCTTTCGGGATACATGGGGCACAAGACGGGTGTGCCGTTCCCGGTGATGAGCCGCATCGCCTTCGGGATCAAGGGGGCACAGATCCCGGCCGTCGTCCGCGGACTCGTGGCCATCGCCTGGTTCGGGATCCAGACCTACCTGGCGTCCTCCGTCCTCAGCACGCTCGCCAAGGCCATATCCCCGGGCCTGAGCAGCCTCGACGACAACTCCGTCCTCGGGCTCTCCACACTGGGCTGGATCACCTTCCTCGCCCTGTGGGCCGTGCAGGTCCTCATCGTCAGCTACGGCATGGAACTGATCCGCAAGTACATGGCGTTCGCGGCGCCGACGATCCTGATCACCATGTGCGCCCTGGCGATCTGGATGTTCATCCGGGCCGACGGCTCCATCGCCCTGTCCACGGGGCACGCGCCCACCGGCTGGGACATGTGGGGCGAGGTCCTCAAGAGCGCCGCCCTGTGGGTCGTCATCTACGGCACCTTCGTGCTCAACTTCTGCGACTTCACCCGCTCGGCCAAGAGCCGCACCGCGATCGTGCGCGGCAACCTCCTCGGCATCCCACTGAACATGCTCTTCTTCGCCGGGATCGTGGTCGTGCTCAGCGGCGCCCAGTTCAAGCTGAACGGCGAGATCCTCACCGGCCCCGAGGACGTCGTGCGCACGATCCCCAACCTCTTCCTGCTGACCGTGGCCTCGCTCGCCCTCATCGCCCTGACGATCGCCGTGAACCTCATGGCCAACTTCGTGGCGCCCATCTACGCCCTGGTCAACCTGTTCCCGCGCACCCTGACCTTCCGCCGCGCCGGACTGGTGAGCGCCGTCATCGGCCTGGTCATCCTGCCGTGGAACCTCTACGACAACCCCACCGTGGTCAACTACTTCCTCGGCGGACTCGGCGCGCTGCTCGGCCCGGTGTTCGGCGTCGTGATGGCCGACTACTGGCTGATCCGCAGGACCCGTGTGAACGTGCCCGCCCTGTACACCGACGACCAGCGGGGCGAGTACTTCTACCGGCGCGGGGTGAACCTCCGGGCCCTCGCCTCCTTCGTGCCGGCCGCCGCCGTCGCGGTCGTCGTCGCCCTGGCCCCCTTCTTCGACGCACTCTCCGGCTTCTCCTGGTTCATCGGCGCGGCCCTGTCCGCCGTGACCTACCTGGCCGTCTCCGACCGCCGCCCGCCCCTCCACGACATCGACGGCGAGTCCATCGCCGTGGCCTCCGACTGACCACGCCCCCTCCCCTCTTTCCTCTTTCCTCCCTCCTCTCCCCCCTCCCCGCTCCTCGCCTCACCCCGCACGAAAGGCCCGGCTGCCATGCGCATCCTCGTCGTCAACGTCAACACCACCGCCGCGATCACCGAGAGCATCGGTGCGCAGGCCGCGAGCGCAGCCTCCGAGGGGACCGAAATCGTGCCGCTCACCCCGGAGTTCGGGGCCGAGTCGATCGAGGGGAACTACGAGAGCTACCTGGCCGCGGTCGCGGTGATGGAGACGGTCCGCTCCTACCCGCACCCCTTCGACGCCGTCATCCAGGCCGGGTACGGCGAGCACGGCCGCGAGGGGCTCCAGGAGCTCCTGGACGTCCCCGTCGTCGACATCACCGAGGCCGCAGCCAGCACCGCGCAGTTCCTCGGACACTCATACGCCGTGGTGACCACGCTCGACCGCACGGTGCCGCTCATCGAGGACCGTCTCAAGCTCGCGGGCCTCTCGGACCGCTGCGCGTCGGTACGGGCCAGCGGCCTGGCCGTCCTGGACCTGGAGCGGGACCCGGACGCCGCCGTCGAGGCGATCGTGGACCAGGCCGTGCGCGCCGTCGAGGACGACAAGGCCGAGGTCGTCTGCCTGGGCTGCGGCGGCATGGCCGGGCTCGCCGAGCGGGTCGTCGAGCGCACCGGGGTCCCCGTCGTGGACGGCGTCACGGCGGCGGTGACCATCGCCGAGTCCCTGGTCCGCCTGGGCCTTTCGACTTCGAAGGTGCGCACGTACGCGACGCCGCGACGCAAGGTCATTGCCAACTGGCCGCCACAGCAGGCGAGTTGACCAGCCTCTTGGTCTATACCAGCAACATCCGTCCCCGTATCCTCGTCCGTGGCCAGTAGCACCCCTCCCCCACTCGGGCCATCGCCGCCTCCAGGAGGATCACGGTGTCATCACGCATACGCACCAGAAGCTCGGCGACCATCGGCGCCCTCTGCCTCGTCGCCTCCCTCGCCTCCCTCTCGCTGACCAGCGCGTCCGCGACCAGCGCGTCCGCCGACGATTCCGCCGCCGCACCCCAGGCGGCGCCGAAGGTCGCACTCACCAAGGTGGCCACGGGCCAGAACCCCGTCGCGGGCACCGCGGGCCCCGGCGGCAAGGTCTGGATCGCCGAACGCGCGGGAACCGTACGGGTCCTGGGCGCCGAGGGGCTCGGCGAGCCCGTCCTCGACATCACCAAGGAGACCACCACCGACGGCGAGCGCGGCCTGCTGGGCATCGCGTTCGACAAGAGGTTCGCGCACTTCTACATCTCGTTCACGAACCTCGAAGGCACCAGCACCATCGACGAGTTCGCCATGCGGCACGGCAAGATCCAGCCGGACACGCGGCGCACCGTCCTCACCCAGACGCAGCCCTACTCCAACCACAACGGCGGCGACATCAAGTTCGGCCCCGACGGCTACCTCTACATCGCGTTCGGCGACGGCGGCTCGGGGGGCGACCCGCACGGCAACGGGCAGAACCTCGACACCCAGCTCGGCAAGCTCCTGCGGATCGACCCGCGCGGCGGCAGGCCGTACGCGATCCCGAAGGACAACCCGTTCGTGAAGGATCCGAAGGCGAAGGACGAGATCTGGGCGTACGGGCTGCGCAACCCGTGGCGGTTCTCCTTCGACTCCGGCACGGGCGACCTGCTGATCGGTGACGTCGGCCAGAGCGCCTGGGAGGAGATCGACTGGGCCCCGGCGCGCAGCAAGGGCGGCGAGAACTACGGCTGGTCCCGGATGGAGGGCAACCACCCCTTCCGCGACAACACCGAGCCCGCGAACCACGTGCGGCCGGTCCACGAGTACGACCGCACCGGCCTGGGCTGCTCGGTGACCGGCGGCTTCGTCTACCGGGGCAAGGCGATCCCCGACCTCAAGGGCCAGTACGTGTACAGCGACTACTGCGACGGCACGATCCGCTCCCTGGAGATGAAGAACGGCAAGGTGACCGGCACCAACGACCTCGGGGTCAATGGCGGCGAGGTCGTCTCGTTCGTACAGGGCTGCGCGGGCGAGCTGTACGTGCTCGACATCGGCGGCGCCGTCTCCCGCATCGACCGGGCCTAGTGGAGGGTGACGGCAGCCGTCGCTACAAGGCACTGACCCCACCGTTGGCGGGGCGGTCGTTTCGAAGAGAACGGCCGCCGCCACGAACCCGTATGGCGGCGGCCGTTGTGCGCGAGGGGCGCGGCTCCCCTCTGTCGCCTCCTCGCGCGGGTGTCCTCCGTGGGCCGGCCGGGGACGCGGGAGTTTCCGGCCGACGCACCGGAGGACAGAGGCTGGAGCCGTGATGTCGGCGTTGCGGCTCCAGCGGGCCCTGCGGGGCATGAACTTGTGCAGCTCAGGGGGCAAGAAGCCCAGGCGAGGCGGCGGTTCAGGGCGTTGTCAGGGTGTCGAGTCGGGCGGCCAGGTCGGGGTGGGTGGCGGTCAGGTGGGGGCGGGTGGCATGGAGAGGGGGGATCAGGTCGGCGGGATCGTCGTGAGCGAGGGCCTCGTGGAGTTGGCCGACGGGGAGGCCGGCGGCGTCCGGCAGGTCGGTGAGGGCGGTGATCTGGCCGGCGATGCGGCGCAGGTCGGCCGCGTTGCGGCGGGCCCAGGTGGCGGTGGTGCGCTCGGCAGCGCGGCGTTCGCGGGTGGCCTGGACGCGTTGTTCGCCGGTGGTTCCAGCGGGGCCGGGCCGGTTGCGCAGGTAGCGCCGCTCGGCAGCCTGGCGGCTGGCGACGCCGAGGGGGTGGGCGAGGTCGGCCCAGCTGGCTCCCGCATCGCGGGCCGTTTCGATCAAGCCCGTCTCCCATCCGGCGAGTTGCTCGCGCACCTGCCGCAGCAGCAGGAGGGAGGCCAGGGCCTGATCCGTGCCGACCTCATGGGCTTCGGGGGTCTCGGGGGCCTCGTCGCGGGCGGCCCGCAGGGCTTCGTCTATGGCGTGCAGGGCTGCCGCGGCGGTGAGAAACGATGCGGGGCCGACCGCGTCGGCGCCGGCTGGGGTCGGCTGGTGGGCCGGGGTCATGGGCACCTCCCTCGCTCCGTCATCCATTGGATGACCTCGTGCTTGTCATCCAATGGATGACATGTTACAACACTGCCAGTGAGGCGCATTGGCAGCAACTGCCTGAACCTTCTGGAGGTGTTTTCCATGTTGATGCGCACTGACCCCTTCCGTGAACTCGACCGGCTGGCACAGCAGCTGACGGTCCCGGGCACGTGGTCGCGGCCGTCCGCGATGCCGATGGACGCCTATCGCGAGGGCGACCGGTACGTCGTGGCCTTCGACCTCCCCGGCGTCAGCGCGGACGCGATCGACATCGACGTCGAGCGGAACATGCTGACCGTCAAGGCCGAGCGCCGGCCGGTGACGAAGGCCGACAACGTGCAGATGGAACTGTCGGAGCGGCCGCTGGGTGTCTTCTCCCGCCAGCTCGTGCTGGCCGACTCCCTGGACACCGAGCGCATCGAGGCCGACTACGACGCAGGTGTACTCACCCTGCGCATCCCGATCGCCGAGCGCGCCAAGCCCCGCAAGATCTCCATCGGCATCGGTTCCAGCCACAAGGAGATCCCCGGTCACACCGGATCCGACAAGGACTGAACAGCGCCGGAGGACGGGCATCTGATCCCTCCCCTCGCCCGTCCTCCGCGCACCGCGGACCGAGGAAGGGGTGGTGGCCGAAGTGACGGTGCGACGGGAAGCGTTCCTCGGACACGTGAAGGAACGCGGTGAGTACGACACCCTGCTGGAAGCCGAACGCGCGTCCCGCGTGGTCCTCGCCCTGCTGGGCGCACACCTGGTCGGCGAGGTGCGCGCTCAACTGGCGACGCGACTGCCGGACGAGTTCGCCCTGATCCTGCTCAACCCGCTGCAGAGCGCCGAGCCGCTGTCCCCCGAGCGGTTCGTGCGGGCGACCGCGGCCTGGATCGAGGGCGCCAGCGAACAGACCGCGGCCTGGGACGTCAGCGCCGTACTCTCCACCGTCGCCGACGCCGCCGGCGACAGTCTCCTCACACAGATCCTGCTCCAGCTCCCCGCAGGCTACGACCTCCTCTTCGGGCGCCCCCAGCCCACGTGACCACCCGTACTCGGTGACCGCACACCGGCCACCGCGACCCCAGCAGCAGAAAGGCAACCACCACCGTGACGTCCGACCGGCACGCACCGCTCCAGCACTCCCACGGCAGGGCGTACGAGCAGATGCTGGACAAGGTCCGCTACGAAGGCGCCTACCCCACGCGCGAGAAGGCCGAGGAAGCCGTCCGCCTCGTCCTCGCGGGACTGGGACGCCAGCTGACCGGCGACGAACGCGTCGACCTGGCCGCCCGTCTGCCCCTCGAAGCCGCACGCGTGCTCACCGTCCAGATCCCCGACGTCCAGCCGCTGACCGGTTGGGCCTTCGTCAAAGACCTCGCCGCCCGCTCCGGTGCCTCCCTGGCCACCACCCGCTGGGACACCGGATCCGTCTTCTCCGCCGTCACCGCCTATGCCGGTCCCGACCTGACCACCCGCATTCTGCACCAGCTCCCTTCCGGCTACCCACTGCTGTTCGGCCGCCCCGAACTCACCCCGGCCGCCTAGAGGTCAGGGGCCCGACACGGCACGGCGCGAGCAGCCCCCACCGGCGGCGGCCGGTGGGGGCTGTGTCTCTCTGCGCCTTCCTCTGTCTCTGTCAGCTCGCGATGGGGGCGCCCGCCACGCGGCGTTCGCCGCCGTTGCGCTCCTGCCACAGCCGGTAGACCTCGACCGCGGAGTCCTGGGGCGCGTGCCGCATCGGCAGCCGGCGCTCGTCCCAGGGCTTGGCGAACTCGCCGTAGAACGTGTCCAGTTCGAAGTACGCGCGGTCGTCGACGTAGTGCGGCTCGTACGCCTCGCGGGTGGTCAGGAAGACGACCTCCGCCGGTGAGCAGTAGTACAGCGCGCCCAGGCACATCGGGCACGGCAGGGCGAGGATGTAGATGGTGGCGCCGGTCAGGTGCTCGGTGCCGAGCTTGGTGCACGCCTCGCGGATGGCGAGGATCTCCGCGTGCGCGGTGGGGTCGTTGGTCCGGGCGACCTGATTGGGGCTCTCGGCCAGGATCTCGCCGTCCTGGACGATGACGGTGGCGAAGGGTCGTCCGCCGTCGAGGACGTTGCGGCGGGCGAGGTCGATGGTGTGCTGCGCGAAGTCCATGAGGGTCTCCGAAGTCTGTGTCGTTGCCTGATGGAACGTCAGAAGGGCTTGGTGGGCAGGTACTTGCCGTCCAGAGTGATCACGGCCCGCTCCCCGCCCTCGGGGTCGGCGACCTTCTTGACGTCCAGCTTGAAGTTGATCGCGCTGATGATGCCGTCGCCGAACTGCTCGTGGACCAGGGCCTTGAGGGTGGTCCCGTAGACCTGGAGCATTTCGTAGAAGCGGTAGATCGTCGGGTCCGTGGGGATGCCGCCGGGGATCGAGCCGCGGGTCGGGATCGTCTGCAGCAGGACCACCGCGTCGTCGTCGAGCTCCAGGAGCTCCGCGACCGCGCGGGCCGACGCCTCGGGCAGCGCGTGCTGGCCCAGGACGGCGGCGGTGACGAAGGCCGGGGAGAGCCCGGCCGCGTCGGCCATCTGCTGCCAGGTGAGGTCCTTGCGGGTCTTGGCGGCCACGGCCTGCACGGCGAGGTCCTGGCGGGCGGTGGGGTCGAACTGGGCGTGGGACATGGGGAGTTCTCCTCTGAGATATGAGATGGAGGTGTGGGACAGGGGTGTGGGACAGGGGTGTGGGCGGGGGCCCGGTGGTCAGGCCGCCGGGGAGGCGGCCTCCGCGGCCGTGTCCAGGACCTCGACGCCGCCGGTGGCGATGTCGAAGACCCAGCCGCGCAGGGTGACGCGCTCCTGCGCCAGGGCGCGGGCGACCGACGGGTGCGTGGCCAGGTTGGCCAGTTGTGCGCGGACGTTCTCCCGTACGAGGGCGAGCACGTCCCCGGCCGCTGCGGTGCGGGCGCGGGAGGCGTCGGCGTGGCGCAGCCAGTCGGCGACCGCCGGGGCGGCGGTCAGGTCGTGACCCTCGGCCAGGGCCGTCATCGCGCCGCAGGCGGAGTGTCCGCACACCACGATGTCGGTGACGCCGAGCACGGCGACGGCGTACTCGATGCCCGCCGCCACCCCCTCGCTCCCGGGCGTGTAGGCGGGCACGAGGTTGCCGGTGGTGCGGACGACGAACAGCTCGCCCGGCTCGCTGCCGGTGATCAGCTCCGGGACGACCCGGGCGTCGCTGCACCCGATGAACAGCGTGTGCGGCGTGTGCTGCGAGGCCAGCGTGGCGAACAGTCCCGCCTTGGCCGGGAAGACGTCGCGCTGGAACCGTGTGACGCCCTGGCGGAGGTCTCGCATGGGGCCTTCCTCTCGCTTGCTGTGGCGACGTGTCGCCAGTGCTTACCGGATGTCGCCGGTGCTGTCCCGGCGACTTCTCCACCATGAATGACCTGGCGCTATAGCGTCCAATACGCACCAGGCATGCCTCCTATCGATGCCATCTATAGGAGATCTATAGTCGAGGGCATGGCCCTGGAACTACGTCACCTGCGCTACCTCCTCGCCGTGGCCGACCACGGCACCTTCACCCGCGCCGCCGAGGAGCTGCACGTCTCGCAGCCCACGCTGTCGCACCAGGTCAAGCAACTGGAGCGGACCCTGCACACCCAACTCCTCGACCGCACCGGGCGCACCGTGCGGCTCACCGATGCCGGGGCCGCCTACGTCGAGCACGCCCGGCGCGCACTGCGGGATCTGGCGGCCGCCGAGCGGTCGCTCCACGACGTGCGGGACCTCTCGTACGGACAGTTGCGGCTCGCGGCCACGCCCACGTTCACGGCGTACCTGATCGGCCCGCTCACTGCCGCGTTCCACACCCGGCACCCCGGCATCGCCCTGACCGTCCGCGAGATGCCGCAGGACCGCATCGAGTCCGGACTGCTCGCCGACGAGCTCGACCTGGGGATCGGCTTCGCGGGACCGCATCCGCCGACGATCGAGGCGGCGCCCCTGTTCACGGAGGCGCTCAGCCTCGTCGTCGGCTCCCCCGGCACCGCAGCGGACCACGCCGCACACCGCACCGGCCCACTCTCCGTCCACGACGTGGGACAGCACCGACTCGCCCTGCTCAGCGGCGACTTCGCCACCCGCCAGCACATCGACGCCTACTTCACCCGACACCGCGTCGGCCCGCGCATCACCGTCGAGGCCAACTCGGTCCACGCCCTCATCGACATCGTGCAGCGCACCCCGCTCGCCACGGTCCTGCCCGACGCCATCACGCACGACCACCCCCACCTCTCCCCCGTCCAGCTGGACCCGGCCCTGCCCACCCGCACGGCCACGCTCCTCACACGCGCCGACGCGTACCGCAGCGCCGCCGCCCGCGCCTTCGTCCGGCTGCTGCGGGAGCTGGTCGGGGAGCGGGGGTACGAGCTGGTGTCGAGCCCAGACCGCGACTGATCTCCGTATACAAAGACCGAAGATCACGGGACCGAAGTGGGAAATCACGCACCCGGCTGGAGAAGCGGCCCCAGTTTGGTATACAACCTGGGCTGCCGCTTCGCCCGCCCGCCGCCCCACAGGAGGCCCCCGTGCCCGACTCCACCGCCACCTCCACCTCCACCTCCGTCGTCTTCCGCGACGTCCGTCCCCTGGGAGGCGAGCCCACCGACCTGTACGTGGTCGACGGGCTGATCTCCGACACGGCCGACCAGAGCGCGACGGTGGAGACCGTCGACTGCGGCGGGAAGCTGGCGCTGCCCACGCTCGTGGACGCGCACATCCACCCGGACAAGACCAGTTGGGGCGAGAAGTGGGTCTCGCGGCGGCCCGCGCCCGGCGGCATCGCCGACTACGCAGCGCAGGACGTGGAGTTGAGCCGGAGCCTCGCGACGCCGGTCGCCGAGCGCGCACACCGGCTGCTCACCCACGCCGCCGCGCAGGGCACCCGCGGCATGCGCGCCCAGGTGGACGTGGCCCCGGCGTACGGCCTTGAGGGGCTCGAAGGCGTGAACGCCGCGCGCTACGCCCTGCGCGGGGTGGCCGACGTGCAGATCGTCGCGTTCCCGCAGCACGGGGTGCGTCGGGCGCCGGGCACGGCCGAGCTCCTGGAGGAGGCGGCACGCACCGGCCTGATCGACTTCGTCGGCGGCATCGACCCGATGGGCTTCGACGCCGACCCGGACCACCCGACGGCCCAGCTCGACACGGTCTTCGGGATCGCCGAACGGCACGGCGTCGGCGTGGACGTCCATCTGCACGACCAGGGCGAGGCGGGCCTCGTACCGCTCAAGGAAATCGCCGCGCGCACCCGTGCGTCGGGGCTGGGCGGCAAGGTCACGGTCAGCCACGCGTTCTGTGTGCCGGGGGTGCAGGGCGCCGAATTCGACCGGCTGGCGGAGGAGTTGGGCGAGGCGGGTGTCTCGCTCACGACGGTGGCGCCGGACAGCGCGCGCGTCCTGCCGTTCGCGCGGCTGCGCGGACACGGGGTGCGGGTCGGCATCGGCTCGGACGGGGTGCGCGACGCGTGGAGCCCGTACGGGAACGCCGACATGCTCTACCGCGCCCATCTCCTGGGCTACTTGGTCGACGCCCGCCTCGACGAGGAGCTGGAGGACTGCTACCTGACGGCCGCCCACGACGGCGCGGCCCTGCTCGGCCTCCCGCCCGCCGACCTCAAGCCGGGCTCCCCCGCGGACTTCCTGCTGGTGGACGGCGAGTGCCTGGCGCAGGTGGTGGTCGACATGCCGCGGCGCGACGTCGTGGTGCGGGGCGGGCGGGTCGTGGCGCGGGATGGGCGCCTCGTGGGTGCGTGACCTGCGGGTGTCGCACCCACGAGTCGCCCAGTGAGCCCTTCGGTGTCGTCCGGCAGTCGGCTCTGATGAACTTGGCCGTCAGCGTGCGGGCCTTGTCCAGGGTCACGGTCCGCTCCGGCGCGTGCGGCCAGGAGGCTCCTTGCCGTCCACGACCCAGGTCTCGAAGGCGTAGCCGGGCTTGGGCCAGGCGGTCACGGTGACCTCCGTGCCCGGCCGGTACGGTCCCCACAGGCTGGGGGCCAGGGTGCTGCCGTCGCCGGGCGCCACTCCGAGAGCCGGACCAGGAGAAGCGCGGCATCGTCGCGCACCACCGCGCGCAGGCGGAGTCGTAGCCCATGATGTCGTGCCACCGCTGGTCCTGATGTCGTGCCACCGCTGGTCCTGAGTGATGAACCCGGTGTTGAACGGGTACGTCCGACTGGGGCTTTCCCACTGCGCCTTCATCGTCCTGCGGCCTTGCTGCAGGCCGAAGAGGTGGCCCAGCTCGTGGCTGACGGTGTGGTCGACGATGCCGCCGTACTGGGAGGCGGCGTAGGCGTTCGGGCTGTAGTCCGGGCCGAGGATGTCCTCCGGCGGTCCTTGAAGGGCTTGTAGCCGCGGTAGCCGGTCAACTCCTCGGCGGCCACGGCGCCCCGGCCCGGGGATCTGGCCCGCGCGCGGGGACCGCTCCCCTCCGACGGAGTACCTGCTCGCGTCGGCCCGACACCCGCCGTCGCGGTCGGCCTCGGGGCCCCGTCCCTGCGCGTTCGGCGGCCTCGCCCGCACACGCTGGCGCCGAGTCACTCCACCGGGGAATGGATCATGCGGAGGGCGTCCGCGCACCATGAAGTCCGCACACGCCGCACGGGGATACGGGATACGGGATACGGGGATACGGGGGACGCGTCTATGCCGGTGTTCGGGATTCTGCTGGTCATCGTCGCGGCCGCCGCTCTCACCGCACTGCTCCCCGCCGTCATGCGTCTGGTTCCGGCAGACCGGCGCAAGGCCCACAATGACGTGCTCGGCTTCATCTATGCCGAGATCGGCGTGATCTACGCCGTGGTGCTCGCCCTGGTCGTCGTCGGCGTCTGGGACACCCGCGCCCAGGCGCACGCCAACACGTACACGGAGACCAACGCCCTGCTTCAGCTCACCTGGTACAGCCGCACGCTGCCGCAACCCGAGCGGGACCGGCTCGGCGGCCTCGTCGAGCAGTACACGACGACCGTCATCGACGACGAGTGGCCGCTCCTCGGTGAGCAGCGGGACGCTCCCGCCGCCTGGCGCGAGTTCACCGGAATCCGGGAGCTCGTCAACACGCGTGCGCCCCACGGCGACGGGGACGCGGCCCGCTTCCAGGGTGCTCTCGAAGCCGTCGCGCAGCTCGGAGACGCACGCCGGGAGCGGGTGAACGAGGCGGCGACGGCCGGGGTGCCCGGGCTGCTGTGGGCGGCACTGCTCGTCGGTGCCCTTGCCACCGTCGGCTTCGCGCTGCTCTTCGGTATGGAGAGCACGCGGGTGCACGCCGGGGTGGTGTTCTCGCTGGCGGTGACGGTGGGTGTGATGCTGCTGATCGTCTATGAGTTCAACTATCCGTTCAGCGGGCCCTTGAAGGTCTCCCCCACCGCGTTCGAGCTGGCCCTGGAACGGATACGGCCGCTCGTGTGAGAGCGGCCGCGCCACCCCCGTCGCCGGGGTCGGCGGTGCCGCTCACTGTTCCTCGACGAGTGACCGCAGGGCCCCGAGCCTGCTGTCCCGTACGTGGATCAGGGTCATCGCCCCGGCGGTGTCGGGATCGCCGGAGGCGATGTCGGCGTACATGCGGTGGTGCTGGGCGCGCATCGTGTCGGGCTCGTCGTTCAGGCCGAACAACAGGCGCAGCTGCCAGGCGAGTTGGTCCATGGTCCGGGTGAGCAGCGGGTTGCCCGCGAGGGTGACGACCGTGGCGTGGAAGTCGGCGTTCACGCCCGCCTCCGCCGTCGGCTCGCCGCGCTCCGCGGCCCGGTCCGCCTGGTCCAGGGCATCCCGCAGCAGTGCCATCTCCGCCGGTTCCTCCGGCGCGCACGCCGCGACGCGGCGGGCCGCGAGCCGTGACGCCTGGACGGCGAGGGGTTCCCACACCTCGTACAGGTGCTCCACGTCGGCGCGCTCCAGGCGGCGCACCCGCATGCCGCTGTGCGGCAGGAGCTCGAGGAGGCCCTCGGCGGCCAGGGCGCGCAGGGCCTCGCGCACGGGGACGCGGGACATGGCGAGCTCCTCGGCGACCTCGCGTTCGACGATGCGGGAGCCCTGCGGGTAGCGGCCGGTGACGATGCGCTCGCGGACGGCGTCGCGCGCCTGCTCGCTCAGCGGCGTCCGGCCGGGGGTGTCCGTCACGTGTGTCGCCTCTCCGACCGGGTCCTACGGGTGCCCCGTCACGATACGTGGCCGGAGGACGGGGTGCGGCGCGTCGCGGGCCGGTGAGCTGCGGTGCGCTGCGGTGGGTGCAGGGATGCCTCAGGTCCTGTCGGTGCCGGTCGCAAGGGTGGTGTGAGGGCGCTGTTCAGTGGCCCCCGCGGTGCAGCCGCTCGCCGTAGTGGGCCTCGAGGGCGGCGTTGCGCTCGAAGCCGCCGGGGAGGTTGGCGGAGACGTACACGGGCGGCTCGTGGCCCTCGGCGGACAGCAGTGCGACGGCCTCGGCGACCACCATCTGCACCAGCAGGGTCGACGTGATGGTGGAGACGCCGCAGGCGGCCGCGCCGCCCGGCACGGGCAGGATCGCGTCGCCGGGCGGGGCGCAGTTGTCGAGCACGGCGTCGGCGAGGTCGGCGAGGCGGTGCCCGCTGGGGTGCAGGGCGGGGACGGAGCGGGTGTGTTCCCTCGAGGTGAGCGCGATGAGGGGGTGCCCCTTCTCCTTCACCAGGAGTGCCATGTCGACGATGGAGTTGTTGACGCCGGAGTTCGAGATCACGACGAACAGGTCCTGCGGGCGCGGCGTGCTCAACTCGTAGAGCCGCTGGGCGAGTCCGGGGCGGCGCTCCAGGAGCGGGTCGGCGAGCACCGAGCGGTCCTCGCCGCCGCGCAGCACGAGGTCGGCGAGGCCGACGCGGGTCGTCGGGATCAGACCGCCGGCCCGCCCGGAGATCTCCAGTGCCGTCGCCTGGGAGTGGCCGGTGCCGAAGGCGTGGATGACGCCGTCGGCGGCGACGCAGTCGGCGAACAGGCGGGCGGTGGCGGCCACCGCGTCCTTGTTGGTCTCCACGGCGCGGTCGATCGTCGTGCGTACCTGGTCGGCCAACTCGGCGGCGCTCAGCTGGTGTTGCCCGGGGTTCCGTGATTCCGTCACGAGGACCGACCTCTCTCAGGTGGATGATTCGCTGACGCGCTCCGGGGCGCTGACTCACTGATTCAACTATCCGTGTGCAGTCTGAAACGATGAATCAGTGGCGAGGATGCGTCAAGAGGCGGGCGAGGGCCAGGGCACCTGCCCCGCCGTCCCGGACCGCGGCGACGCGCAGCCCCATCGCCTCCGCGCGTGCGGTCACCCGGGTCCGGAGCGGGCCGTCCGGCCCGGCGAGGCCGCCGGTCATGGCGAGCAGTTCGCCGGGGCTCGGCTCCAACGCGACGACGCTGGCGGCCAGTTCGTCGGCTGCCGCGTCCAGCAGGGCGTGCGCCGACGCGTCGCCCTCGTCGGCCGCCGCGGCCACGATCGGGCTCAGCGTGGCGAGGGTGACCGGAGGACGGGAGTAGGCCCAGGTGGCGATCCGGTTGCGTATCCGGCCGCGCTCCGCCCAGGAGCCGGGAGGTGCGGCAGCGGGGGTTCCCGGCGCCACCGCCTCAAGTATCCGGCGGGTCAGGGCAGTCCACGGTCCGCGCCCGTCCACCGCGCGCAACGTGGTCCGCAACGCCTCGCGCCCCAGCCAGAAGGCGCTGCCCGCGTCCCCGAGCAGCCAGCCGTCGCCGTCGACGCACCGCACGCGCCGTCGCCCCGCCACCCGGGCGGCGATCGCTCCGGTGCCCGCGATGAGGATGAGTCCGTCGGCGGGGGCGCCGGGCGCCGAGGCCAGCACGATGTCGGCGTCGCCGTACACCGCGACGCGGGCGCCGCCGATGCCGGTGGCGGCGAGCGCCTCGGCCACGGCGGCGGCGACCGCCCCGTGCCCACCGCCGCTCGTCTCCTCTTCGCTCCTCCCGCCTACTCCATCCGCCCCATCTACCTGATCTACCTGATCTACCCGATCTACCTGATCCGCCTGATCCGCCTCATCGCCACTACCCGCGAACCCGCCTGCGACGGCGGCCACTTGACCCCGAAGTGCGCGCGGCACGGCGGCATCCAGCGCCGCGGCCACATTCCGTACGAGCTCGGGGCGCGGCACACTCAGGGCGTTGCCGGGTCCGCCGTGGCCGCAGCCGAGCTCGCGGCCGCTCGCGTCGCCGAGGTAGGCGCGGATGCGGGTGCCACCGGCGTCGAGGCCGACGACGAAGGGGGGTTGGGGGGATTCATCCATGAGGTCGCATGGTGATTGATAGATTCACTCCCGGACAAGACCCGGACGCACTGCTCATGCCCGTACGACCTCCTCATGCCCGCACGACCCCGCACGCCCCCTCGCCACCCGCCCCCGACACACTCGCACCAGCCCGCATCCTGAGACGAGCCCCCATGGTCCCCGCCCTCATCACCGCCCACATCCGCGCCGAACTCCCGCGCATGACCGGTTCGTTGCGGAAGGTCGGCGAGGCGGTCCTCGCGGACCCCGACGCCGTGTGCCGTGCCTCGGCCGCCGACCTGGGACGCCGGGCGGGCACCTCCCAGGCCGCGGTCACCCGCTTCTGCCGCCTGCTCGGCCTCGACTCCTACCAGCAGCTGCTCCTCGAACTCGCCAAGGAGCAGGGCCGCAGCGACCGCGCGGACAGCCGGCCGCTGGGCCCGGACATCGGGCCCGACGACGACCTGGAGCACGTCATCGCCGTGGTCGCGGGCGCCGACCTCCAAGCGCTGCGCCGCACCGCCGACAGCCTGGACCGCACGGCGCTCGAGGGCGCCGCGCAGGCCCTCGCCAAGGCTCGCCGCATCGACATCTACGGCGTGGGCGGCTCCGGCATCCTCGCCCGCGAGGCGGAGGCCCACCTCTTCGGCATCGGCTGCGCGGCCCGCGGCTGGACCGAGGTGCACGCGGCCGAGACGTCCGCGGCGCTGCTCACGCCCGCCGACGCCGTCCTGGCCGTCTCCCACTCGGGCAGCACCCGCGAGGTCCTCGGCCCGCTGCGGCAGGCCGCCGCCCGGGGCGCCACCACGATCTCGCTGACCGGGGACGCCCGTTCACCCGTCGCGCGGGCCGCTGCGTTCCACCTCGCCTCCACGACGGCGGAGATCAGCTTCCGCCGCGGCAGCTTCGGCACCCGCCACTCGGCCCTGCTGATCCTGGACTGCCTGTACGCGCGCGTCGCCCAGCTCACGTACGAACGCGCGACGGCGTCCATCGCGCTGACGTCGCACATCACCCCGGATCATGCGGTGCGCACGCGCAGTTGAACAGCGCGTGGGTTCCTGCCGCTGAAGAGTGCGTGTGTGACTGCTGCTGAGGAGTGCGTTGCTGCCGCCTCCCGCGACGACAGGACGCCCACCGTCAGGCGGCAGAACTCACCCGCAGGGACTCGATCTTGTCCCATCCCTGAGCGGCGAGCCGGTCCTCCAGGCCGAGTTCGGGGCTGGTGCGCACGCAGAGGCGCTGGGCGGGGCCCAGGCGTTTCGCGAGGACGACGAGAGTCTCCAGGATGGCGTTGGAGACGTACTCGACCCGGGTGAGGTCAATGGTGATCTCTTCCGCGCTGCGGCTGTGTTCGGTCACGGCAACGGCCAACGGCGCCCTGTGCACGCCGATGGCCTCGCCGTACAAACGCACACCGACGGTGTCACGAAGGGGTGTGATCAAGAGGAGCTCGTCCACGAAGACGTCATGCATCGGGGGTCCTGAAGGCAGCGCACCACTGCGAAGTACCGATGGCAGGGGGTCCATCCACGCAGAATCACAGCGGTGCCGATGAAGCGGGTACCGAGTCCCGCAAAGGTTGCCGCTGGCGTGGAGGGCCTCCTTGAGCCCGAATGATCGCCGGAACCGCACCGTCGCGCTGACGGCGGTACACGTCCCACGGACTACTACGCAGATTACTCCCGCATTTTCCCCTCGGATAGTCCGTCACAGCCCGGCAACGCCGGGTGCTCCGGCACGAAGTGACCGCAGCGCCTCAACCGTCACTGCCGACGGGGCACCCGAAGGTCGGTTTGGCGCTGCCGGGCTCGGGCACCCGCAGCCGCAGCCGCACAGACCACTGTGAGACGGACGAGAGCCCAGGTACCTCCAGTGCCGCTCTCGCCCGAGGGGCCCAACCCTGCGCCCCGGAGCGCCTTCCCGCCCAGCTCCGGGGCGATGGGCCCCAGCGCGTGAACGCCCGTGGCCTCGGGAAGCGATGGGGCAGGCCGCGGGGGTTCTCGTGGGTGGCGGTCTGCCGCCGGGGGCTGCGGCGGCAGACCCCCACTACCCAGCCCCCCACCGGAAGTCGCACCCCCACTGTGCACACCCCCGCTGTGCACACCCCGGGCCCCGGCGCTCTGTCTGTTCGACGTGCCCCGGCACTGCTCTCGGCTCGAATGCGGCCTGAGCATGGCTCATTTCGCATGTTCTACAGCGCAGCATCCGGGCACTCGTTGCCGCACGAACCACTGCGAGACAACAGACCACTGCGAGACAGGCGAGAGCCAAGCACGTTCAGCTGCGCTCGCCCGACGGGTCCTGTCCCCAGCCGCCCCCGGAGTCCTCCCACACTGTGCTCCCGGAGCGAAGAGGGCCCTACGCGAGGACGTCCCTAGAGGTGGGGAACACCACGAGGTTCTCGCGCCCCGGCGGTCTGCCACCGAAGACTTTCACGGCGGCAGACCGCCGCTCTCATGTCCGTGCCCTCCTGACCCGCTCTAGCCCAGCCCGCGAGCCCGCTCAAGGACCTCGGCCGGGGCCTTGGCCACCGAGCCGGTGTCGAAGGGAGGTTGCGGGTCGTACTCGGTGTAGAGCTGGATCGCCTGGGCGGTCACCTCGTCGGTGAGCAGGGCGGACAGCCCTACGGCCATGTCGATGCCGGACGAGACCCCGGCCGAGGTGATCACCCGGCCCTGCCGGACGACCCGCTCGGGGGTGTAGACGGCACCGTACGACTCCAGTTGGGCGGCCGCGTCCCAGTGCGTGGTGGCGGTCAGCCCCTTCAGCAGGCCGGCCGCGCCGAGCACCAGGGAGCCGGTGCAGACCGAGGTGGTGAAGCGGGTGCCGGCATGGATCCGGCGCACCCATTCCAGGAAGTCGGGGTCGTCCACCATGGTCAGGAAGCTGCCCCCGCCCGGGATCAGCAGGACGTCGCACCGCTCCACGTCGGCGTAGGCCGTCGGGACGTGTACCGGCAGAGACCCCAACACGTCCTGAACCAGGCCCGGTTCGGCCGTGACGAACCGCACGGTGGCCCCGGGCACGTACGCGAGGATCTCGTAGGGACCGATCGCGTCGAGCGGCTCGAAGCGGTCGAAGAGCGGGATCACTATGTCCATGTGCCGCAGGATAGCCACGACCACTGGGGCACGCTCAGGCGATTCGGTGTGCGGGTTCCCGAAGAGCTTTCCTTCGGGGCAGCTGTAGTTCATGCGCCCGGCGGAATCGGTGAAGGTGCCGCCCGATACGAAGCGGCATCGCTGGCCGTTGGCGAGGGTGATCGTCAGGTAGCACGTCTTGCCCTCCCCGGGACCCGCACCGTCCGCTCTCCTCACCGCCGTACCCGCTCCGGCCGAGCCGCAGCGGTCTCCTTCGCTCCGTCCTCCCCTCCCACTGTGTCCGCAGCCGTCACCCTCCGCGCTGCGAGCGCCCCCACCCTGCTGACCCTGCAGGGTGGCGGGGCCGCGATCCGAGGACCGGGCCTCCGCCCGCACGCCGGGGCGCGCGCGGGCATGACCGCACGCACCAGAGGTGGCTCAGGGCAGCCGAGGGCAGAGCCCGAACGATCAAGGACACGCGCCGCACCGGCCGGTTTCTCCCGGCCCTCCCGCGGTACCCACCCGCCGGGCGCGGACATCACCGACAGGCAGGCCCGGCGAAGGGAGCACACCATGGCGGATCGACGCTACGAAGGACCCGACGAGAGCGAAGACCCCGTTCCCAGGGACCTCCCCGACCAGCAGAGCGAGCCGGAGGACGACGAGCGGGAGGATCCGCCCGCCGAGGCGGGGAACACGGACGACGACGCGGCCGGCCCGGATGGGGCCGACGCGCCCAGCCCGGATGAGGCCGGGGCACGGCGGCGGGGTGAGCACCGGTCGGACACCGTGCACCCCGAACATCCCGATCCCGACGAGTCGACCGGCTGAGCCGTACGCGGCGAGGACAGGACAACGGGCGCGACTTCCTCCCCGCCCCATACGAGCCGCCTCATACGAGCCGTGCCGTCGAGCCGTGCCGTCGAGCCGTATCGCCGAGGGGGTGCGCGCAGCCGACTTCTCCCGGGGCTGACACCTTGGTCGCCTACTGGTCCGAGGCGAGCGCGCCGGACAGCCGGTGCCTGACGGGCGCTCAGAACGCGAAGCTCAGAAGGCGAAGCTCAGAAGGCGAACGGGTCCTTGTCCGGGTCGCGGGAGGTCACTGCCTGGCACACCTCGTCGAGGCACACGCGTTGGCCGCGCGCATACCTGCGCAGCCGGTCGAAGGCGGCGTCGGCATCGGTCCGCCAGCGCTCGGCCAGCATGCCTTTGGCCTGCTCGATGCGGATTCTGCTGGTCAGCGCGTGTTCGAGCTGACCGATGGTGCGGCGGGAGTCCTCCAGAGCGCGCCGTTTCGTGAGCGCCACGGCCACGGCCTCCGCCAGGGTCTGCGCCGCTCCCACCCCGTCCTCGGACGGCTTGTTCACCTCGGACGCGAAGAGGTTCAGCGCCCCCAGCACCGGCCCGAAAGCGCGCCGCCGCAGCGGGACGGATCCCACCGCCGCGATCCCCATCGCGTCGGCCCGCCGGACGTAGTGCGGCCACCGGTCCGCCGCCGAGCGCAGGTCGCGCAGCAGTACCGGCGAGCCGCTGACGAAGCACCCCGGTCCCGGGCCCTCGCCACTGGTCGCCGCCAGCGACTGGAGGGCATGGACATCGGAGGCGGTCGCGGCCGCCACGTGCAAGCGGCCTTCCCCATCGGCCAGCAGCACGCCGGCTTCCCGTACGGCGAACTGGCCGGTGCACCACTCGGCCCACCCTTGCAGGACGTCTTCTTCCGCCACGGCCTCGTCGAGCAGCTGGTCCATCAAGAGGACGGCCGCTTCGGTCAGAGCGAGCGGAGGAGCTACGACGGTCACGGCTTTGTCCCTGTCGTCGGCATGGGTGCGGCGGCTAAGAATTCCGAAGAGTACGAGCGTGTACCCGCGTCACCGGATCCATGCCTGGGTTCACTCGACGTGACCGAAAGACGGCACAGGCAGCTCCGCTGGGGGCTCACCACTCGCGCATGCGGTTCACCACGCTCACGCAAGCGATGGGTCCAGCGGCACCCCGCCTCCTCAGCGATCCCCCTGCACATCACCGATCGTGGACGACGACGTGATGGGATCCCGATGTGCGAAGTCGCCCGGCGGGATGCCCGGGTGGTGGCCGTCCCTGGGGTGCGGGACCGCGGCACCGTCCGGGGTGGCGCCCAGGGTCAGGCGGGAGACGATGCGGTAGCGGTCGCCGCGGTAGATCGAGTGGCAGTACTCCACCGGGCGGCCCTCGGTGTCCGTGGTGAGGCGCTCGAAGAGGAGGGCGGGGGACAGTTCGGGCACGTCGAGCGGTTCGGCCTCGGCGCGGGTGACGACGGTCGGCTCGATGGCCTGGACCGCCTCGTGGACCCGTATGCCGTGGTGTGCGCGCAGGTGCTCGTACAGATCGCCGCTCTCCAGCTCCTCCGCGGACAGGTCGGGCACCAGCGCCGCCGGGATGTGCAGGTGCTCGATGGCCATGGGCGCCCCGTCGACGAGCCGCAGCCGCGCGATGTACACGATCTCCGCGGCGGGCGAGACGCGCAGCTTGCGGCCGACGCGGGCCCCGGCCGGGATGGTGGTGAACTCCAGGAGACGGCTCGACCAGGTGCCGCCCGCCGGCGGCGCGGTGAGCGTCTCCCGGCCGGAGACCAGCTCCTGGGTGATCTTCGCCGGGGCGACGAACATGCCCCGGCCGTGTTCGCGGATCAGCACCCCCGACGCGACCAGTTCGTCGACCGCGGCGCGCAACGTCGGCCGGGAGACGCCCAGTTCGGCGCAGAGGGTGCGCTCGGAGGGGATCGGGTCACCGGGGCTGCGTGACTCGACGAGCTCCAGGATGACGTCGCGGACCCGCTCCCGCTTCAGGACCGCCCCGGGCGCTTGAGTGTCCATGTGCTGGCCTTCCTTCCCCGAACCCCGAATCCCCGGTCCCTGTTCCCCGATTCCCGCATCACTGCCTGACCAGTCTGCCATGAGGCGGCGCCAAGAGGCCGCTGGTCAAGTCCAGTTGTGCCACTGGTCAGCCGCATCTGAGCGCCGGAGCCGCGTAAATCCCGCTGCCGCAGGGGGACTTGACGACCCTACTGGTCTATGCCACTTTCTTCCACCACCAACAGATTAGGTGACCAGTTGGCCCTAACTGGTCAGGTGTGTGGGTCTCAGTCGGATCTCTTCTCACAGAGGTGAACTGTGAAGTTCCGCTTGCTCGCTGGTGTTTCCGCGCTCGCGCTGACAGCCGGACTCAGCGCCTGTGGCTCCTCGGACGACTCCGGGGGATCGAAGGACGGCCGTACCACCATCGATGTGTGGCTGATGCGCGACAGCGTGTCGGCGGCGTTCCAGAAGGAGTTCGTGAAGGGCTTCGAGAAGGCCCACCCGGAGATCAGGGCGAAGGTCCAGATCCAGGAGTGGGACGGCATCGGCCAGAAGGTCACGGCCGCCCTCGCCAGCAATGACGCGCCGGACGTCATCGAGGTCGGCAACACCCAGGTCGCCCAGTTCGCCCAGAGCGGCGGCGTCACCGACCTCAGCGACAAGGTGGACGAGCTCGACGGCAAGGACTGGCTCAAGGGGCTGGCCGAGCCGGGGGCCTACGAGGGCAAGCAGTACGGGATCCCGTACTACGCGGCGAACCGCGTGGTCATCTACCGCACTGATCTCTTCAAGAAGGCCGGGGTCGATGCGAAAGCCATCAAGACCCGCAAGCAGTGGATCGCCGCCACCGAGAAGCTCAACAAGGGCGGCGGCAACGGGGTCCAGGGCATCTATCTGCCCGGACAGATGTGGTATGCCCTGGCCGGGTTCATCTGGGACGAGGGCGGCGACCTCGCCACCGAGTCGGGCGGCCGGTGGAAGGGCGCCCTGGACACCCCCGAGGCGCTGCGCGGCATGGAGTTCTACAAGGAGCTGCAGGCGCTGGGCAAGGGCCCCAAGGACTCCGACGAGGACGACCCACCACAGGCCGACGTCATGGCCAAGGGCAACGTCGCGCAGGTCATCTCCACGCCCGGCGGCGCCAACGTGATCGCCGAGGCCAACCCGGACCTCAAGCGAAAGCTCGCCTTCTTCCCGATCCCCGGCAAGACCGAGGCGCAGCCCGGCGCGGTCTTCACCGGCGGCTCCGACCTGATCATCCCCGCGGCATCCGGCAAGCAGGACGCCGCGCTCACCTTCATCAAGGAACTCACCGGCGACACCTGGCAGAAGAAGCTGGCGGTCGCGATGAGCTACGTGCCCAACCGGACGACCCTGGCCGGCGCCGTCTCCGGCGACCCGGGCGCCTCGGCGATGGCGGTGGGCGCCGCCAAGAACAGCCACGCCACGCCGAACACGCCGGGCTGGGCCGCCGTCGAGGCGGAGAACCCGATCAAGGACTACATGACGGCGGTCATCACGGGCGGCGATGCGAGGAGTGCGGCGGCCAAGGCGTCCGCGGCCGTCACCCGGGCCATGAAGAGCGGTTCCTGAGTCACCGTCACCCCCGTGGAGAGGAGGACCATCATGCCGGTCGCCCGGGAACCCCTGGAGCGGAGAACCACCGTGCCGGTCGCCCGGGGACGGACCGCACCCGACAAGATCCCCGTCCCGCCGGGGGTCCGGCCTCTCGCCAAGAGCCGCCGCCGGCACCGTCCGCCGCGCCCGCCCCGCCGACGGCGCGACAGTCTCTGGCCGTACGCCCTGATCGCCCCCGCGGTCCTCGGCACCCTGTATCTGCTCCTCTATCCGCTGATCCGCGCCGTGGTCATCTCCCTCCAGGACTTCGGACTGCGCCAGCTCATCCTGGGCGACGCCGAGTTCGTCGGGCTCGACAACTACCGGACCCTGCTCGGCGACCCCCGCTTCTGGGAGACGGTGCGGCGCACCTTCCTCTTCATGGGCGCCAACGTCGTTCTGATCATGGTGATCTCGACGCTCGTGGCGCTGATGACCGAGCGGCTCGGCCGGTTCGGGCGGACCGTCGTGCTCAGCGCGCTGGTCCTCGCCTGGGCGATGCCGGTGGTCGCGGCCACGACCGTCTTCCAGTGGCTGTTCCACTCCGAATTCGGCGTCGTCAACTGGGCGTTGAAGGGTTTCGGCTTCTCCTCCTTCGACCGCTACCCCTGGTTCGCCCACGGAACGGCGTCGTTCGTCATCCTCGTGCTGCTCATCGTGTGGCAGTCCGTGCCGTTCGCCGCGATCACCCTCTACTCCGCGCTCAGCACCGTCCCGGCCGAGCTGTACGAGTCGGCGCGGCTCGACGGCGCGGGGGCGCGCCGGATCTTCCGCTCCGTCACCTTCCCGATGATCCGGCCGATCTTCATGCTGGTCGTCTCGCTCGAAGTGATCTGGACCTTCAAGGCGTTCGTGCAGATCTGGGTGCTGACCCGCGGCGGCCCCGGCGACGCCACCACGATCCTGCCGGTGTACGCCGTGCAGTCCGCGCTCTCCGCCCAGCACTACGACCTCGGGGCGGCCGCGTCGATGGTGACCGTGGTGCTGATGTCCGGGGTCCTCATCGCGTACTTCCGTCAGATGCTGCGCCAGGAGGCCGAGCAGTGACTGTTCTGTCAGGGGACCGTGCGGCGGCCCGCTCCCACACGCGCCGCACACGCCGCACGCGCCGCATGCATCGCCTACGCCGGTTGCCGCTCCACACAGCCGCCACACTCACCGTCCTGATCTGCCTCTTCCCCGTGTACTGGATGATCGCCACGGCCTTCAAGCCGACCAAGGACATCCAGTCGGCCCACCCTCAACTCATCCCATACACCTGGACGTTGGCCCACTTCCGCACGGCCGTCGACGCCGATGGATTCGCGCTCTTCTGGCGCAACAGCATCCTGGTGACCGCGAGCGCGGTGCTGCTCGCCCTGATCGTCGCGCTCGGGGCCGCGTTCGCCGTGGCCCGGATGCGGTGGCGCGGACGGCGGCAGTTCATGCTGATGGTCTTCATCGCGCAGATGGCGCCCTGGGAGTCGTTGATCATCCCGATCTACATCATCTCCCGCGACACCGACATGCTGGACCGGCTGCCCACCCTCACCCTCGTGTACTTCATGATCACGCTGCCGTTCACCATCGTGGTCCTGCGCGGCTTCATCGCCACCATCCCGCCCGAGCTGGAGGAGTCCGCACAGGTCGACGGCTGCACCCGGACCGGCGCCTTCCGCCGGATCGCCTTCCCGCTGCTCGCGCCAGGGCTGATGGCCACGTCCCTGTTCGGCTACATCACGGCCTGGAACGAGTTCGCCTACGCCAACTTCCTGATCATCAAGCAGCAGGACAGCCGCACGCTCCCGGTCTGGCTCTCCTCCTTCCAGAACACCTTCGGCACGGACTGGGGCGCCACCATGGCCGCCTCCACGCTCTTCGCGCTCCCCGCCCTCGCCATCTTTCTGCTGCTGCAGCGCCATGTGACGTCGGGGCTGGCGGCGGGCGCCGTGAAGGGCTGAGCCGCACGCATCCTGCTCGCCCCCTCGTCCCCTCGTCCCGCTCGTCCCGTCCCGCGCGACCCCACCACGGAGGCCCCCCACCGTGCCCACTCCGCGCTCCGAGCCCTCCCTCGTCCCCCGGCCCACCCACTGCGTGCGACGCCCGGGCCACTTCGTCCTCGACTCCCGTACGACGGTCCGCGCCACCCCCGGCACGGAGGACGCCGCCGACCTGCTCCGCACCTACCTGGCCCCGGCCACCGCCCTGCCTCTCCGCCCCTCCCCGGACGGGGAGTTCACCCTGACCCTGGATGACGAGGGGATGAGCGAACTCGGCACGGAGGGCTACGGCCTCACCATCACCCCCGAGTCCCTCCTCCTGCGCGCCGCCCACCCGACCGGGCTCCTGCGCGGCATCCAGACCCTCCGCCAACTCCTGCCTCCCACCGCCCTGTTGGCGTCCCCGCAACCACGCCACGACTGGCCACTGCCCTGCGTCGAGATCACCGACCTACCGCGCCACCCCTGGCGCGGGGCCATGCTCGACGTGGCCCGCCACTTCCAGCCGGTCGACTTCCTCCACCGCTACGTCGACCTGCTCGCCCTCCACAAGCTCAACGTCTTCCACCTCCACCTCACCGACGACCAGGGCTGGCGGATGCCCGTCGCGGCCTACCCGCGCCTCACCGACGTCGGCGGCCGGCGCAGCCGGTCGATGGTCGGCCCGGCGGGCAGCACCACGTACGACGGGATCCCGCACGGCGGCCACTACACACGTACAGAACTGACCGGCCTCGTCGCGTACGCGGCCGAGCGGGGCGTCACCGTCGTCCCCGAGACAGAGATGCCGGGCCACACCCGCGCCGCCCTCGCCGCCTACCCGGAACTCGGCAACCACCCCGACCGGCGCCTCGACGTGTGGACCGAGTGGGGCGTGTGCGACACCGTCCTCGGCGTCCACGACCAGGCCCTCACCTTCTGCCGCGACGTCCTCGACGAGGTCATGGACGTCTTCCCGTCCCCGTACCTCCACATCGGCGGCGACGAGTGCCCCACCTCGGAGTGGGCGACGAGCCCGGCGGCACGCGACCGGGTAGCGGCCGAAGGGCTGGCCGGGCCCGATGAGTTGCACGGCTGGTTCATGTCCCGCGTCGGCGCGCACCTGCTCGCACACGGCCGTACGCCGGTGGGCTGGGCCGAGACGGGGACGAGCCTGCCGCCCGGCTTCACCGTGATGACGTGGCGCGACCTCGCACACGCCCGCACGGCCGCGAGCCTGGGCCACCAGGTGGTGACGGCCCACTACCTCTCCACCTACCTCGACTACGCCCAGTCCGCCGACCCGGACGAGCCGCCCGCCCAGCCCGGCGCGGTGGTCGACCTGCGCGCGGTCCACGGACACGACGCGGCGCCGCAGGAGTGGCAGCCCTCAGTGACGGCGCAAGTCCTCGGTGCACAGGCCCAGTTGTGGACGGAGTTCGCGGCCACCGCCGAACACGTCGAGTACCTCGCCTTTCCCCGGCTGTGCGCGATCGCCGACCGCGTGTGGAGCGGCGAGAGCTCCTTCACCGGCTCGTTCCTGCCGCGACTGCACGACCACACGGCCCGGCTCGACGCCCTCGGCGTGCACTACCGCCCCCTGTCTCCACGGCCCTCCCTGGCCGTGGCAGCGAAGACGGCACGACCCCGCACGTAACACGGCACCACCCAGCACAGCCCTCCCCCCCCACGAAGGAGAAGACATCGTGTCCGCAAAGCACCTGCACCGCAGCAGCACCCGCCGCCGCGTCCGTATCGCCCTGGCGACCGCCACAGCGCTGGCGGCAACGGGCCTGGCCGTGAACGCGAACGCCAGCACGTCCAGCACGGCCAGCGGCACAGGAACAAGCACAAGCACAAGCACCAACAGGGCCGCAGCAGCGGGCGAAGCCCTCTTCGACGACTTCAACTACACCAGCCACACCGACCCGGCGATCTCCGCCCACGGCTGGACCGTGCGCTCCAACTCCGGCGGCCCCGGAGTCCCGGGCGCGACCTGGGCACCCGAGAACATCACCTTCGCCAAGGACGGCGAGAACTCGGTGATGAACCTGGAGACGTCCACGGCGGGCACCGGCGAGTCGACGAAGCAGACCGAACTGCTCACCAAGTCAATGAAGTTCAAGAACGGCACGTACGCGGCCCGGGTCAAGTTCTCCGACACCCCGAAGTCGGGCCCGGACGGTGACCACGTCGTGCAGACCTTCTTCGCGCTCAACGACCTGACCGCGCCGATGGCGGACGACTACTCCGAGTACGACTTCGAGTATCTGCCGAACGGCGGCTGGGGCGAGTCCTCCAACATCCTCTACACCACGTCCTGGGAGACCTTCCGCCCCGACCCCTGGGAGGCCGTCAACCAGCACACCGAATCCCGTACGAGCTTCGCGGGCTGGCACGACGTGCAGTTCACCATCGACGACAGCAGCATCAAGTACTACGTCGACGGCCAACTGTTCGGCACCCACGACGCCAAGTACCTGCCCGAGCGCCCCATGGGCCTCTACTTCAACCAGTGGCTGATCGACTTCGGCGGCCAGAGCTCCACCGAGCCCCGCGCCTATGACGAGCAGGTCGACTACGTGCTGCACGTCAAGGACCAGGTGCTGAGCCCGGCGGAGGTGAAGTCGAAGGTCGACGGGTACCGCGCGGCGGGCACCGCGTTCGAGGACGGCGTCCCGGGCGCAGGCGCTGTGGCGGCGAAGGCGGGTGACACGGCGTCCGGCGGCCGCTGATCGACCGAAGGCGTACGGCAGCGGGGCTCGCGCTCACCGGCCCCGCTGCCGGTGCCCCTCCCCACGCGGACGTGAGCCGCCGACGGCCCCGCTCCGTGTCGGCACCGGTGGTTCGGCGCGCTCCAGGGCCGCGGAGAGGTCGTCCAGGGCGGTGAGCAGGAGCGCCCCGGTGCGGTGCACCATCTGGTCCGTGGGGCCGTCGGGGTGCCAGGTGGTGAGGGCGTCGCGGACGGGGGTCCAGATGGGGACGCGGCGGTTACGGGTGTGCTGCCGGGCGCGGGGAGGTGGGCCTCCAGGAGCATGGTGATGCGGGCGATCTCGGCCAGTGCCCGCTCGGCTCCCTCCTGGGTGGTGCGGGAGAGGCCGCGGTGGTGTGGGAGAGGCCGCGGTGGCGGAGAGTGGCCAGGCCACGGGGGTGGTCCCTGAAGGCGGCGGGACCGGAACCACCGCCGCCGTCCGCGATGGGGGAAGCCGCGTCGGCCATCGGCTGCGGGGCAGTGGCCGACTGCGACCCGTCCCTCATGAGCTCTGCCCTTACTGCGCGACTTGCTGCGCGACTTACTGTTTATGCGGTTTCGGTGACTGGCTCGTGGGCGTCCCCCTGGGGATCGCGCAGCTCGGTCAGCGAGTGCTTCTGCCGCCCGTCCTCGTGGAAGTTCTCCGGAGCCAGCCAGCGGCAGAAGGTCTCCCGGAGCGGGGGCCATTCGCCGTCGACGATCGAGTACCAGGCGGTGTCGCGGTTACGCCCCTTGTAGACCAGCGCCTGGCGGAAGACGCCCTCGAAGGTGAAGCCGAGGCGCTCGGCCGCCTTGCGCGACGGCGCGTTGAGGGCGTCGCACTTCCACTCGTAGCGCCGGTAGCCCAGCTTGTCGAAGGCGTAGGCCATCAACAGGTACTGCGCCTCCGTCGAGATGGGGGTGCGCTGCAGCAGCGGCGAGAACACGACGTAGCCGACCTCGACGACCCCGTCGGCCGGGTTGTGCCGCATCAGCGACATCGTGCCCACGGCCCGGCCCGTCCCCCGGTCGATGACCGCGTAGTGCAGCGGATCGGCGCTGCGGGCCGCGTCCTCGGCCCAGCGGCGGTACTCATCGGCGCTCTCGAAGGGCCCGACGGGCAGGTAGGTCCAGTTCCGGCCGTCGGTCTCGGTCGCGTACGCCGCGTAGAGGTCGTCCGCGTGGCGGTCGGCGTCGAGCGGTTCGAGGCGGCAGTACGTCCCCTCCAGGTCGACCCTGCCGGGGGCCGAGCGGGGCGTCCACCCCGGCAGGGGCTCTCCGACGGGCTGGTCGTAGGCATTGAGGCGAGGTGTCACCAGTTCTCCAAAACGATCGGCGTCGCTCGCCACGGTACGGCGTCGGAAGCGGCAGCCCCTGACCATGGGAGTGGCCGGGAAGGGCCTTTCGCCCCTTGCCGCACAGGTCGCGCGATCAAGCCCGATGCGCCGCACGACATGCGCAGCCTCCCGGCGCTTCTGCACAGCGGCCTCCCGCCCGGCCTCCAGGAGGGCCGGAAGCAAGGCGGGTCGTGCGCCCTCAGGCTCTGGTGCGCCGCTGCAAGGGGGCGATCCGGCTGTGGATGCGGAATCGGCCCACGTGCGCGCCGGGCGCCCCGGTGAGGTGGACGACCACCGGACCGGCGAAGGTGTACCCCCGCTCCGCCGCGTGCTTGCGGACCTGGGTGGCCAAGTGCCTGCCCAACTGGCCGCTGCAGGAGATGAGTTGCTGATGCGCATCGGGTGGCAGCTGAACCACGAAGGCGTTGGGCACCAGGGTGCGCTGCCGGTCGAGGATCAGCGCCCGGTCGTCGCACTCGGTGCGCAGCTTCGCCACCACCTCCGCCTGTTTGCGTGACGGCGGGATCAGCGTCTCCCACAGAACATTGCTCCACCGCTCCACGGATCGTTCGAACCCGATGAGGAATCTCATCTTGATCCGCTGCCCGCGCATATCCTGGGCAGGCTCACCCATAAGGGCGTCACTGTGCGCCGGGTGCGCCACGGAGGGTTCGCCGCGGCAGGAGCGGCAGGCCACCGCCACTCGTCGGCTGCCCGGACCGGCCCACCGTGCGCGCAGTTCGAGAGTTCCTGTGATGGCCGTACGGAGGTGCGATGTCCACACAGACCCAACGGCTGACCATCAGCACGAGCGCCAGCAGCGCCGACACCTCGGTGTTGCGCGCGCGAGGAGAGCTCGACCAAAGCGGCGAGAGCTACTTCCTGACCACCTGTGGGTCCAGCATCGACACCGGCCACCAGTATCTGGTCCTCGACGTCACCGCCCTCACGTTCTGTGACTCGCGCGGGCTGAACTGCCTGCTCGCCATACGGTGGTTGCTTGCGCGCCGCGGCGGGGACCTGCTGCTGGCCGGTGCGGGGCGCCGCCTCGTCGACCTGCTGGCCCAGACCGGCAGCGTCCGCTTGCTGCCCGCCTACCTCAGCGTGTCCCAGGCACTGGCACAACTGCCCGAAGCGAGCCGCCCCACCTGGCCCCCGGCCCAGCCCGCCGACCACGCCCCCCTTCGCGTACCCCGCCAGGCATCCCCGCCGCAGGAGGAACAGGCGGAGGAACAGGCGGAGGGACAAGCGAAGGGACAGGCGAAGGGACAGGCGTACGAGGGTGCTCAGCGCGAGGAATCGTAAGGGCGCTCTGGAGGGACGCTCCCGATCGGGTGGATGCTGACCTGCACGCGGTGCCGTGGGGATCCCCAACGGGGCGGTGCGGGTGGAGGATCCGGTGCGGTACACGTCGCCCCTGCCTGCCTCGGACCCCGGAGCCGCCTCGTGGACACCCCCACCCCGCTCATACGCCTCGACGTGACCGCCGGCGACCTCCACGGCGAGATCGCCCGCCTCCGCGCCCTCGGCCCCGCGGTGCGCGTGGAACTTCCCGGCGGCGTTCCCGCCTGGGCCATCACCCGCCACCAGGTCCTCCAGGACCTGCTCGCCGATCCCCGCGTCCTCAAGGACGCCTCGAACTGGGCCGCGTTGCGCGACGGACAGATACCCGAGGGGTGGCCGCTGATCGCCTTCATCACCAACCGCGGCATGACCACCGCCGACGGCGCGGACCACCTGCGCCTGCGCACCCTGGTCACGCAAGCCTTCACCCCGCGCCGCATCAACGCGATGCGCCCCCGCGTCGAAGCGCTCACCCACCGCCTCCTCGACGCCCTCACCGCGCACCCGTCCGGGCCGGTGGACCTGCGGGCCCACTTCGCCTACCCCCTGCCGATGCACGTGATCGGCGATCTCCTCGGCGTCCCCGAGGAACACTTCGATCAGTTCCGGGCGCTGTCCGCGAGCCTCACCAGCAGCACCACCTCGCCCGAGGAAACCCTGGCCACCAAGCGGCAACTCCACGCCATGCTCGCCGATCTCGTCGCGCGGCGGCGCGAGCGCCCGGGCGAGGACCTCACCAGCCACCTGATCGCCGCCCGCGACCAGGGCGACCGGCTCAGCGAGGACGAACTGACCGGCACCCTCATCCTGATCCTCGTCGCCGGACACGGCACCACCCTGAATCTGATCACCAACGCGGTCAGGGCGCTGCTCACCCACCCCGAGCAGCTCGCGGCCGTCACCGCGGGGCGGCAGACGTGGAGCGCGGTGATCGAGGAGACCCTGCGCTGGGACTCCCCCGTAGGGCACTTCCCGCTGCGCTACGCCGGCGACGACCTTCGCGTCGGCGACACGGTGATCCCGAAGGGGGAGGCGATCCTCGCGTCGTACGCGGCCGCGGGACGCGACCCCGGCCAATTCGGCGCCGATGCAGACGAGTTCGACACCACCCGCTCTGCGAGCAGGCACCTGTCGTTCGGGCACGGCGCGCACTACTGCCTCGGTGCCGCCCTCGCCCGCCTCGAAGCCGAGATCGCGCTCCCGGCGCTCTTCGCCCGCTTCCCGCACCTGGACCTCGCGGTGCCACCGCAGGAACTGGCGCCGCTGCCGTCGTTCGTCAGCAACAGCGTCCAAACCTTGCCGGTGCTCCTGCACCGCACGTAGCCGAGGCTGGTGGCTGGTGGCTGGTGGCTGCTGCGAACCAGCGGGTGTCAGTAGATGATGGACACGATCTGGCAGGCTGCCGCGGCCAGTTGGCGGTCGCCGTCGATGCGGGCGCGCTCCAGGGCGGTGTCCGGCTCGATGCCGCGCGTGCACAGGCGCCAGGCGGTCTCCGCGTCCACAGCGACGCGGGCGGCGGGACGCTCGGTGCCGCTCGGCTCGGCGAGCGACCAGCGGTCCCCGGTCGCCGTCACCGTCCAGGTGCCGTGGACCGGTCCGTCGATCTGCACCTGGATCTGCGCGCCGGTCGGGGCGGTGACCTCGCGCAGGGTGTGCGGCAGGGCCCGCAGGAAGGTGTCCAGGACGACGGACAGCAGGCGCGGATCGGGGTCGGTGGCCTGCCCGGTGGCATGGCGGATCTGTTGGCGGTGGGTCCAGAACTCGGTGAGGTCGCGGGCGCTGTCCAGCCACATCGGCGCCGGGTCGACTCCGGCCCAGGACACGCCCAGCGAGGGCGAATGGGGATCGGTGGCCTCGAAGAACCGGGCGGTCTGCCCGCCGATCAGGTCGAGGGTGTCGGTGAGAGCGGCGGGGCCGATCCGGCGGCAGGCGTCGACCCATTCCTGGTTGATGCGGTGGATGAACGCCTCCAGGGTCTCCCCCGGCGCGAAGGCGGGCCCTTCCTGGTGGCCGTCGCGGTCCCGGGCGAGGCGCCCGTAGAAGTCGCCCAGGAGGTGCGCGGCGAGATCCCGGATGGTCCAGCCCGGAACCGCCTCCCTGCTCCAGTCGGCGGGTGCCAGGCCGCGCAGCGTGGCCATCAGCGCGGCCTGCTCGGGCGCGAACAGGGGGCGGGCGTCGATCGGGGCGCCGAGCCAGGAGTGGTCCGGCACGCCAGTGGGCGGGGCGTTCATGGACCAAGCCTGCCGAGCGGACGACCGCCTCGCCAGCGAGTATCCCCGTACGCAGTCGCAGGGCTGTCACGCATCGCCCCGAAGCCATCCGGTGCGCAGGGCTTCCTCGGCACGTGCGTTGAGTCGTGCCGTCAGGCTCCTCAACTGGTGCGCGCGGTGGACCGGTACGCAGAGGGAGATGGCGGCGAACGCCCCTCCGACGGAGACCGGCACGGCGGCGGATGCGTGTCCCAGGGCGAACTCCTGCACCTCCACCACGGGTTGGAAGGGCGTGATCTGCGAGAGCCGGCGCAGTGCGGTCGCGGTGTCCGGCACCGTGTACGGGGTGAGGGGGAAGACGGGGTGGCGTCGGAAGTGGTCGCGGCGCTGCTGGTCGGTGAGCCGGGCGAGCAGACACTGTCCGGCCGCGTGCGCGTGTGCCGCCGCAGCGAAGGGGACCGGGGTGGCCGTCAGGACTTCCGGGGTGTTGCGCGAGCGCGCGAAGACCTGCACCTCGCCGTCCTGGTAGAGCGTGGCGTACGTCGTCGCGCGCAGATGGCGGCTGACGCGCTCCAGCCAGTCCTCGGGGGCCGACTTCTCCATCACCGGTGCGCAGGTGGGCAGTTCAGGCGCCGCGGGCGGCTGCATGTAGTGGCCGAAGGCGTTGAGCAGCATGCCTTCCTGCAGGAGCGTGCGCAGCAGGTGGTAGGTGGTGGGCAGCGGGATCTGCGTGTCGCGCGCCAGTTGCTTGGCCGTCGCCTGGCCGCCGCGCCGCTCCAACGCGGCGAGCAGGCGGCAGGCGCGCTGCACCGAGACGATGAGCGTGGGGCCGTTGGACGAGTGCCGCGGTGAGTCCCGCTGTGAGTCCGGCCGTGAGTCCGGCCGTGAGTCCGGCCGTGAGTCCGGTTGTGGGTCCGGCTGTTGCTCCCGCTGGGAGTTCTTCTGTGAGTTCTGCAAGATCTCTCCTCGAGGTTCGTCCCGTGGACTTCGAGCACGGGAGAGGCGACCTTGGAATCGGGCCTACGGATGCATGCCTCTGCGCTGCGGATGCATGGCTCTGCGCTGGCAGGCGGGAACGCGAGCCCGTCGGGGCTCGACCCGGCTCACTGGAGTGAAGAAGGTGTCAGCGAGCCGGGGAGCAACCGTCAGGACTCCGCGTGGCGAGGCAGGGACGCAGCGGCTAGCTTCGCGCGGTGAGCTGTGCCTCGAGCCGGTTCAGCAGACGCGTCAGGAGGCGCGAGACATGCATCTGGGAGATGCCCAGCTCCTCGCCGATCGCGCTCTGCGTCTTGTCCTCCGCGAAGCGCAGCGCGAGGATCCTGCGCTCGCGCTCGGAGAGCCCGGCGAGGAGGGGCTTGAGGGCGTGCAGGTCCTCGACCCGTTCCAGGTCAGCGTCCGTGTACCCGATGTGGTCGGCGAGGGTGTCTTCCGGCGACGAGACGTCGGTCGGGTGGTCCAGGGAGACCGTGGTGTGGCCGTTGGCGGCGATCAGCCCTTCGGTGACCTCGTCCTCGTCCAGGCGCAGGTGTTCGGCGAGTTCACTCACGCTCGGCGAGCGGCCGTTGGCCTGTTCCAGCTGGGCGGTGGCCTTGGACAGGAGCAGGCGCAGTTCCTGCAGGCGGCGCGGGACGCGCACGGCCCAGGTGGTGTCGCGGTAGAACCGCTTGATCTCGCCGAAGATGGTCGGCAGGGCGAAGGTGGGGAATTCGGTGCCGCGCTGCACCTGGAACCGGTCGATCGCCTTGATGAGCCCGATGGTGCCGACCTGAACGACGTCCTCGTGGGACTCCGCGCGTACGGTCATGCGGCCGATGGCGTAGTGGACCAGGGCGAGGTTGAACTCGACCAGGCAGTCGCGTACGTAGGAGTACTCCGGGGTTCCCTCCTCCAGTTCGTCGAGGCGGGCGAAGAGGGTCTTGGACAGCGCGCGGGCATCGGTGCCGTTGGTGCTCCTGGGGTCGGGCAGGGGCGGCAGGCTCTCCAGGCCCGGCAGGCCCGGCAGGCCCGCGAGTGCGGTGGCGTCCGGGCCGGTGGTATGTCGCCCGGCACCGGGGTGCGTGCGGCCGGGATGGCTGGGGATCGCGGTCACCATCGTCGCTCCCGTAACGAGAAGGGCGCTCCCCGGACGGGAGCGCGTCGTGGGCTGGCTGCTACCCACCAACGACCGTGACAATCCCGTGACTTGACTCTGCGTATAAGAATCCGAACACCATGCCGACAGTGCGTTACTGCGTACGGCCGCACCCGGCGTGACGTCAGTCGGCCAGCACCGCACGCACCGTCTTGCCGCCGCCCGCGACCGGGGTGACGGCGAAGTGCTGCGCCAGCATCCGCACCATGGCCAGCCCCCGTCCGCTCTCCCCCTCCGCGGTCAGCGGGCGGAGGCGCGGGCGGGCCGGGCTCGCGTCGTAGACCTCGACGACCACGTACGCATCGGCCACCTCCACCCGCAGCCGACACGGGCTGCGGCCGTGCAGCGCGGCATTGGTGACCAGTTCCGACACGATCAGCGCCGCGTCATCGACCCGCTCCGCGTCCACCCTCCGCACCCGACGGCGCGAACGATCGAGGAACCTGGACGTCAACTGGCGGGCTCGGCCGGCCGAGGCGGCTTCGTGGGGCAGCAGGTATTCGGCTCGGGCAGAACGCCGATGGGCGCGCTGAGGCGCACGCATGGCGGATCACTTCCCCTCCTGGGACAACCGGCACGTCCGCGGCATGGCCGCTCACCGGGGCCGCGGCATATTTTGCGCGGCAGGTCCTGCGGGGTACTCCTTCCCCGTCCCCCTGATCGACAACCCGCGGGTCCGCCGGCGGAACGCTCATGAAAAGGCGGAGCAGCGAACCCCGCACGGCTCCGAACAGGGGGATGAGGCATACGGGTCAGTGGGGCAATGTTTCGTCCGCGGATCGGGTAGCGGGATGCGAACCCACCGAGGCAGGAGGCGGACCGTCATGACCCCACCCCAAGATGTCGTCGAGCTGATCCTCGAAGACCACCAGACGCTGGAGGGCCTGCTGCGCCTGATGCGCAGCGTCGAGGCCGACCGGCACGCGGCCCTCCACGACTTCGCGGACCTCCTCACCGCGCACAGCCACGCCGAGGAATGCGTGCTGCATCCCCCGCTCCGCCCTTACGCGCACCACGACTTCTTCGAGCGCATCGAAGCAGAACACGACGAATCCACAAAGGTGTTGCTCGCACTGCTCGACGTGCCGGGCATCGGCTCGGCCGAGTGGGACCGGCGACTGCAGCAGATGGCCGCGGCCGTCTATCGCCACTCCGACGAAACCGAACGCACTCTCCTCAACCTGGCCCGCGCACAACTCGACGGTTTCCACCGGGCGGAGCTCGCGCAGGAGTTCACGGAGACGCGGCGCCGGATGCTGCGGGCGGGATGCGGCAGCGCCGACCTCGTACGCGGGCTGCTGTACGCCGACGTCCCGGCATGACCCGCGCGTCGGCCATGTCCCACCCCGCCCCAAGTACCCGCACCTCGAATGCCTGATTGGGGCTCCCCTCTCTGGTCCTGGAGCAAGGAAGGTAGGGGCGGGCCAACTGACGCGGGTATCCCCATGGGCAGCTGATGCTTGAGGCGGCGGCGCACAGCAGCACTCACTCCGCGGAACTGCTGCCCGACGGGGCGGTGGTCAGTGCGGCACCGCATGGAACGGCCGACGACGCCCGAGGCGAGGTCGGGGCGATCACCGTGCACCGGCGGCACCCCGTCCACGGCGGCGCACCACTGACCGACTGGCACGACCGGCTTCTTGCCCGGCCTGCCCACCCAGGACCCGGACATGACCGTGAACATCAACGCCGTGTTCCTCGGCCCGGACGGCGACCCGCGCTTCCTCGAGGACGCCCACTACGTCCAGTGCCGGTGGGGCGACGGCGACTGGGCCGAGGGGCCCTTGACGTGTTCAAGCTCTTCCCGGGCCTGACCTCGTAGCCGGTCCCCCACCGGTGGGGTGGGCGGTCTCAAGAGTGGTCTCTCGAGCGGCCGCGCACGCGATCTGGAGGCGGGTCCGCAGCCGCTGCGTGTCACTTCGGGGGCCAGACGGAAACCCGCTTGGTCCGCACGTCATACGTCAGCGCGCCACCCTCGAAACGCTGACGGACCGCCTTGCCGCCCCAGATCTTGTGCTCGTCGGTGGTGGGATAGCCGAGGCGCCCGCGCTCCCAGCCGAGCTTGCCGTACTCACCGCGGAAGGCGCCCCATACCGCGTGCGCGCCCGTCTTGTGCGACCAGTACAGGGAGCCGCCGTCGAAGTACTGGAGGGAGCCGCCCTTCAGTCTCCGCTCGGCCGCTTCGGGGCACTTCAGGCGGCCCTTGGCCCCGCCCAGGGCATGCCACTTCTTGGCGAACGCGCCCGTGACGGGATGGGCGCAGGACCGCGTGAAGCGGGCGGTCAGGGAGTGTGCGGAGTTCATCAGGAGCGACATGTCCGGTGTCGTGTTCGCGTGCGGTTTTCCGTCCAAGTCCCAGCCGCTGAAGGCGTATCCGGGCCTCGCCGTGGCCTTGACCACGACACGGGTGCCCGTGCGGTAGGGGCCCCAGACGAGGGGGCGCACGGTGCCGCCGGCCTTCGGGGACGTGTCGAGGGTGAGCTCCTGGCGTGGGCGCGGCTTGTCGGGGGTGCGGTATTCCTGGACGAGGTAGGCGGTCTGCCGCAGCACCCGGGTCTGGTCGTTGTTGCGGTCGCCGAGCGGCTGCCCGTGCCAGCGGTGGATGCGGTTGGCGTAGTAGTACGCGATGGGGCAGGTCTTGCGGCCCTGCTCGCAGTTCCACTCATAGGCCATGATCGTGGCCCAGTTCTGGTCGGGGGTGATCCAGCCCGGGTTGTACGGGTACTTGGTGCTCGGCGACCCGGAGCCGGCCTCGTCGTGCTTCAGCGTCCAGCGGTCGTGGGCGAGCGCGAGGTTGTGGCCCACCTCGTGGCTGAACGTCTGCAGGAAGATGGAGTCGTAGCTGATCACGGCGTTCGCGGAATTGTCGGCCGTCGTGTCCTTGTCCGGGGCGTCGGAACCGTTGCTGATGCCGCTGTTGCCCGTGTGCCCCGTGACGAGGACGGCCAGGTCGGCCGCTTTGCGGTTGCGCGCCTCGGAGACCTGGGCGCCGAGGTGCTTGTCCTGGGGATTCTCGAGCAGATTGAGCATGGCGCCGTCGTCCAGCTCGACGTCCTGTTGGCGCCCCTTGGGCTTCTTGGCGTCGACGGGGACCTTCCAGCCCTTGAAGGACTTGAGCTCCAGCGTGTCCACGACGTCGACCCGCGCCTTGACCTCGCTGTCCGACAGGGCCCGGTTCATCCGCGTCTCGGCGGTGCGGGCGGAGGCGGCAACAGACCTGAACTTCTTGTCGCCACGGGCCATCGCGGCGGCCTTCGGCGTGTAGACGAGCAGGATGTCGACCACGGCGGGCTTGGAGCGGTCGGGCTTCGTCCTGCCGCGCGGTCCCGGTGCATCGCTGTCGCCGTCCGAGGGCCGGCCAGGCGCGGTGCCGTCCTCGGCGGGCCGGCCGGGGTCGGTGTCGTCACCCGTGCGGCGCGGCAGCTTCGACAGGTCCCACTGCTCGAAGCGGGCCGTGCCGGGGTGGCCGGGATCGGGCTCGACGTGGAAATAGCCGCGCGGCCCCAAGTCGGCATAACCCTCAAGGTAGATGGGCCCCTTGCCGTCGCAGGCGTGGGTCACCTGCACGTGCACCGAGTGCTCGGGGATGCCCGCCTCGTGACCGTCCCAGATGATGGTGCCCTGCTGGTCGTCGTCGGCCTGGTCCTCCACCACACGCGCCTGCACCTTGTAGGGGAAGACGCTGAGGGTCGTGGCCGCGGGCGGACCCGCGTCGGGCCGGTCGCACAGGTAGGAGAAGTGCTCCCGGCGCAGCTCGACCGTGGTCGAACGCACCACCCACGGGTCCCCCGGGTCCGCGGCAGGCCGGGCCGATGCGGTCACGGCCGGGCCGGCGGTCAGGAGCAGGACGGTCATCACAGAGCCTGCCGTCAGGGACAAGCGGGGCATCAGGGCGGCCTCTCTTCGGAGGGGGTACGGAGCTCGGGAACTCGGAACGGTGAGCCGGGAGGCTCACCGGCTCCCTCCACCAGGGACCACCCGCTCACCGCGCCCCACCCGACGGGCACGCCCGCACACCGGCGAGGTTCACCCGGGTGCGAGAGGCATGAGCCGCCAATGGCCCACGTCGAGACAGGCGCCGTGCGGGCATACACCTCGGCGGCGGGAAGCGGGGCGACGGGACGTACTCCGTCCTCGCTGGTACATGTACGAGCCGGGCGGCGCCCCGTGAACAGAGCCAGCGGCAGCAGCAGACAGGTTCAGGCTGCCGCTTGAGTGCCGCGCTCAGCGGCTGAATACTGGCAAGGTGGGAACCGACTCTCCTGACGGCTCAGCCTTCAGCGATGTCATCGGCCCGTGGGCGGACGGCTCCGCTGAGCGGTCCCTTCACGCCGATGAGCGTGAGACCACCGCCGACGAACGAGAGGCGATCGCCGACGAACGCGAAGCCTCCGCCGACCAACGCGAACGCGCCCTGAGTGCCCGGGAGCAGCTCGTGGACGATCAGGCCCGTATCGTCGGCGAGGCGTCGCCCAGTTCTCTGCAGCGTTCCCAGGAAGCGAGCGACAGGGCGCGGGCTCTGCTCGCAGCCAGCGAAGCCCGGTTGGCGCACGCCGAGGCCAACGTGGCTCGCTCGCAGGCCCGCGAGGCACGCCAGGCTTGGGCCCGTCAGTAAGAGATCCTCACCTCCGACCGCTTGCTCGACACCGGAGCCACATCCCGGCGTACCAACCTGCACATCTATGTACAGCAGCTGCACGCGCGGTACCTCACTGCCGCCGCCACTCTGGCCGACGCACACGACATGGTGGCCCAGCATCATGAACGCCTCGCTCGAAGCGAGGCGTCAACCGCCGACGAACACCGGAGTCTGGCCCGCCGGGCTCGCCAGGCGGCACTGCACATCCGCACAGCCGCCCATCAAGCCACCTACCCGGAGGACGCCTCCCCGTCCGCCGCCGCGCCGCCCGATGCGCCTCCCACCCCATTGCGGGACGCTCACCCGTACCCGGAGGAATAGCGATCCTCATGAATGTGGGCACTCCGCCCGTTTGTCAGCCTTCCAGCAGGTTGAGCACAGCCCGCTGGTAGACGGCGTACACCGTGGGGAGTTCGGCTAGGTGGGCGCGCTCGTCGATGCCGTGCAGCCCCTCGTAGGGCACGCCGAAGCCGGCGGTGGCCGGGATGCCTTCCCCGGCGAGCAGGTTGCCGATGTTGGAGGGCCCCGCGGTCTTCGACTTCACCACGAGCCCGGCCTCGGCGGCCGCGTTCAGCAGGGCGGCGGCGGGCTGTTGGCCCTCGGCGAGACGGAAGGGGGGCCATGTGGCGATCGGGGTGATCTCGGTGGGTGTCGGGGCAGGCAGCTCTGCGTCCAGCTCGCCGACGGCCCTGCGTACCAGCGCCTCGGCATCATGGCCGTCGAAGCCCGGAGTGGTGCGGATGTCGACGTTCAGGTCGCAGCGGTCGGGGGTGACGGAGAAGCCATGGCCGCCGTGGAGCGAGGTGACCGACAGCTTCGGCGGCAGCGGGAAGCCCGAGACCCCCGTGGCGCCGGGGAGTCCGGCGTCGTCCAGGAGCTTGACGAGGTGGGCGGCGCGGGAGATCGCTCCCACCACGTGTGTGCTGGAGCCGGAGTGGCCGGACGGGGCATGCACGGCGATCGAAGCCCGCCACAGGCCCCGGCCGCCGGCCACGACGTCCTCCATGCCGGGGTAGCCGATCATCACCCCGGCGGGGCGCGGTGCCTGCGCGTCGGCGAGGTAGGCGCGGGCACCGCCGAAGCCGCCGGTGTGCTCGTCGACGTCCAACAGCACGGCGAGTCCGCCCTGCAGGCTCTCGGCCCGGGGCGCGAGGTCGGCGGCGATATGGCAGAACATCGCCGCGGCGAGCTTGGAATCCGCGGCCCCTCGCCCCAGCAGCCAGCCGTCCGCCACGTCCCCGGAGTCGGGCGGGAAGGACCAGGCCCGTTCGTCCCCGTACGAGGCGGTATCCAGGCACGCGTCCAGCGTCCACCAGGAGCCCGGACGGCCTCCGGGGACCTCGACCAGCAGCCCCACCAACTCACCGGCCCCGTCTCGCAGATGACGGTGCGCCAGGCCGCGCGCGGCAAGCCAGTCCTCCAGTACACCCAGGACGGGCCCGTAGTCGTCGATCCCGCCCCGGCTCGGCCGCTTGACCAGCTTCCGGGCGAGCTCCACCACCGATGCCGCACGGGCCTCGGCCCGCTGCTGAAGGCTCTCGCTCATGAGAGGAGCATCCCTTGTGCAGCCCTCACGAGTGGATGCCGCTGATGGCTGCGGTGAACGGCCGGCTAGAAGGAACCCATGTCCGCCGACAGCCACTTCTCCGGGCGCATCCTGACGATCACTTCCTCACCCAGCTCGGCCGCGGCGAACTCAAGGTACTTGGCCGCCGCCTCCGGGCCCAGGTAGTGCTCCGCGACCGCCCGCAGCTGTTCCGGTGTGCTCGGTTCGATCTCCACCGGTCCCTCCACCGTCACGTAGCGGACCGTGGGCTCGGTGCGCTGGGCCATCAGCGAGGCCCGGCCGGCCGCGCGCAGCGCCTTTGCCTTGGCCGAGTCGGCAGCGGTGACGAGCCACAGGTCGCCGCCGGGCTCGTACATGTACCAGACGGGCACGTTCAGCGGCGCGCGGTCCGCGCCGGGGCGGGCGATCGACAGGGCACCGATGTGCGGCTCCGTCAGAAAGGACTCACGTTCGGACTGGGTCAGGGGCATGCGGGGGCCTCTCGGTCCAGGATCAACAGGTGGTCCGCTTTGCGGTGTTCGTTCAACCGCAACCATCGCAACGTCCCGCCCGGTCCCGTTGTTCCCTGCAGGCAACCGGCCTGTCCGCCGACCGGCCGTCTGGCCTTCCTCAGTTTCGCGGTCTCGGGTCCTGCTGCTCGGTCCAGCCGAAGTGGTTTCGAGGAGTTCACTCACCCCCAGCGCATCGATGCCGGGCTCGTGCTGAGCTTCGGTCTCGGCGAATCCTGGCGCCAGGCGGCCCCGCGCAAACTCCTCGAGGCGCACCCGGAGGCGGGTGCGCCGTCCCACGACCGACCGGCGGGGCGGGACAGGCAGAGGACGGGCAGAGAACCCGGACGTGCGCGCCTACGCAGGCACGCCCGGACCGGTCCCTCCCCGCCCTCCCCACGCCCGCGCGACCTCCAGGCTGTCCTCGTAGAAGCGATAGCGCGTGATCAGCCCATCGGTCACGGTCACATGGAGGGCGAACCAGGTCTCGATCAGCGCGCCATGGGCCCTGACCCGGCTCTTGAGATGCCCGAGTGCCACCCCGTCCCGGTCGTCGGCCAGCACGCGCTCGACGACGAACTCCTCGCCGGCCACGTGTCCCGTGAGCGAGGTGAAGAAGTCCGCCACCTCCTCGCGCGTCGAACGCGCCCCGAGCCATGGAACTTCGTCCGCCCCGGGAACACTCCAGTCGACCTTCTCAGCGAAGAGCTCCAGCAGCCGCTCGCTGTAGCCGTTCCCCAGCTCCCGCAGATAGGCGTCCAGGATCTCTCGGGCCGTGCGCTGCGCTGTCGTCATGACGTGCCTCCCCTACGTTCGGGCCGAGCCCACCACGACTGGCGAACTCGCCGGAGCAGCACGCTATCAGGTTTTGGATCGTTCAGTACATAATGAACCAGGTGTCCGGGAGACTGAGGTGCTGCTCGCGGAGGGCCCAGTGCTGTACTTCAACCAGGTACCCGAGCCCAAGAAGATCAAGAACCGGATCCATCTGTGCTTGCGCCCAGAGACATCGCGTGAGCAGGAGGTGGAACGGCTGCCCGGCCTCGGTGCCACCTTCGTCACCGATCACCGGAATCCCGACGGCTCAGGCTGGGCAGTCCTTGCTGACCCCAACACTCCTGACTACCGGTTCTACGGTACAGCCCCACCAGCCCCGGAACAGCAGAAAGCCCCGCCCGGAACTTCCGGACGGGGCTTTGTTGTTGATCGTCAGCGCCGAGGGTTCCAGCGCATCGCGGGGAGTTCGTCCCACTGCGAGACCGGGGGGTACTCGTGCACGTGGTCCGGGCACACGTAGTGCGTGAACCAGGCGCCGCCGCTCGCCTTGGGGATCTCGCCCACCGGTACAGGGGCCGTGGTCCAGCAACCACAGACGCAGTGCACGCGCTGAGCGGGGGCGGTGGGCTCGCTGGTGACCGCCGCGGTGGCTTGCTCGTGAGTCATGCGGACACCACGGCGTGAACGCCCTTGGGCGTGTAGCCGTCCCAGTCAAGACCGAGTTCCGCAAACGCGGTGGCTACCTGTCGCAGACGGACACGTTCGCACTCGTCTATGCCGTGCGGCTCGTCCTCCTGCCGAATGCGCTCGGTGCGAGGCGGCCGTGTGTGCCCGTGGCGTTCGTGCTGCACCGGGGCAATGGGCATGGTCGCCTCGGCCCGGAACAATGCTTGGGCTTCCGCTTTGGTCGGTCCGGTGAACGGGCGGGCCCACGGATTCTCGCGCTCGGACGCTGGGGTGGGGGTGGGCTGGCTGTGTTCGGAGGGGAACGCTGCGGAGTGGCGTCCAGGCCGGGTGCAGCGGGTCCACGGCAGTACGGACAGCACCCATAAGAGAGTGCGGGCGATAGCATCACGCATGGTCGGTCAGCTCCTATGCAAGCTGGTCGGCAAGCCCCGGTAGACCGGCCCTAATCGGTCTGTCGGGGCGCTTCGGTGTATGGACTCTCTTTGCGGTGAATGAGCACCGGAACGACGTAACCCCGCCCGCCCACAGCGGAGGCATGCCGGGACGGACGGGGTGTCAGGAGATCGGTGCGTCAGCGCAGAGCGGTGAGGACGCGACTCCGCAGCGTCTCGTCAGCGATCGTCTCGATTGCCCGCCACGCGTACTCGCTGACCTCTTCCTGTTGCAGCTTCACCACCTGCTCTCCGGTAGCGCGGAAGACGTAGCGGAAGTCCGCGTGCCAGTGGGCCGGCTCGCCCTTGCTGGCATTGGCAGGGATCGGGTGCACGTCGATGTGGACAGGGGTCGGCTGGACTGGCGCGACGCTCAGAGTTACCCCGGTCTCCTCGATCAGTTCGCGCAGCGCAGCGCCCAACAAGTTCACGTCCTCGGGCTCCAAGTGCCCGCCCGGGGTCAGCCACTTGTCGAGTGCGACATGGTGGATGAACAGAGCCTCGCCCTTGTCGTTGACGAGCACAGCCCCCGCAGTGGCGTGCCCGCGGAACTCCTTGCGGCTGGTTACGTCGGCCCCCTGCTCCAGCAACTCGTGCAGGGGCGCGAGAGTGGGCTTCTCCTCGGGGTGCGCGTCGGCGTACTCGGCGAGGGTCGTACGGATGTGTTCTGCCGTGATGGGCATTCGATCACCTGTTGTAGTAGTGAAGCCAGGTAGCCGCAATGGCTGCCCGGTCGGTAGCGGGCACCTCGTGCATGGTGGCGTCCAACGCGCCGCGAGCCAGCATGGCCGCGCCCGCGAGGATTTCGGACTGAACGAGGAAGATGAACGGTCCAACGCTGGCTCCGTGCAGGAAGTTGACCGCGTTGCCCCCGTTCAGCAGATAGAAGTAGTGCCCCGTCGCGGTGTATCGGGTGACGTTCTCCCCGGCACCGTCCCGGGTGTAGCCCGCGGGCAGCCCCTCCAGCTCCAACTCGTCTTCCGAACTGGTCACGGTCGCCACATAGGCGCCGTTCTTGAGACGAGGGAAGTCCTCGCCGCGCAGACTGAGCGCCCCGGTTGCACACAGGACGAGTCCAGCGATCTCTACCGCCTGGTCCCGGTCCCGGGCCACCTCGAACCCTTGCGACATGGCCTGTGCGCGTCGTACCGGATCGATGTCAAAGACGATGACTCGTACGCCCTTGACGTGAAGTAGCCGGGCGATGCTGGAGCCGAGCTTGCCGAACCCGAGAACCAGGGCGGGGCGCCCATGGAAGATGTCACCGCGCCCCCGTAACAGGGCTTCCGCGGAGAACACCACGGACTGACCGACTAGGAAGTCTTCCGGGTCTTTGAGTGGGCTCCGGGCGACAGAGACCACTGGGCAGGGCAGCTTGTCCCGGTCCGCGTAGCGCTTGTGGCCGTTCTCGGTGTCCTCCACCACGCCGAGGACCGTTCCTGAGAATCGATCGCAGAGAGCATCCAGCGCGGGGGCGAAGTACCCGCCCACGTCGAGCAACACGACCGGTTCACCGGCCGCCCTGGTCTCCAAGTAGGTCACGGCAGTGTCCGGGTCGGCGAACATCTCGCGCGTCAGCTCATCGCACGCCACCGTTCCTTCAACCTCGCGGAGTGCTGCCGCGTTGATCGATTTCGGTTTGGGCAGCACCGCACGCAAGTTCGTGACCTTGCCTACCGCTCGCACGAATGCGGGACGCTCGGGCAACAGATGCGTGATCAGCAGCGAGGACGGACGCTCAGGCGTGCTGAACTTATCGGCGACCCTGCCGAAGTACGTTTCGAGCCGCGCACGGTCCACGGTTTCCATGGGCCCTCCCTCTAGGCGTGAACGAGTCGAGCGCCGCTGTGGGCGGTCGGGGGCCTGCTCCTGGGCGATTCCCCAGTACAAGGGGGCTCTCCGGGCAGCACCAGCGCGGGCATGCCGCATCTCTGACGCATCGTTGCCGCATACTGGACGCACCGGACCCCTGACCTGGTACAACGGCAATCCAGAGAGCGGGGAGGCGACGTGGCCAGGCGAGAGAGCTTCGTAGAGCGCCGCAAGGCGTTGGGATTCAGTCAGGAGTCGCTAGCTGCGGCCCTGGGGGTGGAACGCTCGACCGTGAGCCGTTGGGAGAATTGCGAGACCGAACCGCAGTCATTTCACCGGCCGAGCCTGTGTCGGGAATTGCGCGTCTCTGCCGTGCAACTAGACGGACTCATTAGAGACGCAGGAGTGTCTGGAAAATCGGTAGCGACGCATTCCGTCCAAGCTGCCCCTCCCTCGCTGATGTACGACGACGAGCTCGAAGCAATAGAACTGGCGCGCAGAGTTTCGGCGAGCGATGTAGGGAACGAAACTCTCTCGCGGATAGAGGAGATCTTCGACGAACTGGCCAGGAAGTACCCTTCATCGCACCCCCAGGATCTGCTAGAGCGCGTGCGGAAGTATTCCGCATACGTTGGGCATCTTCTGGATGCAAAGAAGACGCTATCCGAGCATCGGCAGCTACTCGTTCTTGGCGGATGGTTCTCGCTGCTCGGCGCCACTCTTCACATTGATCTAAACCAAGAGGATGCCGCAACGGCGCGCCTACAAACGGCCATGACGCTGGCCAAGCACGCCGGACATACTGAGATTCAGGCTTGGTGTTTTGAGACGGACGCTTGGCGCATCCTTACCGATGGCAATTACGCGAAAGCAGTAGAGCTGAGTAGGGCTGCGCAGTCTCTAGCGCCGAAGGGAAGTTCTGTCGAAATCCAATCGGCAGCTCAACAGGGTCGAGCGCATGCCAGGCTCGGGCAGCCGAAAGAGACCTACGATGCCATAAGTCGCGTGGAGTCGCTCGTCGCTGCTATGCAGTTCCCTGACGCACCGGAGCATCACTACCAGTACGACCCCGGGAAGTTCGTCTCTTACACAGCGACGACCCTTGCTTGGGTGGGTGACCCAGCAGCCGAAGACTATGCACGTGAGGTGATCGCCCGTCTCGCACCGCCGCATGACGTATCGAAATGGCCGCGGCGTGTCGCCTCGGCAAATATCGACCTTGCGCTCTCGCTCGTCGTATCTGATCGGGTAGACGAAGCTTGTGATGCAGCACAGCAAGCCATTCTCTCGGGCCGAATTGTGCCGTCTAACCGGTGGCGGGCCCTCGAAGTCGTACAGGCAGTCGAAGGGCGGAAAATCTCAGAGGCCAGGGACTTGCGCGAAGCGTACGAGGGCATGAAAAGGCCAGCCATAGAGTCGAGTAGCTAGCGCCTCTTGCGGGGGCATCCCTCGAATTTCCACCCGCCGGGACGCACAAAACCCCCGCACCCGTCTCCCTGGCGAGGGAGACGAGCACGGGGGCTCTCATGGTGCGTCAGCCATTCAGTACGCCAGTGAGGCGCGCCGCCGCCTTGCCGCCGAACAGGGCGAGGCCGCAGTAGAAGTCGATGCGAGTGCGGTAAACGGGCTTGTCGTGAGACTCGCCCAGGTCGGTGGCCTGCACGCCGCCGTTCGTCAGGCCAGTCACTCCGGCGTCGGCCTCGGTGGACCCAAAGCGCACGGCGTAGATATCTCCGGTCTGCTTGCCACCACTGCCGGTCGTCAGCGGGAGCACGTCGGTTCCGTCCAGCTTCTGACCGGCATCCAGCAGAGGGATGCCCTTCCACATGGTGGCGCGCTTACCTGCGATCTCGGCCGTGAGGAGTTCGGCGCCGCCGAGCCGACGGAAACCGGACTCAATCTTCGCCCGGAGTGCGGCATTCATGTACAGCGCGCCATTGGCTCCGGAGAGACCGCGCACCTGCGCAACCAGCGAATCCAACACGTCAAAGAAGTCATGGCCGTTGGCAACCGGTCCGACTCCCTTCGCATCGAGAACCTGGCTGCCGAGCAGCCGCTTGCGCAGCCCGTCGAACCCCTTGGGGTTCAACTCCACGTCACCGTTGAAGAATTGATCCGCGAAGTGCACCGAAGCGGCCTTGACCTTCATCGCGGTCTGAATGGCCCGCTGATCGTTTAGGTTGCCACGAGTCTGGACGATGAACTTGTCCACGTCTGCGTCTCCGCCAAGGATTGCGAGCGTCTCGATGCGCTGGTTCAGTGCGCCCGTGCTCTCCGGGTACGCCTCGTTCACGGCTCGGAAGGCAACCCCGGGAAGCGTGGATTCCTCGTTGTACCGGTAGGCGTTGCCTGCCACCTGGATCAGCGGGATTCGGTCCAGGATCGGCGATTCCTGAACGAATGTCTCAATCACGCCGCGTTGAAGCTGATCAAGAGAGAGCTTTGCGGATTCAGCAAGAGTCAGGGACATGTGAAATTCCTTTGATTCAGTCGAGAAAAAGAGAAAGGGCACCGCTGGCATTCGTTAGCAGCGCCCACCGAAACGGCCCAATGATCCACGCGAGTTTTTTGCCTCCCTGCCGATCTGGCTCGGCGAGGCGCAGGGGTCACCCCCTGGTCGCCGACTCAGAAGCGGCGAGGACGGACGCGCTCGGCAGCCCAACCACCCGGCTGATGCTTCGCGGTCTCGCGGTTGTGGCACGTCGTGCACAGCGGACGCAGACGAGACCACGCGTCCGGATCGGCCACGCCCCGAGCCACCAGCGAGCGGCGCGACTCAGGGAAGTGATCGGCCACCGTCGCGATGCGCGAGCACAGCACGCACCACGGATGCGCGTACAAGTAGCGGCGCCGGACGCGCTGCCAGCGGGTGTCATAGCCCCGCTCGGCGGTCGTGCCTCGCTGCCGCTGTGCCTCGCGCTCGTGTGCCGGGCAGCGTCCCCCGCTCGTCAGCTCGGGGCACCCGGGGATCGTGCAGGGGGTACGGGGCTTGCGGGGTATGGGCTTCTCCGGATAGTGGATGAGCAGAGACCCATCTGTTGGGCGTAAATCTCGCTACGCTCGACTCGCAGGTGAAATTCCGCATGCGATTCCGCCTCTCCTTCGCCACGGCCGTGCGCTGCGAAACTCGTCTCCGTCTCAGAGAAGAAGGGAATTCCGGAGCAAGGGAGCCTCGCCCTCCGGGGTGCGTTCCACCACTCCTATGAGGTATTGCTAGATCACCAGGGGTGTCTTCCCAGGGGTCGACATTCTCTGCATGCTGCGGCCATGTCTCGCAGTCAAGAAGTCACGCCCCAACAGCTTTGCGCCCCCGCCTTCGAACTCCGCTGCGGCGGGCTGCACTTGACCATCCAACGCATTCCGGCGCGACTGTTGATGGCCCTCACAACATACGGAGCTTCCGCGCTCACAGCGTGGTTCATGAGCCGTTGAGCCTTTGTCGCAGCTACAGGTTCTTGACGATGAGTGCCAGATGAACCAGCACTCGCCCTACGCCGCGGCCCCGAACTCCGTCGCCGTCTTCAACCCGTGGCACCCGGTGCACAGCACCTGAACGTTGCCCGCCGTGTCCGTCCCGCCCATCGAGAGCGGGCGCACGTGGTCCACGTCCACCGCATCCGCGGGGAAGTCGCCCAAGCACCAGTCACACCAGGCGTGACCGCGCTCCCGTATCCGTTGGCGGAGCCGCGCCGCCGCATCATGCCGCCCCGCACGGCGCCTACCGTGTGAACGGCGGACGCGAACCGAGGGACGGTCCTGATACGCGCGGTCGTGAACGTCGCAGCGTCCTCGGCGAGTTGCCGTGTCGCTGCACTCAACACATGGGGTCATGAGTCACCGCCTGGTCGTCGCTGTTGTCGAGTGCCCGCCCCCGGACTCGAACCGGGGAACTCTGCGGCCGACATCCCCCGAGGGGGCCGGTACCGCGCACCTCTAGCTGTTGGGTCAGCGGGCATGGGAGCCCTGAGCCGGCTCGGGCCAGTCCGGACAGGGTGGGGGCCGCACGCGCTTACAACCCCTTTCGGCGCCCTGGTCGGGGCGGTTACTCATGGGCGGTGCAGTCCCCCGTATGCGTTGCCTCACGACCCCCGCAGACCACCCCGAGTAACGCGGGGTGCGTGGTGCACGGGCAACGCTTAGAGAGTTCGGGCACTCGGTCCGCCGGGTTTCCCCCTTGGGGTGGGTGCGCGGTAGTCCCGCTCTCTCTGTGAGGCATGGGACCGGCGAGTTCCTGTCCGCCGTGGCGGACTCGGGCTCGCTGTTCCCTGGGTGCTCCAGTAGTAGGGACCGAAGGTTTCCCGCGTCCTGTCCGCTCGTGCGGTAGGCCGGTCGGGCTGGTCCCGTTTGCTGGGTGCTCCAGTAGTAGGGACCGAGGGTTTCCCGGAGCCTCAAGAGTGATGGGGTGTTGCCGATGACCCCGTTCTCTTTTCTCTCTATTTTTTCTATGCGTTCTAAAAAAGTGTCGTAAGTCGTCACCCTCAACACTCCTTGTCCCGCTGTTGAGCTGCCCGAGGGCGAGTCGGCGGGCAGTCCACGGGGCGCCCCGTACGCCCGTACGCCCGTGTGCGGGCACAAGACAGCCCCGGCGGGCACAGGAACCGACCGGGGCTGTCTCAGGGGCATAAAGGGAGCTATGCGGCGACCAGTTCGCGGACGGGCTCGGCAGCGGCAGCGGGTTCGGTCATACGCACGCTCGCGTTCGGGGTCGGGGTGTCCCCGCGTACATCGGACTCCAACGTCGTGGCGACCCCATCGAGTGCTTCCACGGCGGGGTCCAGCTCTCCCGACATGGTGAAGTCCACGCGCCGAGTGTCGAGCTTCCGCCACCCTCCGCGAGTGCCGCGCCGTACGTCCAGCCGAACCCCTGCCTCAATGAGCATGGCTCGGCGTCCCGCGGTGTCCTTGTCGGCCCACTCGTCCGCGAACGTGCGACCGGTCGGTGTGACCACGCGTTGCGGCTCGACCTTTTCGCGGGTCTCCAACTCGGCTATGCGGCTGTCGAGAGCGTCCGCGCGGGACTGCCATTCGGCCGCAGCGTGCTTGGACTTCTGGCGCCCCTTCTGTTCCTGGTGCTCGCGGAACTCGGCGAGGGTGGCGAGTAGTTCGGGCTCGGGGTCGTACCCGGGGATCTCGACCACGTGAGTCGTCTGGATGGTGCCGACTCGCCGCAGGAACTCGGCTTCAACGTACTCGTCCACCCAGTCACCGCGGACGTGCGCGGGTGCCTCGCAGTTGTCGCCCCGCGAGTGAAAGTTGCACTTGTAGACGTGCGCCTGGTTGTTCTTGCTCTCTTGCTTGTTGAGGTACATCCGGCCTCCGCACGAGTCGCAGTGGATCACGCGTAACAGAAGCGCGTCGGTGTCCTTGCGGTCCCCGTTCTCGATGCTGCGCGAGTTGAGCAGTGCGCCGATGCGGTCAAACTCTTCCCGCGTCATGATCGGGGTTTCACTCGCCATGATCGGGTTGCCCTCGGCGTCGCGCACGGGCTTGCCCTTGTGTATCTTCCAGCCGAGCAACGTCTCACTGCGGAGCATCCGAGTAATGGCCACGGGGGTCCATTTGAAGATTTCGCGCACGACGTGCGAGCCCTTGGCCCCGCCGGTCCTCCCGCCCTTGTTGCGCTTCATCTTCACGGCCCAGTAATCGCGCGGGCTCGGTACCTCATCCACGTTGAGCCCTGCGGCTACCGCGGAAACGGTCTTGCCTTCCAACAGCTCTCGGACGATCCGTTCAATGATCGTCACCGCGTCCGGGTCGGGTACGAGCGTCCAGCCCACCCCGCCGTGTTCCGCGGGCATGGGGGCGGACATGTAGCCGTACGGCGGACGCGAGCCACGCCACCGAAGCGGCATCTTGCGGATAGCGGCCATGGCTCCGGTCACGCGGTCTTTGATGCTCTGCGACTCGACCTGAGCGGCGAAAGCCAACATGAGCATCATGAGTTCGCTCATGGGGTCCATGGGGTTGCGGAAGTCGAACACGAGCCGACCCCCGCCGATGCCCTCGGCAAAGACGAGCATCTTTCGGTGTTCACGGGCCCACTTCGCAAGCTCATGCATGTGCGCCATGGACCGGATGGCACGGTCAAAGCGCCACCAGACAAGCGCGTCGAACTCGTCCGGGCGTGCGAGCCACCCGCCGAGCTGTTCCCGCTCGAACGGGCCGAACTTGGATGCGCTCACGTCAAGGTCTACGGCCTCGCGGAGCTGGTCACCCTCGCCAAAGTCGATGCCGAGGGCTGCGGCTGCGATGTCGTCTGCCTCGCGCTGACGCTCGGGGCTGGTGGTCTCGTCGGTGAGCACGGACAGGCGTACACAACGGACACCCCGAAGGGTCTCGGTTTCGTAGACCGTGCCCGCAAGCGGGTTTCGGAGTGTGCTGGTCATGCCCCCTGTAGGGACCGAAGGGTTCTCACTACCGGGCCTGACCAGCGTTGATGCCACCATGCCGACACTCCAGAACTACTAGTTCTGAGTGTTGGGAGACCCCGAGGGCAATGAATTCTGCGTTCTTCGCAGCGAGTCCGACCGAGCGGCCGAGCCGCGATGAGTTCCTGACGCCCCCACGCCATCCTGACCGGCTTCGCATGACCGCTGGTCACAGCCTCACAGCCGCTCTTTGATGGCCGCTACGAGGACGGTCGCCTCGTAGCGGACCGCGAGCTCGTCGTCCTTGTGGCCATCATTTTCAGGCGGCTCGGCTGACGTCCAGCCGTTCCGTCGACGGCTCGTATCCCGCCGCCCTGTAGGTGGCGACGGCGGCAGCGTTCGAGCTCGGGGTGCTGACGAGCGCGCTTGACGCACCCAGCTCACGCAGCGTCGCCGCAGCGGCGAGGCTGATCGCCGTCCCGTAGCCGCGACCGCGATGGTCGGCGTGCACGCCCACCGGCTCCAGCAGGCCGGGCTTGCCGGGCCCCGCCGACCAGACCGTCGCCGCGGCCACCGCGTTGTCCTGGTCGTCGTAGCCGATCAGGCAGCGGGCGTCGGCGTAGACCGGCCCGGCCGCGAGGACGTGCCAGACCTCCTCGGTGAACATCGGGCTGGCGAACGCCGAGCGGTGCACCGCGGTCCGCACCCCCGCCGTCTCCGGACCGGCCACCTCGATCCGCAGGCCGGACTCCTTCACCGGCCCGGAGAGGTCGCGGCGCAGCGGCGTCCACGGCTCGTCCGGATTCCAGCCCGCCTCCAGGAGGACCTCGCGGAGCAGGGCGCCGTTCGGGATTTCGAGGCCGACCTTCCCGGGCGGCAGGACCCCGCGCTCCGGATCATCGAGGTCCGTCAGCAACCGACGCGCCAGATCAGCGTCTTGTCGCAGGTCCGGCGCGGTCGTCAGGCGCAGCACATCAGGGCCGTCCAGGTATCCGACGGCAATGATCCGTCCGTCCACGCTCCAGGTGCGGACGGCCGCGGCCAGCCTCTCCGCGCCCAGCGCCCAGGCCCAGCCGAGGTCTCCCGGATGGAGCTGCAGCGGTGTGCGGTCGTCCTGCCACGCGCGGAGGGCATCCACGGCCCCGGTCAGCCCGTCGACGCCGGGCTCGTTCAGAAAGATCGTCATGTCCCGCATCCCACAGCATCGCGGCGACCGGCCGCACCTGGTTTTGCTCGGCCCGTCAGATCGCCAGGTCAGGCCCTAACCGGGCTTCGACCACGGCGACTTGTCGGATGCCTTCATGCAGTACCGGTCCCAGGTGCCCTTGCGGTTCGTCGCGTGGGTCGGCTCGACGCATGCCTTCACCTTGAAGGAGCGGGCGACAACCGTCATGGGAGTGAACTGGTCGTGGAAGGTCTCCACCACGGCGCTCTGCGCCGATCCGCCCTCGACCGAGACGCTGATGCTGTCTCCGACCTCGGCGGTGGTCACCCGGGCCCATATCGCGCCACAGCGCTTGGAGTAGCGCAGGTGCAGCGTGGCCGGGTTCTTCCCGGCCTTCGGGTAGGTCCGCGCGTCTGCGGTGCAGCCGCCGATCTTCTGCGGGTTCTTTCCCTCGCAGCCCTTCCCCGGGCACGAGGCCGCCTTGGGAGCCGGCTCGGGGCCGAAGAACTCGTCCCACAGACCAGTGAAGACGACTGCCGAGAGGCTGCCTGCGACAGCCACGACGACGCCGCCGGTCACCGCGGCGTGCGAGGCCGGAGTCCACGCGTACCGCCAGCCGTCGCGCATGCGCCGTATCGCGGCCCTGCACGCCCTCTTCAGAGACCCGGGACCTGGTGTCGGAGCCGGGTCGGGGTCACTCGTGCTCATCAGGGGCCCTCACCACTCCGGAGGAACGAGCCGGTGGGGGTGCGCCCACCGACATGGCTCGTCCAGCTCCCCTGCGGGCGGTCGGCGTAGGTGAGGAAATCCTGCTGCAGGTACCAGTGCACATGGTCCCATCCGGTCCGGTAATGCCCCTAGTCGTAGGAGGAGTCGCACGTGCCGTCGCTGCCGCCTGAGCCGTCCACCTCGTCGTAGCAGTCCCGGCCGGTGCCGTCGTGCCGCTCCTGGAACCACACGGATCCCCTCGGGCACCGTGCTGCCCTTTCGATCCTCGCGGGCTCCCTCACGGTGTGTCAGATGGATACCGGCCATTAACCGGGCTCACCCCTGGGGATCCCGCACCATCACACCGGATCTATCCTGCGGTGATCAGGAAGAACAGAAGTGCGCACCAGCGCGCATCAAGGGGTGGGGACCACATGTTCGGCACGTCGCGTAAGCCTGCGCACCGGCTGTCCAAGAGAAATCGCTACATCGCTTGGGGCGCCGCGGGCGCCACGATCGTCGCGGGTGGCGGCGCCCTCGTGCAGAGCGCGTCGGCGGGCACGACCTTGCCCGCGAAGAAGACGTACACCGGTCGCGCCTTCGACACCTGCACCGCTCCCTCGGCCGCCGCGATGAAGGCGTGGCGCACCGGGTTCTACGGCGCGGCCGCCGTCTACATCGGAGGCAAGAACCGCGGCTGCGCCCAGCCCAACCTCACCGCGCCCTGGGTGAAGAAGGTCACCGCCCAGGGGTGGAAGCTCATCCCCCTCTACGTGGGTGCTCAGCCGTACTGCCAGAGGGGCTCCAGTCCGGAGAAGATGACGGCGGCCAACGCCTCCTCCCTCGGCGTCGCCAATGGCAAGGACGCCGTGGCCAGGGCGTCCAGGCTCGGCATGAAGGCGGGCAGCGCGATCTACCTGGACATGGAGCCGTACGACGTCGCGAACGCCTCGTGCAACAAGGCGGTACTCACGTACGTGCGCGCCTTCACCAAGACCCTGCGCGCCAAGAAGTACCGGGCCGGGTACTACGGGTTCAGCAGTTCCAGCGCGAAGGCCGTGGCCACCGCCGCCAACCGCACCGATCTGCCGGAGAGCCTCTGGTATGCGAAGTGGGACAAGGTCAACACCACGACCAGTGACTGGCCGTGGTCGAAGTCGCTGTACACGAACCACAGCCGTGGCCACCAGTACATGGTCAACAGCAAGGAGAAGCGCGGCGGTTACACGATCACCGTCGACCGCAACGCCTGGGACGCGCCCGTGGCCATCGTCGGCTGAGTGCGTGATGGCGCCGTGCGCCCTTTGGCTGGTGACGGTGAAGCGGCTGCTCTGCCTCGACAGCCGCGTATGTCCGGCCCCCTGCGCCCGGCACGCCCGCGCGCGCGGGGGGGGTGTCACCCAGTGCCCCTGACACTCACCCGGCTCCGGGCATCGGGCTCAGGCCGACGCCGCCCGCCCCGGAGCCTGCCACGCCCGCGCGACCTCCAGGCTGTCCTCGTAGAAGCGATAACGCGTGATCAGCCCGTCGACCACCGTCACATGAATGGCGAACCAGCTCTCCATCGGCGCATTGTTGGCCCTGACCCGGCTCTTGAAGTGCCCGAGCACCACGCCGTCCCGGTCGTCGGCCAGCACCCGTTCGATGACGAACTCGTCCCGGGCCACATAGCCCGCGTGTGAGGTGAAGTAGTCGGCTATCTCCTCCCGCGTCGAGCGCTCACCGAGCCACGGGACTTCGTCCGCCCCGGGAACGCTCCAGTCGACCTTCTCGGCGAAGAGCTCCACCATCCGCTCGCTGTAGCCGCTCTCCAACTCACGCAGATACGCGTCCAGGACCTCTCGGGCCGTGCGCTGAGCTGTCGTCATGACATGCCTCCCCTAACGTTCGAACCGAGTCCGCCGCTGCTGGTGAACTCGCCGGAGCAGCACGCTATCAGGTTTTGGATCGTTCGGTACATAACTGTTTCGGCGGTCGTACGGAGCTACGGGATCAGGCATGTCAGACATGCCAGGCGTGCGGTGTGCCAGTGGGGCTCCGGTACGGACGGGCACGGACTGCCCTCTCGGCCGTCAACGCTGCCCTTGCGTCCCTGGCGTCCCGTGCATCCGCCCGCAAGGGTGCGAGGGTTGGTCCGCCCCCATTGATCGCCGGAGGAACGCAGATGGGCTTGGCCCGGGACGACAACAACAAGGCCGGGCCTCAGAAGGGTGGCGCGCACCAGCAGGCACGACCCTCAACTCCGCATGTCGATGCTCATGTTCAACGGATGCTCGACCTGAGCGGCTCCATCGGGAACAGAGGCGTCGTGCAGATGTTGCGCGAAGCCGGGCACAGGTGGGCGCAGCACCAGCACGGCCCCGGATGCGGGCATCAGGAGCGGCAGAACTCACCGGAGCAGGGGCCTCAAGTGCGCGGATCTCAAGTGCGCGGATCTCAAGTCCAGGCACCCCAGGAGCGGGGATCCCAGCTGCAGGGATCCCAGGTGCAGCGTTCCCCGAGCACCACGGTGGCGCGGCGCTTCGCGGCGCAGGACGCGCACGCCCACGAGGTGGTGCCGGACACCAGCCCCGAGGGGCAGGCGGCCTTGTTGGCCGCCGCCAAGAACTCCCCCAGCGAGTCCCTGCCCTCGGCCGTCGTGGCCAAGGCCGTGCCGTTCTACCAGAACGACAGGATCGCCTCCACCCGCGTGCACCGCGATCCGATCTCCCAGCGCGCCACCGCCGCCATGGGCGCCGAGGCCATGACGATCGACAACCACATCTTCCTGACCGCGGAGGCCGCCTCCAACGAAGAGACCATCGGCCACGAACTCAGCCACGTCGACAAGAACACCCGCGGCATCGTCGAGACGGGCCACGACAACGGAGCGGGAGCCGCCGTCACCGACCCCCGTCAGGGCTCCGAAGTGGCCGCCAAGACGGACGGCGCCGCCTTCAAGGCCGGGGAGACGACCGCCCCCTCCCTCACCGCCCAGCGCACAGCGACCACCGCCACGGACCGAGCCGTGCAGCGTGCGGCGGGGTCGCCGACCGTGCAGGGTGCGGCTCAGGCGCCGACCGTGCAGCGCATGGAGAGCCCGCCGCGGGGCCGCCGGGGCAGCGGGTCCTACGACGCCGACGCCTCCGCCTCGTCCTCCGAATCGGAACACGGCAGGGACGCCGACAGCTCCCCGGACCGCGAGGAACTTCACCGCCGCATCCTGCAGCATCAGGAGGAAAGCGGAAACATCGACGACCTCCTGGAACGGACGCAGAACCTGGCGAGCCTGGACATACCCCGGTTCCGGGCAGTACGGGGCCAGAATCGTGAGGCCGACACGCTGCCGGGGTCCTCGCCCGCATCCGCTCCGCCGACCACCACGTCGAGCTCGGCAGGCACGGCAGGCACGGCGCCGGCCGCTACAGCCACGGCGGCCCCGGAGCCGCTTCCCGAACTGCCGGAGAACACCCTCCTGGCGCCGCTGCGCACCCTGCTCATGCGCGAACTGCACGCCGGTGGCGCCCAGAAGAAGCTGAAGGTCACGCTCAAGGTGGACGCGGGGGACCTCCCGCGGAGGAACCTCGGTCACGTCTGGATCGAGATCAACGGATCGAAGGGGGAGCAGGCGTCGTTCGGCTTCTACCCGTTCGGGGCGATTCCGGCGATCAGCGATGTGCAGGGCGGTGTCAGGTGCCCCGACCCGCACCGCAAGACCACTCACCGGGAGTCGAAGAACGTCACACTGAGGCAGATCGCCAACGGATACCGGGTCGCCCATGAGAAGGCCCTGGCCGACTACAACCTCACCCAGCACAACTGCACGACTTTCGCGGGCGAGGCGTGGAAGGCCATCACCGGCCAGGACATCCCCCAGACCTGGCTCACGGGCTACGGCCTCCTCGGCACGGTCGTCCCGACCCCCGCAGGCGCCGCCGACGGCGTGGCCAGCCACCAGGCGCCGCGGCTGGAGAACAGGCGCGCCCGCATGCGTCCCTTCGCGGAAAGCCCCCTGCGCGGTGTGATTCCCGGCGCGGGCACCGCGGACCAGGTGGCCGACCGGATGGCCCGCGCAGGGCTCTCCCAGAGCAGTTCGTCCGAGTCCTCCGAGGAAGTGGACTGATCGGCGCGACGGTGCGGGGCAGCGTGCACCACACCGGACGGCCCCTGGACGCCCGCTGACTCGTACGGGGCTGCGCAAGTTCCACCGATGAGTTCTCGGCGGTTGCCCGGTCTACCCGTCGACGAAGGGAGCGCACCATGCGCAAGATCATCGTTTGTACGTTCCTGACGCTCGACGGCGTCATGCAGGCGCCGGGCGGTCCGGACGAGGACGCGGAGAGCGGCTTCGAGCACGGCGGCTGGCAGAAGCCCGTGTCCGACGACGAGGTCGGCACGGCCATCGCAGGATGGTACGAGCACTCCGACGCGATGCTGCTCGGACGCAAGACGTACGAGATCTTCGCGTCGTACTGGCCGACCGCCGATCCCGGCAACCCGTTCACCGAGCGGATGAACAGCATGCCCAAGTACGTGGCGTCCCGGACCCTGACGTCCGTCGGATGGCAGAACTCGACGCTGCTGGAGGGCGACGTCGTCGACGCCGTACACAAGCTCAAGGCGTCCGACGGCGGCAACATCAATGTGGTCGGCAGCGGCGACCTCGCCCAGACCCTCATGCGGCACGGTCTCGTCGACGAGTACCGGCTGACCATCCACCCGGTGATCATCGGCACCGGCAAGCGGCTGTTCGACGACGGAGCGATCCCCACCGCACTGGAGCCGGTCAGCGTCTCGACGACGAAGGGCGGCACCATCGTCGGCGTCTACCGGCCGAACGGCGAACCCAGCTACGACAGCTACTAGAGTCGCGCGCCGCGCAATGCGCCCGATGGCCGTCAACGAAACGACGCACGGGGGCCCACTCCCCTGTCCGGCCGCCCGTGCCCTGGGTCCCCATGCCGGTGATCGCGACTCCTTCACCATTGCCTCGGACCGAGGTGTTGCCTTCGTGTGCGCTCCAACTCCTAACGTGGGCAGGCATGGAGACCACGAGGACACTCGGTCGCAGCGGCATCCAGGTCAGCGCTCTCGGCTTCGGCTGCTGGGCCATCGGCGGGGAGTGGCAGGACGCGAACGGCCGGCCGCTGGGGTGGGGCAAGGTCGACGACGACGAGTCCGTACGGGCGATCCACCGCGCTCTCGACCTCGGCGTGACGTTCTTCGATACGGCGGACGCTTACGGCGCCGGGCACAGCGAGCGCGTGCTGGGGCGCGCGCTGGGCAAGCGGCGCGACGACGTCGTGATCGCCACCAAGTGGGGCAACGTCTTCGACGAGACCAGCCGCACCCTCACCGGCTCGGACGACTCCCCGCAGTACGCCCGCCGCGCCCTGGCCGCATCACTGCAGCGGCTCGGCACCGATCACATCGACCTCTACCAGCTGCACCTGTCCGACGCCGATCCACGACGGGGCGCCGAACTCCGCGACCTCTGCGAGGAGTTCGTACGCGAGGGACTCGTGCGCGCCTACGCATGGAGCACCGACGACCCCGAGCGGGCCCGGGGGTTCGCCGAAGGGGAACACTGCACCGCCGTGCAGCACGCGCTGAACGTACTGCAGGACGCGCCCGAAATGATCGCCCTGTGCGAGGAGTTGGGCCTTGCAGGCATCAACCGCAGTCCGCTCGCCATGGGCCTCCTGACGGGCAAACACGCGGCCGGGCGGGCGCTGGCGGCCGGGGACATCCGCAACTCCCCGCCCGCCTGGCTGCCGGGCTTCCGCGAGAACGCCGGAGCCGACCAGGACTGGGTCACCCGGGTCGACTCCTTGCGCGACATCCTGACCTCCGGCGGCCGCACCCCCGGCCAGGGCGCCCTGGCCTGGCTGTGGGCGCGCAGCCCGCGCACGATCCCGATTCCGGGGTTCCGCTCGGTCGAGCAGGCGGAGCAGAACGCGGCGGCCATGGAGAAGGGGCCGCTCACTGCAGCCCAGTTGACTGAGGTCGACCAGGTGCTCGGACGATGATCGACGTGCGGCGGCAGGCGCCAACTCTGCCCCTCCGCCATGAGTTGGCGCATCGACAGGAGGACCGTCCGGAACGCAGGGCGGGTTCAGAATCCGATCGCTTCGCGGAGCAGCAGGACGGTGCCTCGTCCGGGCTGGAATTCCGCATTGAGGATGAGGAGGCGATTGACGGCGCTGTCCCAGCCATACGCTTCCTGGGTGCGGGCGCTCTCCAGGGGCAGGCAGTGGTCCTCGACGCGGCGCAGCGCGGCGGGCAGGTCGGGAACCACCTTCTGCGCTCCGACGACCCAGATCGCACGGGCGGCGCCGCCCGCGTTGGCCGGCATCTGGCTTCCGCTGCCCGAGGCGATCACGAGGGAGCCGGTCTCCGTCACCGCGTGGACGCTGCCCACGACGACGTCGGGGGCAGCGGTCAGCCGTCGGATCTCGTGCATCCGGGTGGCGCGGTCCATGGCCAGGACGCGTGGCTTGATGGCGTCGTATCGCCCGCCGGCGTTGATGTCCTCGGCGATGCCGGACAGGCGGAGGCTCTCGCTGGCCCCGGTGAAGACGCTGGCGCCCTCCGGGATCAGATCCTTGATGCGCGTACGCGCGGCGGCGGCGTCATCGAGGAGCTCCACGGTGAATCCATGCGCGGTCAGCGCGGTGGCCGCCCTCTCCAGGCGCTGCGCGGGCGCCGGCACGGCGAACGGTGTGGTCGGGATCGAGGTCGGGGTCGGCAGTGATGTCGTCATGATGTCGGTGAGCTTCCTGTTCGCTGGATGATGTGCTCGTCTCAGCAGTCCGACACGGCAGCCCCCGGAAATGTGAGGTCGCTGCCTCGCCTCACATTTCCGGGGGCTGCGCTGTCGGACCGGTGAGGGCAGACGCGACCGAGGGAGCTGCGACACCATGACCACCCGATCCGAGGCAGAACACCACCGACCTGATCCGGACGTGGACATGCACACGGACCTGGGCACGGATATGAACCTGGGCATGGACGTGGACCTGGAGACGGTCATGGGCGAGCGGCGCCAGCTGATCAACCTCGCCTACCGCCTCCTGGGCTCCCTGGCCGAGGCCGAGGACGCCGTCCAGGAGACGTATGCCCGCTGGTACGCCATGTCGCGGCAGGAGCAGGACGCCATCAACTCCCCCGGCGCCTGGTTGACCACGGTCGCCAGCCGCATCTGCCTCAACCTGCTCGGCTCTGCACGGGCCCGGCGGGAGACCTACGTGGGTGAGTGGATCCCCGAGCCGCTGCCCGGGCGCACGGAGTGGGTCAGCGGCCGGGCGGGCGGTGCGGCCGTCGACCCGGCCGACCGGGTCACCCTGGACGAGTCGATCAACCTGGCCTTCCTGGTCGTACTCGAATCGATGACCCCTGCCGAGCGCGTCGCCTTCATCCTGCACGACGTCTTCTGCCACTCCTTCGCCGAAGTGGCCGAGATCGTCGGCCGCAGCCCCGCGGCATGCCGCCAACTGGCTTCCTCTGCCCGCCGCCGCATACGGACCGCACAGCCTTCCGCCACGCCCCCGCCGGCCCAACGCACGGCCATCGTCCGGGACTTCAAGCAGGCGTGGGAAGCCAAGGACATCGACGCCCTGATAAGTCTGCTCGACCCCGACGCCACAGCGGTCGCCGACGGCGGTGGCCTGGCCACGACCTTCCTGCACCCCATCGAAGGCGGCGTGCAGATCGCGCACGCCTGGATCGAGATCGCACAGCGCAGGCCCGCCGACATGACCTTCCTGGAACGGGTGGTCAACGGTCAGCCCGGTGTGGTGGCTCAGGTGGACGGCGTCACGGTGACGGTGTTCGCGTTCGACGTCGTCGGCGACCGGATCAAGCACATCTGGGTCGTGCGCAACCCCGAGAAGCTCCGTCACTGGGCGGAGGACTGAGGCACGTCTCCCCTCCGTTCGCGGGGAAGGCGGAGAGACCGATGCCCCGGCGGCTTGCCCTCCGCCGCCCGTGCGGTCAGCCGCCGAGGGTGTTCACCTGGTAGAGGTAGACGGCCTTGCCGCCCCCGTAGGCGTCGTCCTTGCTGTCGCCGCTCATCTGGTAGTAGAACTCCACGGGGTCCTGGTCCAGGCCGAGTTGGCCCTTCTTGTCCATCTCGCCCAGCTTGCTCAGGAACTTCTGGGTGTCCACTTCCTTGCCGCCCATCTCAGAGGCGAGCTGACCGGCCACGACGACCTTCAGGTGCTTCTCGTCGACGGCCATGTTCGTCGTGTGGTTGCCCCCGCCCTCCATCTTGAGGATCGGGTGGCTGCCGTCGCTGCAGTCGTACGAGCCGATGTGGAAGGTCAGCAGGTCGTTGCCTTCCTTGTCGTCGGTGCCGTCCTTGAGGTAGCCGACAAGCCTCCCGTACGGGCCCTTGCCGTGGTTGGCGCAGATCGGGCCGGGCGGGGTCTGCCGGTCCGCATAGTCGTCCTTGCCCGAACCTCCGCCGCTGCCACCGGAGTTGGCGCCCCCGGAGTTGGCGCCGCCGGAGTTGGCGCCGCCGGAGTTGGCGCCGCCGGAGTTGGCGCCGCCGGATCCCTCGATGTCGTCGCCCGTCTTCCCGGGGGCCGGCGTGCTCTTCCCCGGGGCCGGCTTGCTCGGCGAGGCCGTCTTGTCCGGGTCGGGCTTCGAGGGGTTCTCCGTGGACTTGGACACGGCCGGGGACGGCTTGGAATCGCCGCTGTCGTCGTCGCCCCCGGAGGGCTCACAGGCTGTGGTGGCCAGGGCGAGCGCGGCGGTGGCGCCCAACAGGCCGAGCTTCCAGTTCTTGCGGGTCTTCGTACGCATGGGGTTCCCCCGTAGGTCGAGCGAGAGCGGTGAGGGTGCTTGTCGCTTACCGGTACGCGGTCAATGAACCGGCTGCAGCAGTGTGAGGTGGGAGGGATGGGTTCCGGCCATGACGTACGCGATCGTTACCGATCACGGACAATAGTGACTTCACCGCCGAGTCCTGGCTGCCCAATCCTGACCGCCGCTGAACCCGCTGAGCCCGCTGAGCCCGCTGAGCCCGTTGAACTCGTTGAACTTGTTTCCCCGTTGAACCTGTTGAGCCTGTCATCGGCCGATGGCAGGCTCACGTCCCATGATCGACGACTACGCGAAGGACCACCTGCACAGCCAACTCCGAAGACTCCGCGAGGCGGTGATCTGGAAACTCGACGGGCTGTGCGAGTACGACATCCGTCGCCCGCTCACCGCCACGGGCACCAACCTTCTCGGCCTGGTCAAACACTTGGCGACGTGGGAGTCCCGCTACTTCGGCGAGGTCTTCGACCGCCCCTTCCCCGAACCTCTGCCCCGGTGGGACGACGCCGAGGAGCGCGGCACAGACATGTGGGCGACCGAGCACGAGACACGCGAGGAGATCATCGACCGCTACCGTCGCGTCGGGGAGCACTCCGACGCGACGATCGCCTCCCTCGCCCTCGACTCCCCCGGCCACGTCCCGTGGTGGCCCCACCCCGACGTGCACCTGTTCAACGTCCTGGTCCACATCCTCACCGAGACCAGCCGTCACGCCGGTCACGCCGACATCCTGCGCGAACAGCTCGACAACTCAACAGGGACCACGGCCGCGTACGCGACTCCCCACGACGCCGATTTCTGGGAGGCCCGCCGGGCGCACATCGAGCGAGCCGCCGAGGCAGCCGCAGCCACCGACAAGAGCTGACCACGCCCTTCGGTCGGCTGCGCCGTGTTCGTTCCTCCGACGCTCAGCGCGGCCGCCCGGCGGGGCTGTTACTTGGCGGCCTGGAGTGCGGCATGCCAGGGCTGAAGACGTACAGCGCGTCTGCCTCCCGGCCCGGGGCCGCGGCGAAGGCGTGCGGGGTGTGCGGCGGCACCAACAGAGAGTCCCCCTTCTCCAGGACAGTGCGCGGGAGCACCGACCGCCCTCTTGGCGAAGGTGGAGCGGTAGCTGGTCAGTTCACTGCCGTCGGTGCCGTGATCCCGGCGCCTTGTGAGCACGACTCTATGGCGGCAAAAGACCGTAGATGAGGTGCACTTGAGGGCATGAACCATGGGTCAATTCTCATCGGCGCTCACACGTTCCCTCCCTCGCCGCGTCGAGGAGGCAGGAGCAGTTCGTGGCGGTATAGATGATCCTTTCCTGTGTCAGCACATCAGCCGCACGCAGGGAAAGCCACAGATGACCGACGCCTCCGAGGCCGGAGCCGCCCGCCGTGAGGGCGCGACACAAGTGCAGGAACAGGACCGCGTCGCCGTCGTGATCGGCAGTACCCGCCCAGCGCGGATCTGTCCCGACATCGCTGCATGGGTTCGTGATGTGGCGCAGGAGGCCGGCCCGCTGCACTACGAACTCCTGGACTTGGCGGAGGTGGGCCTGCCGCTGCTGGACGAGCCGCTCAAGGCCGCGCTCCAGCAGTACAGCCACGAGCACACCCGGGCCTGGAGCCGGACGGTCGCGTCCTACACCGCAGATGACGACGTCGACGACAACTGGCAGCTCAAAGATGTCTACGCCACCCTGCGCCCCTTCCGTGACCAGGTCCGGGCCGTTGACGAGCAGATGCTCCAGGCTCTCAAGGACGGCCAGTAGCAGAGCCTGTCGGCACCGTCCCGTTGCCGCGATCCGACTCTGGCTCCGGCTCCGGCTCTGGCTCCGCCCGTGATCCGGTGGACCGCCAGCCCTCTGCTGAAAGCGCGCCGCTAGCCCTCTGGGTAAAAGAGGAACAGCGTGCAGCCGGTGGTGGTCGAGGGCACGTGCCACGACCCGGCCGGGGCATGCAGGAACGTGCCGGCAGGGTAGTCGCGTGCTCCGTCGTTGAAGGTGCCGGCGACCACGTAGACCTCCTCCGGGCCGGGCTCGTGGACGTCGCGGTGCGGCCAGGAGGTGCCCGCCTCCATCTCCAGCACGTTGGCGTGCGCGCCGGCCGGTCCCCGCCACAGGGGACGCAGCCGAATCCCGGGGAACAGCTCACGGACCGGGGATTCGTCGACAGAGACGGAGGTGTAACCCTCCTGCGTAAGGATCTCAGGGTGCATGCCTGCAACAGTTCCGCGTGCGGGCCGGGGCCGGACAGAGTCCGCGCTGACATCATGGGGTACTTTCCTGCCATGCATCGCGTGGTGGCCCTGGTACGGCCGGTGCAGTCGGTGTTCGAACTCGGCTGCGCCGTCGAGGTCTTCGGCACGAAGCGGCCCGGGGTGCCGCAGCACTACGAATTCGAGGCGTGTACGGAGACGCCCGGCCCCGTGCCGACCACGGGCGGGTACGCGATGTCCGTGTCACAGGACCTATCGGCGCTCGAGGCCGCGGACACCGTGATCATCCCCGGCTGGCTGCCGGTGGAGGAGCCGCTCTCGGATGTCGTGCGCCGCGCGCTGCTGCGGGCGCACGCGCGTGGGGCGCGGCTGGTCACGATCTGTTCCGGGGTGTTCGCGCTGGCCCGCACGGGACTGTTGGACGGCCGCTCGGCCACCACGCACTGGGCACGGGCCGAGCAGTTGCGGCGTGAGTTCCCCCGCGTGCGCGTGGAACCGGAGAGGCTCTACGTGGATCACGGCGACGTCGCCACCAGCGCCGGTGCGGGCGCGGGGTTCGACCTGTGCCTTCATCTGGTCCGGGAAGACCTTGGGGCCGCGTACGCCTCCCTGCTCACGCGGCACATGGTGCTGCCGCCGCATCGGGAGGCCGGTCAGGTGCAGGACACGCCGCCCCCACCGCCCGGGGACGCACTCAACGGCCTGCTCGCGTGGGTCGACGAGCGCCTCGGCACGCCACTCTCGGTGGACGACCTGGCCGCGTACCTCGGCGTCTCGCCCCGCACCCTGGCCCGACGCTTCGCCGACCGGCTCAACACGAGTCCGGGCGCATGGTTGCTCTCCCGTCGGGTGGCCGCAGCACGCACCCTGCTGGAGGACACGGAACTGCCGGTCGAGGCAATCGCAGCCCGCGTCGGCCTCACCTCGGCGGTGAACCTGCGCCGCCGCTTCCGCTCCGCGGTGGGCACGACCCCCGGCGCCTACCGGCGAGCGTTCCGAGTCCCGTAATCCGCCGGACAGGCCCTGGGCCCGCACGCTCATCGCGATCCTGATCGGCCATCTCTGGGGCCTGCCCGACGGATCACGCCTGGGGTGTGGCGTGCCCCGTAGGTGGTGGGGGGGTGCTGTCACCTGAGCTGTGCCGAGGCTGGCTGGGCTCTCGGGAATGAATCTCAGGGTCTCGTGGCTGTCGATCGGGTCGGGTGATCACGCTGCCCGGCTCCGCGTGTGAAGTTTTGAGGGAGTGTCAGCAGAATGTCCGTCACACAGCCTGCCGCCGAGCGCGTACGTGTCTCCGCAGAACCCGACTGGTACGAGTCGGCCGGCATATCGCTCGGCGTCCGCGTCGGGAACCTGGTCTTCACCTCAGGGCAGGCGCCGATCGATGCCCAGGGAGCCACGGTCGGTGCGGGCGACTTCGAGAGGCAAGCCCGTCAGGCGCTTGCGAATCTGTCGACGGTCCTGACCAACGCGGGCTCCAGCCTCGCCGAGGTGGTCAAGGCGACCGTGTTCGTCACGGACATCGCGCAGCAGGACACCTTCGCGAAGTTGCGTGCGGAACACTTCCCGGACAAGCCGCACCTCGCGGAGTCCTTCGTGGAAGTCTCCTCACTCGCCGACCCCGAGTGGATGATCGAAATTGAGGCCATCGGGCTCGTCCGGTGACGCTGGGCATCTGCACGCTCAGCTGATCCAACGGCCGCCGCGCCTACCGGACTTCGGACCCCAAGGAGCCCTCATGCCGCTCAACTTGCCCGAAGGCAAGCGTCTCGCGGTCAACATCGGCGTCGACTTCGACGCGCAGTGCGCACCCAACGGAGACACGTCCAAGCTCAGCCCCGCCTTCTTGTCGCGCGGAGAATTCGACGTCGAGGTGGGCACCCCCCGTCTGCTCGCGCTGTTCGAGAAGCATCAGATCCCGACGACCTGGTGCACCCCCGGGCACACGTTGATCACCTTCCCGGACAGCGTCCGGTCGGTGCTCGGCCACGGGCACGAGATCGCCGCGCACGGTGCGTACCACGAGTCGGTGCCTGCTCTCACCGAGCAGGAGGAACGTCGGCTGATGGAGTTGCAGCTCAGCCAGCACGAGCACATCGTCGGCCGGCGCCCCCGCGGCTACCGTTCACCGGCCTGGGACTTCTCCGACGCCACCCTCGGCATCCTGGAGGAGTTCGGCTTCGCCTGGGACAGCTCGTTGATGGGCCGCGACTTCACCCCCTACCGGCCGCGCCCCGTCGTGGTCCACCGCGAGGAACCGAACGAGTTCGGCCCGCCCAGTCCAGTGCTCGAACTGCCCGTGTCCTGGCACCTGGACGACGTCCCCGCACTCGACCATGTCCCGGGGATGCTCGCCGGACTCATGCCGACCGAGGGGGTCTTCGCGCGCTGGCGGGACACCTTCGACTACGCCTACGAGAACGAGCCCGGCGGCGTCGTGACCCTCACCGTGCACGGCATCGTCAGCGGGCGGGCACACGCGATCATGATGCTGGAGCGATTCATCCGCCACGTGCGGCAGCGCGACGACGTGTGGTTCGCGACGCTGAGCGAGATCCACGACCGCTGGAGCGACTGAGCTCATGAGCCGCGGAGCTCTCAGGACGTTGCGGCACGATCTGCGTCACCCGCCACAGCCGCCGCGGCAACTCGCCCTCCTCGAAGGCGTGGACCTCGATGAGGTTCCAGCCCTCGGCGAGGGCGTCGACCAGCTCCGTCGAGAAGAAGTGCACGGCGAAGCCACCGTGCTCGAAGATGTCGTCGCCGTGAGCGATGCCCGTCCCGCAGTGGGCGTCGCCGGTGTGCCGGACCGTGTAGACGAACGTCCCTCCGGGGCGCAGCACGCGGCGGATCTCGCCCACCAAGGCGTGGATCTCCTGGGTGGACAGCGCCATGCAGAGCAGCATGTGGGCGAAGACGGCGTCCACGGAGCCATCCGGCAGGGGCAACGGCTCGCGCACATCGTGTACGGCAGTACGCACCGACCCGGCGAGGCCCAACTCGGCTGCGGTGGACCGTAGTTGCGTGAGTCCGGTCGAACTGAAGTCGGTGGCCTGGACGGTGAAGCCCTCGTGGGCGAAGAACAGGGCGTCACGGCCGTGCCCGGCGCCCAGTTCCAGGACGTCCTCGGCGTCGGCCGCCCGGAAGACCTCGGCGGCGTGGCGGGCGGGGGCGGAGGGCTCGCTGCCGTACATCCCCGGGTGCGCGGTGTAGGTCTGCTGCCAGTGGGCCTGCTGAGCCGCGGCGAGAGCGTCGTCTTTGTGGTCCACGTACCGGTTCCGCCGCTCTCTCGCTCTACAGCTCTCCCGCTCCGTCTCTTCTTCCGGATCCTTGCACAAACGCCCGCCCCGTCAGCCCCGTCAGCCCCGTCAGCCCCGTCAGCCCCGTCAGCCCCGTCAGCCCAGCGGATACGCAGCCCGGTCGCACCACCGCGCGCCGTCCCACGTGATCAGGTCGACATGCCGGACCCGGGTGTGGAGCGGAAGTGCCGGGGCCAGACGGGCCGCGAGCGCGTCGTAGGCGGTGCGCCAGGTGTCCGGGCCCTCCCCCTTGGCGAGGGTGAGGTGGGGTGCGAGACCGCCGTCGCCGAATATCCCCCAGTACGGGACCACGTCGGGCCAGCACCGGGTCAGATCCTTGGCGAGCGCCGTGACCGGGTCGTGCGGCCACGGGTCGAGGTACAGCACCCCGGGGTAGCAGGCGAACTCCGCGAAGGTGAGGTCGAAGGCGTCATGGGCGCGGACCAGTTCGGCGAGCTTCCGCTCGGTCGCACCGTCGTCGAGACGCTCCTCGTGCAAGAACGGGAAGAGGACCGTGACGTGCGCCGGGAACTCCTCCTGCACGAGCGCGTCGGCCTCCGGCACCTTGATGGTCAGCGCCGTGTCCCCGGATACGAGCGGCCACCCTGCCGACCCGTCAGCCCCCTCGGTCGCGCCAGCCTCCTCGGCGCCCTTGCCGCCGTCCGCGCCACCCGTCCCGGCCACAACCCCCGCCTCGCACTCTCCGTCCGCTCCCACGGCGGGTCATGCTCGCACACGCGATCGGCCGGGCCTCGCGGGGTCCTCCCGCACAGTTCAGCGGCGGGGCGTGAGGGGCGCCAGCGTGGCGGGCTGCACGGCGTCGGCCCCGGCCGAGCCGCGCAGCAGTGCGGTCAGGTCATGGCTCCGAGCCCGCTCAGTCGTTGTCGCAGCTGCCGCGATGCGGTCGAGGCGGAAGCCGCGCCCGGCCTGGCGCGCGCGGCACCAGGCGATCAGGTACCACCGGCCATCCGCGGTGAGCAGCCCGGCCGGTTCCACCTCGCGGGCGCTCTGCTGCCCGGCCGCGTCCACGTACGACAGGCGCAGCACCGTGTTCGTGGTGAGGGACGCTTCCACCGCGTCGCGGACCGACGCGTCGGTCCGCGAGGGCAACGCGACGATCCGTGCGGCGAGTTCCTGTGCCGCCGCCGAGGCGGGACCGCTCATCGTGGCCGCGATCTTCTGGGCTGCCGTGTGGGCCGCACCGCCGTACGGGGCCGAGGCACCGGCCGCGGCGAGTGCGGCGGCCAGTGCCGAGGCTTCATCGGGGGTGAAGCGGATCGGCGGCAGGGTCATCTCCGGGTCGATCGACCAGCCGCCGCCGCGTCCTGTCGTGGTGCGCACCGGCACGCCGGTCTCCATCAGCGCCTGAAGGTCGCGCTGCACCGTGCGCGCGCTCACCTCGAACCGCGCGGCGAGCGCCGCGACCGTCAGCGGACGCGGAGCCGCCGCGCGCAGCTCTTCCACCAGTCCGTAGAGGCGGGCAGTGCGGTTCATGGCGGCGACGCTACCGCGCCCCTGCCGTGGCGGTGGCGCCGGCCGGGGCAGGTAGTCCTGCCGTGGACAAGAAGTCCTGCTGGCGCTGGTGTTCGCGCGCGGTGATGGTCAGCGGGAAGAGGGTGAAGCCGTGCATGGCCCCGGCGACGACGCCGAGCTGCACGGGCGCTCCCGCAGCCTCCCACCGTCCGGCCAGGAAGAGGGAGTCGTCGAGGAGGGGATCCGCGGTGCCGACGACGATGCGGGCCGGGGGCATGCCGTGGAGGTCCGCGTAGAGCGGCGAGATGTCGGGATTCCGGCGCTGCTCGGTGCCCATGCCCGGAGTGACCAGCTCATAGGTCCGCCGCAGCGAGTCGGTGTTGCTGAGCAACTGCCGGGATCCGAATGACCTCTGGCTGGGTGTCATCGACAGGTCGTAGGGGCCGAAGGCCAGCTGGGCCGCGCGGAACGCGCCGGTGATGCCGTGCCGGTCGCGCAGGCGCAGCAGCGTCACGACGCTGAGGTGGGCGCCGGCCGATTCGCCGCCGATCAGCAGCCGTTCGGTGCCGAATTCGGCTGCGGCGTGCCGCACCAGCCACCGCGCGGCGGCTTCGCAGTCGTCGGGCCCGGCGGGGAACGGGTGTTCCGGTGCGAGGCGGTATTCGACGCTCACCACGGCGAGCCGCGCCCGTTCGGCGAGCTGCCACAGTCTCTCGTCCTGTCCGTCGGCGGAACCGAACGTCCAACCGCCTCCGTGGATGTGCAGGTACACGCCGTCGACGCGGTCCGGCACGAAGACCCGTGCCTTCACCCCGTCTTCCACGACGCGGTCTTGGCCGTACGGCAGCCGTACGGGGGGTGTGTCGCCGCCGAGCCGGTTGCGTCGCAGGATCGCCAACACGGCGTCGTCCAAGGGCTGTTCGCGTGCCGGTCGACTCGCCGCAGCGGTCTCGAATTGTTTGTTGAACGCCAGGGTCTCGGAGAGGCAGTCCTCATCGGTGAACGTCATGCGCCCACGGTCGCAGCCCTCCGCGACAACGTCCTGTCACCCTTTTCCGGTGACCCGCATCACCCTTCACCGCCCCACAGTTCGGTGCACGGCCACGACAGGGCTTCCCCTACGCCTTGTAGGGTTTACGGCGGAAGTACAACGGAACGTGTAAGGGTGCAGGCCGGACCAGCAAGGCGCAGCGCGCTCACCGTACGGGAAGGTCGTAACGCATGGCGATGCCGTCGGAGACCCGGACGCGGGCACGTCAGATGCCTCAGATGCGATGGGCGCAGGGGGCGCGAGGGCGTGCGGCCGTGGCGCTCGTGGTCATGGCCGTGGCGGCGGTCGTCGCGGTGCGCCAGCGGGGCGTGGTCGCGGAGGGGGTCGACCGGCTCGCCGCCGCCGACCGCGGATGGCTGTTGGTGGCGGGGACGAGTGCGGTGCTGACGTGGGGGTGTTCGGCGCTGGCCCTGCAGGGAGCGGTGCGGGAGACGCTGCCCGCGGGGCGGCTGCTGGCAGGCCAGTTCGCGGCGTCGGCGGCCAATCACGTGCTGCCGTCCGGGCTCGGGGCGGGCGCGGTGAATGTGCGGCTGCTGCAACGGTGCGGGCTCTCCTTGCCCCGCGCGGCATCGGCGCTCGCGGTGAAGACCGGTGCGGGCGGCGCGGTGCGCGGCGCGCTCCTCGCTGTCTTGGCCTTGTCCTGCCCGGGGGTGCTGACCATGCCGGAGTCGGTGCCGTGGCTGCCGCTCGCCGGGGTCTGCGTGGCGGGCGCCGCGGTGGTTCCGCTGCGGGGCCGGGTGCGCGGTGCGGCAGCCCGGGTGCTGGCCGACGTACGGGATGTGCATCAACTCCCGAACAGGGCTGCCGCGTTGTGGGGTGGCTCGCTGGCCTTCGCCCTGCTCCACGCCACCGTGCTCATCGCGCTGACCCGGAGCCTGGACGTGGCGCTGCCCGCCCAGCAGGTGGCTCTCGCCTATCTCGCGGCGAGCAGTGCCGCGGTGCTGTTGCCGACGCCCGGCAATCTCGGCTCGCTGGACGCCGCGCTCCTGTTCGCGCTCGTGGCCGCCGGGGCGCCCGGGTCGGCGGCCGGTGCGGCGGTGATCGGCTACCGGCTGTTCACCGCGTGGCTGCCGCTGGTGCCGGGGCTTGCGGTGCTGGTCGTGCTGGTGCGCCGCAGGATCGTGTGATCCGACGGCGGCACCCCGGACAGGCCCTAGGGGCCACAGGCACGGGAGCGCTGCCGCGGGCAGGTGGCGCCCGCGATGACGAGCGGGGTGCAGACGTCGATCCTCATGGGCCGCCCTGGCCGAGCAGGTCACGCAGCGCGCGCTCCTCCTCGGGACTCAGGCCGGTGACGAACTGCTGCAGCGTGGCGATCGGATCCGGGCCGCGATCCAGGGCCTGGCGCATGGCCTCGGCGGTCATCTCGGCGGCGTTCTTCACCGGGCGGTACGCCCCGCGCCGCCCCTCCGCGTCACGCAGGACGAGGCCCTTGTCGTACAGACGCTTGAGGATGGTATGAACCGTGTTGTACGCGAGGTCACCACCGATCCCGCTCTGGATCTCGGCGGGGGTGAGTGCCTTGTCGGTGGCCCACAGGGCGGCGAGGACTTCGCTCTCCAATTCTCCGGCGCTGCGCCGCTGCGCTCGGCCTGCCCGGCCCGCTCTGCTCGCTCTGCCTCGGGGGTTGGTGCCTGCCATCCCGTCACCTTACAGCGCGTAGGGTCAGGGCCAGGCTGGGTCCATGGCCTCGGGTCGCCCGGGGACCGCCTACCGGCCGACGAGGGCGTTCGGTTGGCTCGCGCCGGGACATTGTTGCGTGCCCTTTCGCTTCCAAGGGGCTGCCCCTGGGGCTCTGGAGGCGTGGGGGCTCGACGCATCACGGTGGGGAGATCGGTTCGGCCCGCTCTCCGGGCGTGACCAGCTCAGAGCGGGAAGACAAGCAGGGAGATATCTGTGAAGACGTGGCGTACTCGCATAGGCATCGGTCTCGCTGTGGGGGCAGCGGCGGTTGCCGTTCCGCTCACCAGCACCTCCGCCTTCGCCGCAGGTCCCCCCGGCGCGGGCTGGGTGCTCCAGGGCGGCGAGGCTTACCCGTCGAAGGCGGCGTGCGAAGCCTCGGAGCTCCCGAACGCCAAGGCCAACGGGTTCAACGAGGTGTGGTGCGACGACAGCAAGACCATCATGACCATCTACTACCGCTGACATCGGTGGCGTCACCGACGTCACGTGGAGACGAATCGCTGCTTCTGGTGCGCCGCGCCGGTGGCAGCGGGCTCACCACGTCCCGCAGAACAACGCAGGGAAAGTTGGCCGGGTGCACTCGCCTGGGCAGTGCCACACTGGCGCCATGGGAAAGCCGCAGACGATCGACGAGTACATCGGGGGCTTCCCCGGAGAGGCCCGCGAGACCCTTGAGCAGGTACGTGCGCTGGCCGAGGAGGCGGTGCCCGACGCCGGCGAGGCGATCAAGTGGGGCTCTCCCGCCTGGGTGCACCCGTCTGGGACGATCTTGTTCGTGATGAGCGGGCACGCGAAGCACGCGAACGTCGTGTTCACGCCCAGCACCCGCGAGGCGTTCGACGCCGAACTCGCCGACTTCAGCACCGGCAAGGGTTCGGTCAAGCTCCCGTACGGCGAGCCTGTGCCAGATGATCTGCTGCGCCAGATGATCGCGTTCCGTGTACGTGAGCACGAGGACGACGGTGTGCTGTGGATGTGACGGCTGCGCACGGTCCCGGTAGATGACCTCCGCACCGGGACGCTCGCTCAGCGCGACGTCGTCCGCCCCCAGCACCCGGGGCGGCGCACCTACCCTTCACTGCCCCACAGTTCACGCAACGCCTCGTTGACGGCGTCGGGCTCCTGCGTGTGGGGGTAGAAACCGGGCACGCGCAGGAGATGGGCGCCCAGGGTCTCGGTGAGAGTCTCGGCCACGGCCACCAGCGGTTCACCGACGTAGGTGCGGTAGAGCTCCGGGGCGTCCTGCCAAGTCCCGCAGATCACCAGCGTCGGGAAGGGCGCCGCACGCAGGGGCTCGACGGGCACGTCGGCCTCCCAGATGGGCCGCTCCCGCATCGAGGTGGCCACGGCCCGCAGTCGCTCCGGAGTCGGCTCGGGCATGGGCATCCCGATGCCTTCGGTGGAGTTGCGCAGGAACTCCACCGGGCCCATGGGATCGGCCACTTGGGGCGCCGCGCCCGTCACCCGGCTCAAGAGCCGCGCCACGACAGGGTGTTGAGCGGCAGCGGTGAACGCGGAGGGCTGGATCAGCGTCAGCGACCGCACCAGATCGGCGCGGCGTACGGCGGCGAGCATGGCGATCACGCCGCCGTTGCCGTGCCCCACGAGATGCACGCCGTCCCCGCGTCCATTCCCGCGACCCTGCCCGTGCCCGTGCCCCTGCCCGCCGCCGTCAGACGCGGGCGACAACTCGTCGAGGAGCCCGACCACGTCATCGGCATCGACCTCGAAGTCGTTGCGCTCGACGTCCGGGCTGCGGCCGTACCCGCGCCGGTCCACCAGCAGCAGTCGGGCGCGGTCGGCCAACGGACGCTGCGCGGCGAAGCCGTAGGCGTCGTCACTGCCCCAGGTAAAGATGTTGTGCACGAAGACCGCGGGCGGACCCTGCCCCGCGGTCTCGTCCCACACCGTCACGTGTATCGGCGCCAACAGTCACGACTCCTCTCGCTCCACGGCTCGACTCAGCAGACCACCGTCCGGTCGTACGTGCCCGTGACCCCCTCGTAGATGTACAGCTTCGACTGCCCGGCACCGAGGGTGTAACACGGGCTGTCCCCCGCGTAGTTCACCACCACCTTGACCCGCATGGTGCGGCCGCAGTTGTTGGTGAGGTCGACGTCGAAGCCATTGGGGGTGTCGGTCACGTACCTGTTGATGCAGGCCGGTGCCGTTCCGTCCGCCGCGTGGGCCGCCGGGGCGGTCAGCACGCACATGCCGCCGAATGTCACGGCGGCGACGGAGACGGTGGCAGCCGCCCGGGGAATCCTCCTGCGCACGTTCATCTCACGCCCTCCTGTTGATCCTGTTCGCCCTGGCTGTCCTGGCCGTCCTGGGGTGCGGTGCGGTTCCCCCAGGACGTGCCCTGATCAGGAGAATCGGACGCCCCTCACACGAGCGACACCGGATCAAGCGGCGCCCGCCGACCGGCCGGTTGTGCGCCCCGGCGCGTCAGGCCGCACTCTCCGGGTGTCAGTCGGCGACCACCGCGATCAGCGCCGCGTTCGCCCCCGGCGCGTCGAGGTCGATGCGGCGCGGCGGACGGAATCCCGCCTCGACGAGCCACTCCCCGTACTCCCCCGCCGTGTAGTTCTCCCCGCCGACCGTCTCGACCAGCATGTTGAGCCCCATCAGCGCGGCCGCGGGCGGCCCGTCGCGCCGGTCGTCCACCATCAGCTCACTGATCACGACGGCACCGCCCGGCGCCAGCGCGCTTCGGCACCGGGAGAGCAGGGCCCGGCCGGTGTCGGCGTCCCAGTCGTGCAGGATCATCGAGAGCAGCATCAGGTCGTGCCCCTGCGGCAGGGGTTCGTCGCCGAGGAAGTCGCCGGGCCGCGTCGTGACGCGATCGGAGAGTCCGGCCTGCGCCGCGTGGGCATCGGCCACCGGGCACACGTGCGGCAGGTCGAGGACGGTGGCACGCAACTCCGGGTGGGCGCGGCACAGTTCGATGGAGTAGGCGCCCGAGCCGCCGCCCAGGTCCAGCAGATTGCGGTACGGCGTGAAGTCGGCGGACCGGGCCAGGACGCGGGCGGTCGAGGACGACAGGGAGTGCATCCCCTCCCAGAAGGAGTCCAGGAGTTCGGGGCTCTCGTTGTCGAAGAGGCTCTTCTGCCGGGCCGGGTCCCAGGTGGTGGGCGCGTTGGACCGGACCGCCTCCGTCAGCCTGCCCCACCCCGCGTACAGCCGCTGGTCCAGCATCCGCAGCCAGCCGCCGAAGTGGTACGGGCGGCCGGGGACCAAGTAGGCGTCGGCGAGCGGGGTGTTGCGGTACGTCACGCCGTCGTCGGACTCCAGCAGGTCGAGTGCTGCGCATGCCGTGAGGAGGAGACGGGTCGGCCGGGTCTCGACGCCCAGGTCCGCGGCGAGCCCGGCAGCGGTGATGCCACCCGCGGCGTCCACGCGTGCGAACACGTCGAGTTCGTGCGCCGTGGCCAGCGCCTTGAACGCCCAGAAGCCCGTACTGAGGGCCATCAGACGGTCGGGGGACGGGAGGGAGACTTCCTCGGGGGCCGTCATGGCTGCAGCACAACTCCTTGGGAAAGACGCAGGGAACGGAGAGATCGAGAACGGGGATACGGGATTACGGGATACGGGATTACGGGGATGAGGCGCAGGTCAGCACTGTGAGCAACGACCCCGTGCCGCCGAGGGTGCGGTGCCCGGGGTGCGGCACATGTCAGTTGGCCGCGCCGTCGAGCAGCCGGCAGTAGCGCATGCGAAGGGCACGCTCCATGCTGCCCAGCGCCGCCGCGACGCCGAGTGTGATGTTGAGCCAGAGCGGCAGGTCGACGGGTGACTCGAAGCTCCCGATGCGTGCGGCGACGGGAGGTGTCGCGGAGACGGGTTCAGCGATCTGCAGGACGAACAGGGCGGCACCGATGAGGAGCATCATCAGCGAGCCGAAGCCGATCAAGCGGCTGAGCACCGGCTGATCGCGGCCGAGGCCGGAACGACGTCCCTCAGCGGAGGCAGGGTCCGGGACTAGTGTCCCGATTTCGAGATTCCGCACCGCCACTCGCATGATCGGCGGGCCTCTGACCAGGCGCTTGGTGCTGGTCGCGCCTCACGTGGTGCGGCGGAAACTCAAAACCAGCTCACTAGTGCTGCGTTCCTCAAAGGGTGTAGGTGAACCGGCGGCGTTGGCGTCGTGGGGGTGGTGGTGGACGCCCGTCCCGAGGGCGGGATCCACGACCGTTCGGTGCCGGCGCGGGATCGGCTCGTGAACTGCCTGAGGCAGGTGCTCGCGCCGGCCGGGGTCGGGGACCAGGCACGGGACGCCTGGGGCAAGCTCTACGAGGCGTTCGTCGCCCCGAGCAGACCGACGAATTGCGCGCGGCGTATCTCGCCATGGACCGGGAGGGCCAACGCCGGGTCGAGTCCTGGCTGGCCGCCCTCACGCAAGAAGGCGCGCTGGCCCCGGGCGACAACACCCGACGCACACGGTTCCTGATGACGGTCCTCAACGGGCTCGCGACCGAGCGGGCGCTGCCCGCCGAGGAGTCGATCCTGCGATCCGAGACGGACACCCTGTACATGGCCGTCGACTGTGTCCTCGGCTCCCGGACGTAGCGCCTACTCGCCCTTGCCCGTGCCCGGCCGTCCTCAACGCTGTCGATCAAGAGGGCCGGGGTTCGGCACAGCCCAGCGCCCCGCACCCGTCGCTCCGACGGCCCCGCATCGCTGGCGCCCCTGCCCGGCCGGCCCCACTTTTGGATCATGAGCACTCCACCGTACGCCCCCGAAGACCGCGCCGACGGCGGGGCCCCGCCCGGCGACCAGGTGCCCGACGGGCCGCTGCGCCGCCTCTCGCGCGCCGCCTGGCAGGTGATCCTGCTGGCCGGGATCGCCTCGCTGATCCTCGGTGTGCTGGTGCTGGTCTGGCCCGGCGCGTCCCTGCTCGTCGCGGGCGTCTTCTTCGGCATCTACCTCGTCGTCAGCGGCATCGCCCAGCTCGCCTCCGCGTTCGGCACGCATGTGTCGACGGGGCTGCGCGTGCTGGCGTTCATCAGCGGCGCCCTGTCGATCCTGCTCGGCCTGCTCTGCTTCCGCGGCGCGCTGCAGTCGATCCTGCTGCTCGCCCTGTGGATCGGCATCGGCTGGCTGTTCCGGGGCATCGCCCAGACGATCGCCGCGGCCTCCGACCCGCACATGCCCGCACGGGGCTGGCAGGTCTTCATGGGCGTGATCAGCTTCCTCGCGGGCGTCGTCCTGATCACCTCACCCTTCGACTCGGTCGCGGTCCTGACGCTGCTGGCGGGCTGCTGGCTGGTCGCCCTCGGTGTCACCGAGATCATCACCGCCGTCCAGGTCCGCAGCCGCGCCCGGCACCTGCCGCCGGGAGCGTAGGACGGTCACCGCGCCCGCACGTCAGCCCGAGATGCGCGCCTCGACGCCGTCGAGCAGCAAGTCCAGTCCGCTCCAGAAGGTCTCGTCGGCGTCCAGGTGGGGGCCGTCGTGGACGACCGTGGCCAGCGCGGGGAACCGTCCCGTGGCCAAGGTGCGCGACAGATAGGGGCCGTAGGCGGCCTGCCACTGCCTCTTGTCCATGCCCGTGTCCCGCTCGGCGCGCAGCTCGGTGATCTCCCGGCGCACCGCGCCGATCACGTACGCGTCGACCGCGGCGACCACGGGCACGACGGTGTCCAGGTCGACACCGTCCATCGCGGCGTAGACGGCCTCTCCCCTGGCCAGGGCGTGCGGGCCGAGCCGGGGGCGCCCGCCGATCAGGTCGGCGAGCCATTCGTGCCGGTGCACGGCCTGCCGGGTGGCTTCGGCGAAGGAGCGCAGCGCCGCGCGCCAGCCGTCCCCCTCCGGCCGGATCTCGGCGTGGACCGCGTCGACCATCAGGTCGAGCAGCTCCTCCTTGGTGTCGATGTAGCCGTACAGCCGCATCGGCCCCACGCCCAGCGCGCCGGCGACCTTGCGCAGCGACACCGCCTCCATGCCGTCCGCGTCGGCCAGTTGGACCGCCGCTCGCACGATCCGCTCCCGGCTCAGCGGGGCCGGCACCGGTCGGTCCTGCGGCTCCGGCCGCTCCCACACCACCATGCCGCAGACGATACAGCGCCTTGAGCGATACAGTGTATCGACCAATACAGCGAATCGAGTGGGGGGCAACCATGACCACGACCATCGCCATTGTCGGAGCGGGGCCGGGCGGCCTGGCCCTTGCCCGGGTGCTGCACGTGCACGGCATCGACGCCGTCGTGTACGAGCGTGACGCCTCGCGCGGTGCGCGCGATCAGGGCGGCATGCTCGACATCCACTCGGGCCAGCGGGCGCTGCGCGAGGCCGGTCTGCTCGACGAGTTCTTCGCGATAGCCCGTGGTGAGGGCCAGGACATGCGGCTCCTCGAACCGGACGGCACCCTGCTGCTGCAGGAGGACACCCCCGACGACGCCCCGCTCGCGCGGCCCGAGGTGGACCGCGCCGATCTGCGCGACCTGCTGCTGGACTCCCTCCCCGAGGGCGTGGTGCGCTGGGGGCACGCCTTCGCGTCCGCCGCCGACGGCGTGCTGCACTTCGCCGACGGCAGCAGCGCCCGGTACGACCTGCTGGTCGGCGCCGACGGCGCGAACTCCCGGGTCCGCCCCCTGCTCACCGACGCCCGGCCGACGCACATGGGCCAGAACTTCGTCGAGCTCTGCATCTCCGACATCGACCGCACCCACCCCGACCTCGCGGCGATGGTCGGGCGCGGCAACTACTGGGTGCTCGGCAACGGACAGTCCCTGGCGGCGCAGCGCAACGGCGACGGCTGCGTACGCATCGGCCTCAACTTCTACAACACCGACCAGGACTGGTTCGCCACCAGCGGGATCCCCTTCGACGACCCGGCCGCCGCCCGGGCCCGCCTGATCGACCTGTTCTCCGGCTGGGACCCGCGCATCACCGCACTCATCGCGGCCTGTGACGACACGGTCGTACCGCGGTCGATCTCCACGCTCCCCATCGGGCTGACCTGGCCCTCGGCGCCGGACGTCACGCTGCTCGGCGATGCCGCGCACCTGATGCCGCCGGTGGGCCAGGGCGCCAACATGGCGCTGCTCGACGGCGCCCTGCTCGGCCTCGCGCTGGCCGCGCACCCGGACGACGTGCCCGCCGCCGTCAGGGAATACGAACGCGAGATGTTCGAGCGCACCGGCGCTGCCGCCCGGATGTCCGCGGACATCCAGGAGTTGCTGACGGCGCCGGACGCCGCCCAGAAGATGCTCGCCTTCTTCCAGCCGGGCTGAGGGTCACCGCGCGCCGGTCCGCGCGGCTCGCCTCCTGCTCCTGCTCCTCATCCCCTCGCCACCGTCTACACCTCGTCGCGTACGCGGCGGCTGCCGCCTCCGTAGGCCGCCGCCGTGACCGTGCGTGCCCGCTGCACGACTTCGTTCGGCGCGTTGCTGGGGCTGTAGACGACGAGGGCGCCGGGCTGCTTGGCCAGGGTGAGCGCGTCGGGTGCCGATGCCGTCTCGCCGTCGTACGCAAGGGAGTTGACCTCCGCGAGCTCGGTCAGGTCCAGTCGCCTCACCTGTCGCGCGTGGTAGACGCGGGAGCGGAGCAGCGAGCCGGTGAGGGCCGAGAGGACGACCCGCGTGCGGGCCAGCGGGGTGTCGGCGGAGACGGTGCGGATGTCCAGGGTGCCGTCGTCCAGGCGGGGGCGGTGGCTGGGGGCGAAGCCGTTGGGCAGGTAGTGGCCGTTGCCCGCGAACAGCAGCCAGATCAGGTGGGGTTCGCCGTCGATGCGCAGGTGGATCGGGGTGGCGGTGCGCAGGACGCGGGCCAGGGCGAGGGCGGCGGCGGGCGCCTTGCCGATGCGGCCCTCGATCCGCTCGCGCGCGGCGACCAGCTCCGGGTAGAGGCCGATGGAGAAGGTGTTGAGGAAGTGCTTGTCCTCGCCCGCCGGCACCTGCACCTGCGCCAGGTCCACGCGGATCGCCTGCCCGTACTCCACCGCGTGAGCCGTCTCCTCGAAGGTCTGCGTGTCCGCGTCCAGGGCGAAGTGGTTGAGGGTGCCGCCGGGGAAGACGGCGAGGGGCACGCCCGCCGCGGTCGCGCGCCGTGCCGCCGCGTTGACCGTGCCGTCGCCGCCGCACACACCCAGCGCGCCGCCGTCCTTCCTGGCGCGGTGCGCCGCCTCGTCCAGCAGCACCCCGAGATCGTCGCCGGGGGCGCTGACGACGATCTGCGCCTCGGGCAGCAGCAGCTTGAGGTGCTCGTCGGCGGGCAGACGGCCCGGAACCCCCGCGCCGGAGCGGGAGTTGACGATCACGGTCAGGCCCGCGCCCCGCGGCAGGGCCGGTGCCGCCTCGTCGGCGCGGGCCGTGCGCTCGCCGGGGGCGGTGACGCGCGGCGGCCACCAGTAGCAGGTGGCCGCGGCCGCCGCCGCGCCGATCGCACAGCCCGCGAGGACGTCGCTGGGGTAGTGGACACCGACGTACACCCGGGAGAACGCCACGGCGGCGGCGAGCGGGGCGACGACGAGGGCGCCGCGCCACGACTCCAGCGCCACGCCGCAGGCGAAGGCCGCGGCCGACGCGGAGTGCCCGGACGGGAACGAGGAGGTGTGCGGGTACTTCACCAGGCGCCGCACCAGCGGAACCGCGTCGAAGGCGGGGCGGGGTCTGCGGACCGCGTACTTCGCGACGGTGTTCGTGGCCAGCGAGGCGAGCGCGAGAGCCCCGGCCCCGCGGACCGCGGCCCGCCGAGCGCGGGGCCCGCCCGCGGCCGCGAGCGCCCCGGCGGTGGCGAACCACAGGCGGCCGTGGTTCGCGGCCCGCGACAGCCGCGGCAGCACCTGCTCCGCGCCCGGCAGCCGGGACTCGGCCACGCGCAGGAACATCCGGCGGTCCAGGACCCGGAAGCTGTCCAGGGCACGGAGACCGACCAGGGCGCGGGGCATGTTCGATGAGGAGACCATGATCTCTGGCTACCCTGTTCGACCATGGACCGCGCACGCGACGCGCCGCCCCCGGCCGTGGCAAACGTCTCACCGGGCGCGAGTTTTCACGGCGTGACGGACTGCCTCTCAGCGAGGGGTCGTCAGCTGCGCACGCACCAGCAGCAGCACGTGCTGGGCGCTGGCGTGGTGGCGGTAGGGGTACAGGCGGCGGACCAGGGCGCGGAGGATCCGGCGGGCCTGATGGGGCGGCAGGGTGGGCAGGAGAGCGAGGCAGTCGCGCCACTGGGCGCAGGCCGCGTCCAGGTGTCCGACCGACAGCAGGGCCTCGGCGTAGCGGGCGTGGCTGAGCGCGCGGGCCCTGCGGTGTTCGGCGTCGCGGTGCTCCAGGGACTCCTGAAAGGCGTGCAGCGCCCCGGTCCGGTCGCCGAGGACCAGGAGGGTGCGGGCGCGCTGGTAGTCCAGGCCCGCACGGGGGTACGCCGTGAAGGCGCCCGGGGCGCTGTCCTGCCCCGCCCGCGCGTGGTGGCGCTCGGCCTGGCGCAGGTCGTCGCGCGCCTCCCGGCCGAGACCGTGGGCGGCCCGGGCCAGGGCGCGTCCGGCCAGGAGGTAGGCCAGGGCCTCGGGGGGACTCTCACGGGGTGCCAGCAGCGCCGCGCGCTCGGCGAGGTCCAACGCGTGCATGGGGTGGCCCAGTTCGTCGGCCTGCGTGCTCATCGCGCGCACCGTGATCGCGTACGTGATGCGGTCCCCCGCCCGCGCGGACAGCGCGCAGGCCGTACGGAAGTAGTCCTGGGCGAGACCGTCGTGACCGGCCGCACCGCTCATCGAGCCCAAGAGATGGGCGAGTTGGGACAGCGGCACCAGGAGAGCGGCGTGGGACGGGGAGCGGGTCTGCGTGAAGAGCCCCGGTCCCGCTTCACCTGCGATGAAGGCCGCGGCGGCCGCCCTGGTGCGCGGGCCGGGGTGGCGCGCAGCCAGGTCGTGGAAGAGCGTCACCGCCTCCTCCAGGGACTGCGCCTCCCAGGGCGTGTGCGCGGTCGGGGACTGCTCGCCGGCGTCGTCCGGCGGCAGTGACCAGCGGGGCCTGAAGTCCGTGGTGTAGGGCGAGTTGAGGAGGACCGAGCGCAGTCCGGGGTGGATGTCGGTGCGGCACAGGGTCAGCAGGCGGCGGACCGGGTCGGTGCGGTCGGCGGCCGGGCTCAGCGCCTCGCCGCGCGCCCGGGCGAGCGGGGCGAGGCCGGTGTCGTCGGGGGTCACGGGCCGGCCGGTGGCCTGGCTGAGCACCTCGGCGACCACATCGGCGACCCGGCGCCGGGGGCGCGTCCCGGCCAGCCAGTGCGCGACCGCCGTACGGTCGTAGCGCAGGCGCAGGCCACGGGCGCTGCCCAAGGCGTTGACCCGGCGGGCGAGTTGGGCGGCGCTCCAGTCCGCTTCGGCGAGCAGGGCGGCCAGTTGGTGGTTGCGTCCGCGGCGGGTCATGCCTCGTCCCTCGGAGAGCTCTGCGGCTGATCGGCGTATGTCCTCGACCGGCCGCGCAGGACGGTTTTTTCTTGGGCTTTCAACATATTCACGCATGCAGCGGTACAGGCCACTTACTGGTGTCGATGTCCGGTGCTTAGGTGAATTCTGCCGCTCGCATGCCGGACGGGAAACAGCTCACCAGGCGCAACGTGGTGCCGAGTGGGGCCCACAGGGGTGTGGGGATTCACGGCGGGGAGTGTTTGCGGCGTGCACGCCTGCCCGCTCGGCCGGACCGACCATCCGGCCCTCCCGTCCAGCAGAGACGAACCGGCCCGGCCGGGCCGACCACCCGGCCGCACAGCTCCTGGCCCCCTTTCCGAGCAGACCGCCCCAGACCCTTGAGAGGAGGCGGAACCATGTCCGTCCCGCCGCATCCCCACGGCTCCGATCCCGGCCCGGCCTCCCCACCACCCCGCCCCCGCACGGTGGTTCTCGCCTCCCCCCGCTCCTTCTGTGCGGGGGTCGAGCGCGCCATCGACACCGTGGAGCGGCTCCTCGACAGCGCCGACGAGCCCGTCTACGTGCGCAAACAGATCGTCCACAACACGCACGTCGTGCGGCGGCTGACCGAGCGCGGCGCCCGCTTCGTCGACGAGCTCGACGAGATACCCGACGGCGCGCTGACCGTGTTCTCCGCGCACGGGGTCTCCCCGCAGGTTCGCGCAGAGGCCGGGCACCGGGGGCTGCGGGTCGTGGACGCGACGTGCCCGCTGGTGACCAAAGTGCACGCGGAGGCACGGCGGTTCGCGGGGCGCGGCCACACCGTCGTCCTCGTGGGGCACGCCGGGCACGAGGAGGTCGAGGGCACGCTGGGCGAGGCACCGGACCGCACCGTCCTGGTCGAGACCGCCGACGACGTCACGGCACTCACATCGCTCGAAATACCGGACAGCGACCGGATCGCCGTACTGACCCAGACCACCCTCGCCGTCCAGGAGACCCAGGAGGTCGTCGGCGCGCTGCGGGAACGCTTCCCGCTCCTCGCCGAGCCGGGCTCCGACGACATCTGTTACGCCACGACCAACCGGCAGCTGGCCGTGGAGGCGGTGGCGGCCGAGGTCGACGTGCTCCTCGTCGTCGGCTCGGCGAACTCCTCCAACTCGGTGCGTCTGGTGGAGGTGTGCCGCCGCCTCGGCACCGCCGCACACCTCATCGAGGACGCCGCCCGCATCGACCCGGCGTGGCTCGAGGGGGCGGACCGGGTCGGCCTGACCGCCGGGGCGTCGGCGCCGCCCGCCCTGGTGGACGGGGTGATCGAGTTCCTCGCGGGGCTGGGCCCCGTCACGGTCGTCGAGCGCACCACGACCGTCGAGGACCTGCACTTCGCGCCGCCCTCGGCCGTACGGACGTGAGCGCGCCCCGCCGCCGTACGGACGGAGCCCGTTCGCCGCCGTACGGACGTGAACTCCCCTCCCCCGCCGATCCGTTGAACGACCGCTCGCTCCTCGCATCGTAGGTAGGCACACCCATGGCTGCTGTGACCTCTGCTCCCGTGACCCACGACTACCCCGTGCTCCGCCGCGTGTCCGGCCCGGAGTCTCTGCGCTCGCTGTCCGGCGAGGAGCGAGAGCGACTCGCCGCCGAGATCCGGGGGTTCCTCATCGAGCACGTCTGTGCCTCGGGCGGCCACCTCGGCCCCAACCTCGGCGTCGTCGAGCTCACGCTCGCGCTGCACCTGGTCTTCGACTCCCCCGCGGACGCGCTGCTCTTCGACACCGGCCACCAGGCGTACGTGCACAAGCTGCTGACCGGGCGGGCTCCGGGATTCCGTGGGCTGCGCCAGGCCGGGGGCATGTCCGGCTACCCCTCGCGCGCCGAGTCCCCGCACGACGTCATCGAGAACTCCCATGCCTCGACGGCCCTTTCGTATGCCGACGGGCTCGCCAAGGCCCATCATCTGGCGGGCGAGGCGGACCGGTCCGTGGTCGCGGTCATCGGGGACGGGGCGCTGACCGGAGGCATGGCGTGGGAGGCGATGAACAACATCGGGGGCGCCCCGCACCGGCCCGTCATCGTCGTCCTCAACGACAACGAACGCTCCTACGCCCCGACCGTCGGCGCCCTCGCCGACCACCTCCAGCACCTGCGCGGCGACGCGACGGACACCGTCGACTGGCTGCTGGACGCGCCGGGTGCAGCGAACCGGCCGCCGGGCGGCGCGGGCGGCGGCATGAGCGGCACGGGCGGCGTGAGCGGGGTGAGCGGGGTGAATGGCGTGAGCGGTCCGCTTCCGGTGGCCCGCACCCTCTTCGAACTCCTCGGCTTCGCCTATCTCGGACCGGTCGACGGCCACCATCTGCCGTCCGTGGAGGAGGCGTTGCGCATCGCCCGCGACATGCGGGTGCCCGTCGTGGTGCACGTCGTGACCGTCAAGGGGAAGGGATACGAGCCGGCGGAGCAGGACGCGTCCGAGCGCATGCACGCGGTCGGGCCGCTCGACCCGCAGACGGGCGGACCGCTCGCCCCGCAGACAGGCCGTCCGCGCTCGTCCGCCCCCACGCCGCCCACCTGGACGCGGGTGTTCTCCGAGGAGATCTGCCGCCTCGGCGAGGACCGCCGCGACCTGGTGGCCCTCACCGCCGCGATGCCCGGCCCGACGGGGCTCGCCCCCTTCGGCGAGCGCTTCCCGGAGCGGTTCTTCGACGTCGGAATCGCCGAGCAGCACGCGGTGACGTCGGCGGCGGGCCTGGCCATGGCGGGGCTGCATCCCGTGATCGCCGTGTACGCCACCTTCCTGGGCCGCGCCTTCGACCAGGTGCTGATGGACGTGGCGCTGCACCGGCTCCCGGTCACCTTCGTCCTGGACCGGGCCGGGGTCACCGGTCCCGACGGGCCGAGCCACCACGGCATGTGGGACCTGACGGTGCTGGGCGCCGTGCCCGGGATGCGGGTCGCGGTGCCCCGGGACGCGGCGCGGCTGCGGGAGCTGCTCGGCGAGGCGATGGCCGACGGCAGGGGGCCGACCGCGCTGCGCTTCCCCAAGGCGACGGCGGGCGCGGACCTTTCGGCGGTGGAGCGGATCGGCACCGTCGACGTGCTGCGGCACTCCCGGAGCCGGGACGTCCTGCTGATCGCGGTGGGCCCGCTGGCCACCGAGGCGCTGGCGGCGGCGCAGCACCTGGCCGCGCTCGGCGTCGGCGTGACCGTCGTCGACCCGCGCTGGGTGCTGCCCGTCTCCGCCGACCTGACGCGGCTCGCCGCCCGGCACCGGCTGGTCGTCACCGTGGAGGACAACACCCGCGCGGGCGGCGCCGGTACGGCCGTCGCACGGGCGCTCGCGGATGCCGGAAGCACCGTGCCGGTACGGGTCCTCGGCCTGCCCGGGCGGTTCCTCGCCCACGGCGGGCGCGCCGACATCCTCGCCGCGGCCGGACTCGGCCGCAGCGGCATCGTCCACTCGGTCCTGCGCGCCCGCGCGGGCCATCCCCACCTGGAGCCGGAGGCCCTCCGTGACCACTGACCTGGGCATGCCCGCCCGTTCGCTGACCGCTCCGCGCCGCCGCACGCGCACCGTCCACGTGGGCTCCGTGCCCGTCGGCGGTGACGCCCCGGTCTCGGTGCAGTCCATGACGACGACGCTCACCGCCGACGTCGACGCCACGCTCCAGCAGATCGCCGAACTCACCGCCGCGGGCTGCCAGATCGTGCGCGTCGCGGTGCCCTCGCAGGACGACGCCGACGCGCTGCCCGCCATCGCCCGCAAGGCGCAGATCCCGGTGATCGCCGACATCCACTTCCAGCCCAAGTACGTGTTCGCCGCGATCGACGCGGGCTGCGCGGCGGTCCGGGTCAACCCGGGCAACATCAAGCGCTTCGACGACAAGGTCAAGGAGATAGCCCAGGCCGCCCGGGACGCGGCGACGCCCATCCGCATCGGCGTGAACGCGGGCTCCCTCGACAAGCGCCTGCTCCTCAAATACGGCCGGGTCACACCGGAGGCCCTCGTGGAATCGGCTCTCTGGGAGGCATCGCTCTTCGAGGAGCACGGTTTCACCGACCTCAAGATCTCCGTCAAGCACCACGACCCGCTCGTCATGACCGCCGCGTACACCGAGCTGGCCGAACGCTGCGACTACCCCCTGCACTTGGGCGTCACCGAGGCGGGCCCCGCTTTCCAGGGCACGGTCAAGTCGGCGGTCGCCTTCGGCGCGCTGCTCTCACGCGGCATCGGCGACACGATCCGGGTCTCGCTGTCCGCACCTCCGGTGGAGGAGGTCAAGGTCGGCATCGCCATCCTGCAGTCGATGGGCCTGCGCGAACGCCGCCTGGAAATCGTCTCCTGCCCGTCCTGCGGCCGCGCCCAGGTCGACGTGTACCGCCTGGCCGAGGCAGTGGAGGCGGCCTTCGACGGCTTCCCGCACCCCTTGCGCGTCGCCGTGATGGGCTGCGTGGTCAACGGCCCCGGGGAGGCCCGCGAGGCCGACATCGGCGTCTCCTCCGGCAATGGCAAGGGCCAGATCTTCGTCAAGGGCGAGGTCATCAAGACGGTGCCGGAGTCGAAGATCGTGGAGACGCTGGTGGAGGAGGCGTTGAGGCTGACCGATTCGGCGTGACGTCGACGATCCCGGGGCTTTGCCGGGCAGGCGATACAGAAGCCCCGGCCGTGGCACGCGCCGAGGGCCCCTCACCCGGCTGGGGTGAGGGGCCCTGGTCGTACCGGCGGGCCGGATCAGGCGGTGGCGAGCGAGATCTCCGTCGACTTGATCAGCGCGACGACGGAGGAGCCGGCGGCCAGGCCGAGGTCGGTGACCGCGTCCTTGGTGATGGCCGCGGTGAGCGCACCGCCCTCGACGTCGACCTTGACCGAGGCCATGGCGCCGCCGGCGGCGACGTCCGAGACGGTGCCCGGGATCTGGTTGCGGATGGACAGGCCCCGGACCGGGCCGGTGGCCAGGGAGACCTCGGTGGACTTCACGAGGGCCTTGACCGCGGAGCCCTCGGCGAGCCCGAGGTCCTTGACGGCCTCGGCGGTGATCGCGGCGGTGATGTCCTGGCCGCCGTCCAGGCGGACCCTGACCGTCGCCATGGCTTCGCCGGTGGTGACGGACGCGACGGTGCCGGCGATCTGGTTCCGGATGGACAGGCTCATGGGGTGGTGCCTCGCAAAGGTAGAGGGACGGAAGGGGTGAGCGGGCCGTTGTCGCGCGGCTCGCCGGACTTCATGGCTCCGAAGGTAATCCCTCCGCAAAAGTCCGGTTGTGGGCGCGCCGCATCCGAGAGCCAGAAGGGCCACAGTTCCTGGCAGATCGGGCCACGCCCACACTCCCGACCTCACCGGGATCCACCGGGAGCCACCGAGCCCGCCAGCGCAACATCCAACGACGACAGCGTATTTGCGACGCATATTGGCTGATCTGCCAAGCATGCGACAGGGGACTATGACAACTGCCGTGGCACATGCAGGATGAGAATGTTCTTCGGGACGCGGATGCCGAGGGATCCGCCCCCGGCCCGGGCCCAGCAGGCGAGGTCACCGATGGTCACACGCAGTCAGGACGAGCACCTCGGCCATTTCGGCCACGCCGGCCACGCCGGCCCGCGCGCGATCAGCCGCGACGCCGCCTCGTACCACCGCCCTGACGCGCGCATCGCCCACTACATCGACCGGGCACTGGGCGACGCACGCACCGTCCTCAACGTCGGCGCGGGCACCGGGTCCTACGAGAACGCGGCACACTCGATCACCGCCGTCGAGCCCTCCCTCGCCCTGCGGGCCCAGCGCCCCGCCGAACTCGCCACCGCCATCGACGCCGTCGCCGAACATCTCCCCTTCGACGACGGGCAGTTCGACGCCTCGATGACCCTCTTCAGCGTCCAGGAGTGGACCGACGTCACCGCCGGGCTGCGCGAGATGCGGCGCGTCACCCGAGGCCCCGTCACCGTGCTGACCTGCGACCCCCTGCGCGTGCGCGACTTCTGGCTGTACGAGTACGCCCCCGAGGTCCTCGACGCGGAGGCCCGCCGCCACCCGCCCCTGCACCGCCTGACGGCCGCGCTCGGGGGCACCACCACCATCCAGTTCGTCCCCATACCGCTGGACTGCACCGACGGCGGCTTCAACGAGGCGTACTACGGTCGCCCGGAACTCCTCCTCAACCCGGCCGCCCGCCGGGCCAGTTCGGCCTGGAGCTCCCTCGACGAGCAGGCCGCGCAGGACTTCGACACCTCCCTACGCCGGGCGCTGGGCTGCGGCGCCTGGGACGAAGCCTTCGGCCACCTGCGCAGCCGGCCGACGTACAGCGGTTCACTCGTGCTGCTGCGCGCCACGCCGTGACCGGCGCGGCCTCGGGGCCTCGGGGCCTCAGCGATAACACCCCGAGCGGCTGTCCGGAAGTACAGCCTTGTGGCGTTGCCGCGCCGTCCGTACGTAAGTGCGCCACGCAGTGGGGGCACAGGCGCTCATCGGGAGGTGACAGCTGTGAGGGGTCTCGGGTCGGCCGATGGTGAGTCCGTCCTCGATGAACCGGGTCCGGCCCGCAGTATCCGTAGAGAGGGGAGATCTCGCCTTCAGCCCGGTGCTTGTAGAACGCGACGGCGTCGATGACCTCCCGCTCGAAGGGGCTGATCCCCGGGAGAAGGGAGCGGAGCGCCAACCCTCCGGGCGTGAACACGTTGAACGCTTGTGCATTTGCGCAAGGTCATATACCTCGGCAGCGGTCAACCAGCCTCAGCCCAGAGCGCACGGCAAGGTCGCGTACCGCCGTACGAAGCTGCCGCCCGCGAAGGTGCCGCGCGCCGCGTCGACCGTGAACTCCGGAAAGCGGGCGAGGAGTTCCTCCAGGGCGACGCGGGCCTGGAGGCGGGCCGCGGCGGCGCCCAGGCAGTGGTGCGGGCCGAAGCCGAAGGCCGCGTGCTGACGGTGGCTTCGGTCGGTGTCGGGTACGTCGGCCGTGGGGCCGAACTCGCGCGGGTCACGGTTGGCGGACCCGTACAGCAGGAGCACTTTGCGGCCCGCCGGGACGGTGGCGCCGTGCAGGGTCACTTCCCTGGTGACCGTGCGGGCCAGCGCCTGCACGGGTGCGGCAAGGCGCAGAAACTCCTCGACGGCGTGCGGGATCAGGCCGGGTCGGGCGGCGAGCGCGTGCCGCAACTCCAGGTGTGCGGTGAGGAGTTCGGCAGCCGTGCCGAGCAGCCCCGTGGTGGTGTCGTTGCCGCCCGCGACCATCGTGAAGGCGAAGCCCAGGATGCGCAGCAGGCTCGCCTCGTCGTCGCCCATGACCTGGATCAGGTCGGAGACGGTGTCGTCGGCGGGGGTGGTGCGGCGGCGGTCGATGAGCTGCGTGAAGCAGTCGAAGAGACCGCCGACCGCCTCGGTCGCGTTCAGCGGGTCCCCCTGGGCGTTGGCGGCGACGATCTGCTCCGTCCAGCCGTCGAACCGCGCCCGGTCCGCTGCGTCGACGCCGAGGTAGCGCGCCACGACGAAGCTGGGCAGCGGCTTGAACAGGGCGGAGATCAGGTCCACTTCGGCGCCACCGCTCTCCTCCGCCAGCCGGTCGAGATGGTTCAGGCGGCCGCGGACGAAGCTTCGTATGTCCGGCTCGATGGCGGCGACGCGGCGCGGGGTGTACCCCTTGGTGATCAGCCTGCGGAAGTCGGTGTGCTCGGGCGGGTCGAGCATCACCATCGGCGTCGCCGCGTCCAGGCCGATGGCCTCCATGTCTCCGTACGTGAAGGTGAGCCCTTGACGGGAGGAGTACACCTCGGGGTCGCGCAGCGCCGCGTACATGGGGTACGGGTCGCGCCAACTCTCGCCGGAGCAGGGGACGAAGGCGGCGCGGGAGCGAGGCAGAGGTGGCGGAGGGGGTGACGGGGGTGACGGGGGTGACGAGGGCGTCATGGCGGCACGGTGGGGCGGCACTCCTGAGAAGTCAAGGCTCCGCAGAGATCAGGGCAGTTATCAGGGCAGTGGCCGACCGGAGGTCAGCGGGGCCCGTCTCCTCCCCCGGCCGCCGGAGGATCGGCGCCGCGACTGCCGGGCCCTTCGACCGTACGGGATTCGGTCGTACGGGCTTCGGTCGTACGGGAATCAGGCGCCCTGGAATCGGCGGACGGCGCCGCCGTGGCGAGTTCGAGGTGGGGGCGCTGCAGCAGGCCCGCTCCCACCAGCACGCCGAGCGCGATCGCGGCCACCGTGACGGTGGTGGTGATCAGGTCGGGCACGCTGTTGGCGTTGTGCTGGACGAAGAGTTCGGAGACGCCCAGCAGCCCGGTCGAGCCCGGGACCAGCATCCAGAAGCACGGCAAGAAGATCACCCGGTCCGGTGTGCTGGTCCGCCGCTGGATCGCGGCGGCCATCGGCGGCAGCAGCATGCCCGCGGCGAACGCCCCGAAGGCGGGCCCGAGGACGGTGGTGCCCAGCGACTGCACGAAGCGGGCCAGGAACAGGGCGCCGACCAGCCAGCCGATGACGCGGGGCGGGGCGATGCGGAAGAGCTGGAAGCCGAGGCCGAGCAGCAATAGTGCGCACCAAGGGGCCCAGCGCCCCAGGGTGTCGGGGTAGGGCTCGGCGACGGGGCGGGCGCCCACGGCGGTGGTGCCGACGAGGATGCCGAAGGCGAGCAGCAGCAGAACGTTGCCCGCCTTGGCGAGCCGGGCCATGCCGGACAGGACGGCCCCGGCGGCGAGTTCGATGACGCCCAGCGTCAGTGAGGCTCCCGGCAGGAAGGCGATCAGGGGCGGGATGAACAGGTTCGTCGGCGCCTCGTGCAGCACAGGTCCCGCCCAGCGCTGCGCCACCACCGTGACCAGCACGGCCGCGGCCACCGGCAGCCCGCTCCTGATCGCGGGGAAGCGGTCGCCGAGCAGGTGCAGCAGGCCGACCAGGACGCCCAGGACCGCGTAACCCACGATGGCCGGGACGGTGGGGTGGCGCACCACGCCCAGGCCGATGGTCAGCAGCGCGTACCCCAGGACGCGGGCGGCCGGGTTGAACCGGACGGTCAGGTCCTCGACTTCCCGCAGCGCGCCGCGCACTTCGGGCAGCGGTACGGGTTCGCGCCGCATCCGCTCGACCAGGAGCTGCAGGGCCTGGACCTGGTCGAGCCGGAGGTCGGGGCCCTCGACCGGCGCGAAGTCGACGATTCCGGCGGTGCTGCCCGGGCCGTGGGCGACGCGCACGAAGACGCCGGTGGGCACGGCGAAACAGCGCGCGGCGACGCCGTAGCGGGCCGCGATGTCCTTGATGGTGCTCTCGATCTGCGCGGTGCGCTCCGCCGCGCGCACGAGGTCCATGCCCACCGTGCTGAGCGTGGCGGCGAGCTCCTGCAGCATGCGCGGCTCCAGGTCCTCGCTGCGCGGGACCCGGATCGTGTCGGCGCCGAGCGGGGGCAGCCGCTTGCGAAGGGCGGCGGCGAGGTCGTGCGTGGACGCTTCGGACGACGGCGGACCATCTCCCGGGCCGACGACGCCGGAGGCCCCCGGGTCACCGGTCCGCGGCGGCGCCCCGTCCCTGCGGCGGCGCTGTCGCCCGGTGCGCCTCGCCCTCTCCCACCACCAGCTCATCCGCGCACGATCCGATCAGGACCGGGACCGGGACCGGGACCGGAGCCAGGGCTGGAGCTGGGGCCGGGACTGGGGCCGGGACTGGGGCCGGAAACAGCTCGCTGCGCCGCAGGGGACCAGGCAAACCTTGGTCACCTGCGTGGCCGACCGGACCAGTGCGACCATCGGGCTCCTCACTCCGGCGACGCAGCGGACACGACCGAATCTCGCACGGTCCGCCGCGTCCCGCCTCCCGGGTTCCACTGGCGAGGGCGGCCGACGCCGGGTCCACTGGAATGGCCCCGTCACGCCGAAGACCCGCCGAAGACCCGCCGAAGACCCGCTGAAGACCCCGCCGAAGAGCCAGCCAAGCAGCCAGCCGAGGAGCCCCCGTCATGGCCGACACCCACAATGTGCTGCTGATCTTCTTCGCGGATCCCGATCGCTGCCGCGCCGCGTTCGCGGACTTCAAGCTGCTGCCCGATCTGGCGGCGGTCGCGGTCCTGGAACGCTCGGCGGACGGGATCGTGGACGTGCCGGAGAGCCACGTGGAGAGCACGGCCGGGTACACGGTGGGCGCCGGGGTGGTCGGTGGTCTGCTCGGGCTGCTCGCCGGTCCCGCGGGGGCGTTCCTGGGCCTGACCAACGCGGCGGCCGCCGCCGAGGCGCTCGCGAACGCCCGCGATCAGGAGGGCGGGGCCGCTCTGATCTACGTCAGTGGCCGCGTCGAGGACGGGACGGCGGCGCTCGTCGCCGACCTCTACGAGGAGTCCCCGCGGCCCGCCGACGACCTGGCCCTGCGCCATGGCGGCACCTTGGAGCGGCTGTCCGCCAAGGGGTTCGCCGCGCAGGTGCGGGCGGCGGAGAAGGCGGCCCGCAAGGCGTAGCTGACCGAGCCGTACGGGCTGCGTGGCCTCCTCACGGCCTCAGTGTCCGCGGCTCCCGCGGCTCGTTTACGGGCTGTGACGGAGCACGGGCTGACAGCCGCGACGGCGGAAGCGGGAGCGGAACGGGTACTGGCCGAACGGGTACTGGCGGCGAGCGCGAACGGACGGCTGCCGCTCACGTTCGCGCTGCTGGCGTTCGTCGTGGTGTTCCTGGTGACCCGCTTGATCACGCGCATGATCCGGGCCGGGCGGGGGCCGTTCCGCAATGTCAGCTCCGGCGGACTGCACATCCACCACGTGGTGCCCGGCGTGATCCTCACCGTCATCGGGGGCTTCTGGGCGGTCGGGGTGTCCGGCGACGACGGCTTGTCCCGCTGCCTGGCCGCCGTTGTGTTCGGCACCGGGGCCGGACTCGTCCTCGATGAGTTCGCGCTGATCCTGCACCTGCAGGACGTCTACTGGTCCAAGGAGGGACGCGCCTCCGTCGAGGCGATCACCCTCACCGTGGCCGCGGTCGGGGCCGTCCTGCTGGGCATCACCCCGCTGGGCATCGACTCCTTCGGCGACCTCGCGACGACCGGGCGCGGCTGGTGGATCACGGCGATCGTGGCGGACGCGCTGTGCGCGGCGGTCGCGTTCGCCAAGGGGAAGCTCCGGCTGGGGGTGCTCGGTCTCTTCGTCCCGGTCGTGGGCACGGCCGCGGCGATCCGCCTGGCCCGGCCCGGCTCTCCCTGGTACCGCCGCTTCTACCGCGACCGCCCGGCCAAGCGGGCCCGCGCCGAACGGCAGACCGCCCGGCACGACGCCCGCTGGGAGAGGTTGCGCACCTGGTTCCAGGACACGATCGCCGGAGCGCCGACGGCGACGCGGGCTCCGGACGACGCCGACGCACACCGTCCTCCCCCTGAGGGCGACCGGGGCTCGGGCAACTCGGACTCGTGAAGGCCGGGTCGGAACGGGACGGGTCGGGCAGGTCGGGACGGGCCGGGACGGCACGCACCGGGCCAGGGCGCGCCGATGCCCGCCCGTCATCGACCGCCGTCCGCCTCGGCGAGCGACGACGGAGCACTCCGGCCCTGGTGGCCCTCGAACCAGCGGGCGACGGGCTCCATCGTGACGCCGTGCAGGATGATGCTCAGCAGGACGGTCGCACAGGTCACGTTGAAGATGAACACCGCGCTGTCATAGGGCAGTTGGACGTACGCGAGGAGGGCGAAGACGATCGAGGTGACCCCGCGGGAGCCGAGCCAGCCGACCGCGCCCCGCTCCACCCGGCCGAAGCCCATGCCGCCGAGCGCCGCGTACACCGGCACGATCCGGGCGACGGTGAGGGCGAGCAGCGCGTAGCCGATGACGGGCCAGGTGACGCCGCCCTGCGCGAAGTCGTCCGCGGTGAGCTTGCCGAAGGCGAACCACACGGCCAGGGCCATCACTTCGACCGCGTCGTGGGCGAGTTCGAGGTTGTGGTGGCCGATGGCGTGCGCCGTGTGGGCGTACCAGAGGCCGGTCACGAACGCGGCGACGAAGCCGTTGCCGCCGATCGGCACCGCGGCCGCGTACGCGATGAAGGGCAGCGTCAAGGTGGCCAGTCGCAGCCCGGCGGGCCGCGCCCATCCTGCCTCCAGGGCGCGCCGCACCAGCCAGGAGGCCAGGAACCCCAGGGCCGAGCCGACGAGCACCGCGTACACCGCGCCCTTCAGGGCGTTCAGCACGAGATCGGTGAACGTATCGCCGTGGGCGGAGACGACGTTGGCCACGCAGAAGGCGAACAGCGGGGAGATGAGCCCGTCGTTGAAGCCGCCCTCGATGTTCAGCGCGGCACGCACCCGCAGCGGCACCCGCGCATCACGCAGGAACGTGGCGATCGGGGCGAGGTCCATGGGCATCACGACCAGTGCGGCCACGGCCAGCAGCCACCAGCTCGTGCCCGGGAAGAGCGCGGCGCCGAAGAGGCTGGTCAGCCCGACCGAGGCGGGCAGCGCCAGGCCGAGCAACCGGCCCTCCCCCACCGACTTGCCCAGCCGTTCGTAGTCGCGGGCCTCGGTGGCGTCCGTGAACAGCATGACCGCCAGGACGAGTTCGACGCCGCGCTCGAAGGCGTGCGTCTCCAGGTCGAGCTGGACGGGCGGGTGCTCACCACGAGTCAGGACGATCCCGGCGAGCGCGAACGCGAGGGGCGCGGTGACACTCCACCGCGCAAGCCGTTCCGACACCAGGGTCCACACGAACAGCAGGGACACCAGAAGGAGAAGAGCGAACACGGCGACTCACAGGAGCGGTAACGAGAGAGAACGAGAACGGGGCAGGCCAGGGGCGTCCGGCCAGTCTCCGCTCCCGCCGCCGCGGCCCACGGCAGCCGCGCCCGGGCCATCACCCGGAAGGGACACCGCCCCGGCTGCGCCGCACGCTTCAGGGCTGAGGGTGGAGCTGCTCGATCCGGTCGCGTCTGGTGTACATGTCCCAGTACTGCTCGGCGAGGTCATCGGGGTCGACGACCGGGAACTCCGCGGTCGAGCCCGCGGGGGTGCCGGATCGGGCGACGAGTGCACTCAACTCGCTGCGGGCGATCGATGCGCCGACGGAGAGGGTCCCGATGTAGATGCCTGCGTCGGCCAGTTCGCCGTGGAGGGAGTAGAGGTAGTTGCGGGCGGCGGCTCCCACGGGAGCCAGTCCGCTGAGACCGGGCATCGGGTGGACCGCCGAGACGCCGGTGGTCAGGAGGAAGGCGCCGTCTCCCCGCTCGGTCCACTCCGGCAGTACGGCGCGGACCACCTCCACGGGGGTCAGCAGGAACATCGGGAGGCCCTGCTCCAGGGAGGCGGCGTCCGTCTCGGCGGCCGGGGCGAAGCTCTGCCCGGCGCTGAACGGCCCGTACTCGATCACGTCGATGCGGCCGAAGCGGTCGCGGATGCTCGCGATCAGCGCGGGTACATCGGCGGGCCGGGACAGGTCGGCGATGAAAGCGGCTGCCTCGATGCCGTCCTTCGCCAGGCCCTCGACGAGCGCGTCCAGACGCTGTCGGCGGCGCGCCACCAGGGCGACACGGAACCCTTCACGGCCGAAGCGACGGGCGACGGAGGCACCGAGACCGGTACCGGCCCCGAAGACGGCGATCACTTTGGACATGAGGGGCTCCTTGCTCTCTGCGTTTCGGCGTTTCGGCGTTTCGGCGTTTCGGCGTTTCGGCGTTTCGATATCTTGACCCTTGGGTCAACTTACTTTTCGACGGTAGCATGCAAGTTGACCTGAGGGTCAAGTTCTGTTCGACGGCCGGGGCCAGGAGGAATCACCGGATGCGGGCCGACGCGCAACGCAACGCGGAGAAGCTGCGAGCAGCCGCCGCAGAGCTCTTTCAGGAGCGCGGCCTGCAGGTGCCGCTCAAAGAGATCGCCCGCCGGGCAGGAGTGAGCCACGGGACGCTCTACAACCTCTTCGGCACGCGCGAGGCCCTCATCGACGAGGTGGTCACCGATCGTGCGGCGCGCCGCCTGAACGAGGTCGCCGAGCAGGCCCTGTCCCAGGAGGACGCCTGGGAGGGATTCGCGTACTACGTCGAGAAGCTCTGCGAACTCCAGGCCACCGACCCCGCCGTCGCCGACGTGGTGAGCGGCCGCTACCCGGGCGCCGAGCGCCTCATGACCGCCTGCGGCCGGACCATGGGCGCCGCGCAACGGATCGTCGAGCGGGCCCATGAAGCCGGCGTCCTGCGCCCCGACTTCACCAACGCGGACCTGGTGTTCGTCTTCGCCGCCAATGCCCTGCTGGCCCGGGCGACCGCCGAGGCCGCCCCGGACGCCTGGCGCCGACAAGCCGCCTTCCTCCTGGACGGCCTGCGCACCGAGGCCGCCCGCAGCCCCTTGCCCGCGAGTCCGCTGACCGGGCAACAGGTCCACGACGCCCTGGGCAGCCTGGGCAGCCCGGGCGACAAGACCTAGGCAGGACGGTCGAGGGTGGCAGGCGGCAACCGCCTAGCCGAACGCCGCCCTGAACCGCTCCCCCAGCCCCCGCAGCCGCTCGACCGGCTCGTTGGCGAAGACCAGGCGGACGTAGTCGTCGCCGCTCGGGCCCCAGCCCGTCATGGGCGTCGCCGCCACCTGTCCGCGGTGGAAGAGGCGGTGCGAGGCGTCGGCCGGGGGCAGGCCGAGTGCGGCGGTGTCGACGAGGAGGGACCAGCCGCCGTGCGGCCGGACGCAGGGGTAGTCGGCGAGCTCGTCCAGGATGAGCGCGCAGCGCTGCTGCCAGACGCGGGTGGCGGCGGCCACGTCGGCTTCGGCGTCGGGCGCGTCCAGGGCGGCGGCGACGGCCTGTTGGGCGATGCCGACCTGGCAGACGACGTTGGTGAGGCCGACGAGGTGGACATCGGCGATGATCCGCGCGGGGCCGACGACCCACCCGACCCGCCAGCCGATCATGCGGAGTTCCTTGGAGGCCGAGCCCACGGTAAGGGTGCGGTCGGCCAGGGCCGGGTGGGAGGCGGGGTGCGCGGGGGCGCGGCCGTCGAAGCGGATGCGCTCCATGGCGGCGTCGTACACGATCCAGCAGTCGTGCTCGACGGCCTTGGGAGCGAGGGCGTTCCAGTGGGTGTGGTCGAGCAGGGCGCCGGTGGGCATGGCCGGGGACATGGCGAGGACCGCGGCCGTGTTCGGGCCGACCGCGGCCGCGAGTTCGTCCGGGTCGACGCTCCAGCCGTCCTTGGTGGGGGTGCCGCGCACATGTCGCGGCACGCCGCCGACCAGCCGGATGCGGTTGACGAGCCCGGCGTAGATCGGGTCGCAGACCACCACTTCCTGGCCCGGCTCGACGGTCGCGAGCAGCACGTTGAGTACGCCGTTGAGGCCCCCGGCGACGCTCAGGCACTCGGTGGCGGGGTCGTAGGGGACACCCGCGATCCGGCCGACGTGCGCGGCCGCCGCGGCTCTCAGCTCGGTCTTGCCCTGGAAGGGCAGGAAGCTGTTGGCGGCGTCGTCGTCGATCGCCACGTGGGTGACATCGAGGGCGACTTGGGGTGGTCGCAGGTCGGTGTCGAGGTTCTCCAGGCGCAGCAGGTCCGGGTCGTGAGCGGCATCGGCCGCGTCGCCCATCGCGTCGACCCCGATGCCGGGGATGTGGCGCAGCCGCGACACGCTCATACGGATCCCTCCAGGACGTGGACGTACTCTGGCTGGGGCACGCTGCGTTCCGTAAACAGAACGCACACGGGTGACAGTAGGACGGCTGTACGGTTCGGTCAACGGTGCTGCGGCGCAGGGGACTTGGCCGCGTCGAGTGGAGTGCGAGTGCGAGGGCGGCAGCAGGGCCAGGAGCGGCGGAAGGAGTCCGTACGACATGAGTGATCTCCCCGAGCAGGTGGGGCGCCGCTTGAGCCAACTCCGCGACGAGCAGGGGATGTCCCTCTCCGAGCTGGCCCGCCGCGCCGGAATCGGCAAGGGCACCCTGTCCGAGCTGGAGAGCGGCCGCCGCAACCCCACCCTTGAGACCCTGTACGCCCTGACCACCGCACTCGGCACCCACCTCACCGCTGTCCTGAGCGCGCCCGTCGAGCACGCCGAACTCTCGGGCACCGCCGTGGATGCCCGGCTGATCGAGCGGTTCGAGGACGGTGCGGCGGTCACGGAGGTGTTCCGCATACGGATCCGGGCGGGGCAGCGCCAGCAGTCGGGCGCGCACACCGCCGGCGCCACCGAGCACCTCGTCGCCGTCACCGGGACCGCAGTCGTGGGTCCGGCCACGGCGCCCCTCCAGGCAGGCCCGGGAGAGCACGTGGAGTGGGCGGCCGATGTGCCGCATGTGTACGGGGCGCCGTCGGGGGACGTGGAGGCCGTGTTGGTGGTCCGGTATCCGACCACCAGGACCGCCTCCACGCCCGCCGACCGGCATGTGGAAGGCTGACGTGATGCGTCAGCCCAAGCCCCGCACCGTCCTCATATCCCTGGCCGCCGTCATCGCCCTCTCGGCCGCCGCCACCACGGTGCTCGAATCCGCGGCCTTCCCCGACCAGGCCGACCCGAAGGCCCAGAAAGCCTATGACCGGGGCTATGCGTGGGTGAAGGCGCGCACCGCAGCGGAACCAGAACCCGGCCCGACGCCGACCACCACGGCCACCCGCACCGCGGCACCCGCGCCGTCCCCGGCAGAGGCCGACTCCCCGCTCCCCAGAGGCCCGGCGACCGACTCACTGGACACGACGGTCAGGGCCTATGCCACGGCACGATCAGTCCTCGAGTTCAGAGCCGTCAGCAAGAGCACGGGCAAGGCGGACTACCAGGAAATCTGCGACAGCTACGCCTCGACACCCGAGTACACCGGCAGCCTTGCGACGCAGTACCGGGACGACTGGGCGCGCGGCTGCCGCGCGGCCATGCAGCCATGACGGCCGCGCGCGGAACCAGTTGGCTCCGACAGGTATCTCTTCCTCGGTAAAGGAGTTCAGGAGTGCAGGCGATGCCCTGAGAAGAGGAGCCGTTACGAATGGTGCGTCGAGTTCGTGTTCTGCTGTTGACCGCCCTCCTGTTGGTGACGGGCACGGTGATGTCGTCCGCGCCGGCCTCCGCCGTCATCGGCGGGTCCAAGAGCGCCTACGCCCCCTGGGCGGTGCGCATGCTCGTCGACGGCAAACCGACGTGCACCGGGACGGCGGTCACCCGCCAATGGATCATCAGCGCCTCGCACTGCTTCTTCGAGCAGGGCCAGCCGGTCGCCGACAAGCGGATCTCGTTCCGCGTCGGCAACCTCGACATGCGCAGGGGCACCACGGTCCGCCCGCTGCGCGGCAAGCGTGCGGGGAGCGCACGCGCGGACATGCTGCTCATCAAGGTGCCGCGGATGAAGGTCCGGCCCGCACGCCTGGCCACCACTGCCGTCCACCCCGGCCTTGACGTGCGGCAGTACGGGTGGGGAGCCACCTGCACCGACGACGAGAACACCTGCCAGTCCCCGGTGCTCAAGCAGGCGCACCTGCGGGTCGTCCGGCCCGACGATCCCCGGTGCAGGGGCTACACCACGCCGGGCGGCTCGGACTTCTGCATGAAGAAGGTGTCCGGGATCCCCGCCGGGGGTGACTCCGGAGGTCCGGTGGTGAGCATCGCCCCGCACGGGAAGGAGACCCTCCTCGGGGTCTTCGACGGCTCCGACCGGGACAAGGTCGCCGAGGCCGGGGAGATCTCCCAGCAGCTCTCCTGGATCCGTTCCGTCACCCGGCGCTAGCGCGGGAAACGGGAGTTCGGGATGCGGGAGCCGCACGCCTCACCCGTGCGCCCCGCTCCGCGGGTACGGTCGCCGCGTAGTGAAGTACATCTAGGGGGACGTAGTGGCTCATTTCCATGTCAAGCACCTGCCTGGCGGGGCGATACCCGACGGCGGTGTCGCGGCCTGGCCCGTGAGCGGTGCGGAGCAGTGGCGGAGGGCACGGCTGCCGGTCATCTTCGCCCCGGGGGCGGGCAGTTGGGCTCTCGCGGCCGTGGTCCTCACGGCGTACGTGATGACGGTCGCCGCCTCGTCGACGGCAGCGGCCTGGCCGGGCACCGGCGGCAGCGGGACGGACTGGCTGCGCTACCCCGCCGCGTTCCTGCTCCTGGCCCTCCCCCTCTGGTACCGGTTCCTGCCGGTGGCGGCCGCGGTGGCCTCCGTCGGCGTCGCGGCCGACGCGGCCTCCGCCCTCTCCTCCACCCCATCCCTCGGTGGTACGGGCACTGCCGGATACCTCCTCGAACTGGGCGCGTGCGCCTGGGCGTTGGCGGGCAGCTGTCTTCGGCTGCGCGCCCGGCGCCGCCAGCGGCGGCTCGCCCTCGACGCGGCGGGCAGGCGCCGCGTCGACCTTCCCGACGGGGTTCCGGAGACGGACGGCCGCCGCGGCCACTTCCAGGTCTATCTCGGTCTCGCGCTGTGTCTGATCGCGGCCGGTGTCCTCACCGACGGCCTGGTCAGCGATCTCCACGCGTCCGGCGCCGCGTCCCCGTACGACGCCGTGGGACACCAGAGCGTCGCGCTGCTCCTCGCCGTCCCCGGCAGCACCCTCTTCGGCCGGGGCATGACCGCCTCCCGGGCCGCCCGCCGACTGCACGACGAGCCGCAGCCCGCCCTGATCGTGGGCGTGCGCAAGGGCCCCGGCGGGCGGCACTGGCTGTACCCGGACGCCCGTACGACATCGGGGCGGCCCCTCATCTCGTACGTCCCCGGGGACCGGGAAACCCGCGACGGCGTACGCCTGTTGGGCAGCGGCACGGCGTACGGCGCCGGGAGCGGACACCACGACATCGACGCGGCCCACGAGCCCTTCGAGGCGATCGTCTACGGGCCCTTGCACGAAGGGGCCGAGGTGGTGGTGGAGTGCGCCCTCGTGGAGTACCACGCGCATCAAGGGGAGGCGGGGCAGATCCGCACCCGCCTCGTGTCCGCCGTGCTCCGGCCGCAGCAGCGCCACGGCCTCGGCCCGTGGACGCCGGCCGACGCCGCCGAGCGGGAGCGCGCCAGGCGGCAGCAGGCCCAGGCGGAGGCGGAGCGGTACAAGGAGGAGCAGCGCAAGGCCCGGTTGCGCCAGGAGCAGTTGAGGAAGGAGCGCCAGGCCCGCGGACGGGCCGCCCGGCCCCGGCCGTCCGAGCGCAACCGCTGGGGAAGCAACAGCGGTGGCGGGTGCGGGGGCGGCGTCTGGGACGGAGGCTCGGGCGGCGGTTCCGGCGACAGCGGTCACGGTTCCGGCGGCCACAGCTGCGGCGGGCACGGCTGCGGGAGCAGCTGTGGGGGCGGCTGCGGGGGCGACTGAGGAGGGGGGGCCGGTCATCAGCCTCAAGGGCCGGACGTCAGTCCCACTGCTCGTCCGCGAGCGAGGTGACCGGCTGCGGCTTGCCGATCACGGCCAGGGCGATGAAGAAGCCGATCTGGCCGATGGCGATCGTGAGGGTGGCCAGCGCCTTCTCGTCGTAGTGCTCGGCCACCTCCGCGTACAGCTCGTCGGAGACGCGCTCCTGACCGTGCGGGGCGGGCTGGAGGGTGGCCTCCACCAGCGCGAGCGCGGCACGCTCCGCGTCGGTGAAGTACGGGGCGTCCTGCCAGGAGGAGACGGCGGTGATGCGCTCCTCGGACTCTCCGGCCTTCCGCAGGAAACCGGTGTTCAGGATCGTCAGGTAGGTGTTGTTCACGATCTGCCCGGCGCGCAGGTGGACGAGGTTCATGGTGGTGCGCGGCACCGAGTGGTTGCCCGTGGCCTTGAAGAGGGCCGCGCTGATGTCACTCAACTCGGGCACGAACTCACCCGGGTTGGGCATCCGGGAGATCGAGGGCTTCGTGGTGGGCGCGGTGGGCGATGTGTTGGGGGTGTTGGGGGTGTTGGGGGTGTTGGGGGTGTTCGTCATGGCTGGGCTCCTTCGCTGTGGTCCGACGGCCTGATCGGCGTCTTCACAGCACTGACGGATGCCCGCGCGCCGATGTGACCGGAGTCGGGGAAATTTCTCCGGCAGGCGCTGCCGCGCTCATGTCCGCCCACGTCGGACATGCCCTTAACCGGCTTTGAGGTGATCTTCAACGGCGCCTTAAGGATCACTGGTCGGGCGCTGTGCGGGCGATTCGGGAGGGTGTCGGCCTCTAGGTTCTGCGCTGTGAATCTCAAGGCAGCTGACTCAGACCTGACGGCGTACCCCGCGCTGTCGTCCTACCTGAAGCAGACAACTCCCGGTGGGTCCGCGACGGCCACCGTGACGCTGCCTCCGGTAGGACCTCCGCTCACGGCGCCGCGCACGGCGCCGTCGTCCCACCGCAAGAACCGCAAGGACAACAACCGCAAGGACCCGAAGGGGCCGAAGGGCCGTCATCGCATTGCGCCCGCCGCGCCCCGGCGCGACCGCCCGGCCTCCTCCACTCCGGCCGTGCCTCCGATGCCTCCCGTTCCTCCGATTCCCACGGCGCCTCCTGCGCCTCCGATCACCGCACCACCGACCACTACGCCACCGGCCGCGTCCCCGCTCACCGCACCGGTCACCGCGCCGGTCACGGCACCGGCCGCGAGGCGCCGCTCCCGACGGCGCCCACGACGCGCCCGGCCCTCCCGCTACGGGTATGCCGCGGCGGCGGCCCTCGCCGTCACCACGGCCGCGTTCCTCGCGACGTCCCGCAGCCCGGAGCCCTCGGCCCCCGAGGCCGCGTCCGGGAACCGCCAGGCGACCCCCAGCCCGGACACCTCGCCCGACACCCCGCCCGAGGACACCGGCCAGCCGTCGGCCGACAACCCGGCACCCACCCCTCCCCCGGCCCCCACCCGCAAGCCGGCCGCGAAGCCCGGCCCCACGCAGCACCACCGCCCGGCGCCGCCGGTGTCCAGTCCGCCGGGCTCGCTCTCCGTCGGCGCCAGCGGCGACTCCGTCGTACGGGTACAGCAGCAGCTCCAACACCTGCAGCTCTACATCGGTCCCGTGGACGGCTACTACAGCAGCGATGTCGCGTCCGCGGTGGCCCGTCTCCAGCAGGCCCGGAACATCCACGAGCCGCTCGGCGTGTACGGGCCCGTCACCCGTGCCGCCGTCGACACCGAGGCCCCCGTATAGAGCCCGGCGTTGATGTGGCCGTTGCACCACAGGGTCGGGAGAGCGTGATCTGCTCCTTGAGCTGCGGGACGGCATCGGCGATCTGGGGGGGGCGTCGGCCTCACCGAGATCGGCCAGGGCAGCGATGAGGTCACGTTCGACGGCTTCCAGCCACGCCGCGTCGTGTCCGAGCTGTCCGGCCAGCACCTTGCCCAGGGCGGCGCGTTCGCGGGCCGCGACAGTGCGGGCGGTGGACGCTGCCACCACCGGCGCCAGGGCTTTCGGCACCACGAACACGGTGCGGCGCATGCTCAGCATCCGCACCAGGCTGTGGTCCTCGTAAAACGCCTGCTCCACCGATGTCGCGCGGACGGACGGTGCGAGCAGGCGGCGACGGACCAGCATGGCGCGGCGCTGCCGGTCGCTGCTCCTCGGGCGGGTGGTGGTCATGGCGGACGGGCGCTGTGTCAGCTGCGCACTGTTCGGAAGAAGGCGCGGATGTCGTCGACGAACAGGTCGGGCACCTCGAACGCGGGGAAGTGCCCGCCTTCGGTGTGCTCCCTGAAGAAGGTTCCGCTGTCGCCGGGGCCCAGGACCTTGCGGACCAGCGGGTCGCTGTAGAACAGCGAGGAGGCCATGGGCACAGTTGAGGGGCCGCCCCAGCCCGGGTTGTCGGCGTGGGCGAGTTCCCAGTAGAAGTCGCCCGCCGCGGGGCCGGTCCGGGTGAACCAGTAGAGGCTGGCGGTGATCAGCACGTTCTCGCGGCTGATCGGTGTGGCGGGGTTGGCCCACTGCACGAACTTCTCTGCGATCCAGGCCAATTGCAGGATCGGCGAGTCCGCCAGACCCGCCGACAAGGCGTTGGGCGCGGTCGAGTGCAGCACCCGGTAGCCCTTCATCTGCGCCCAGCTGTGCTGCGCCGCTTCGAGCTCGGCCTGCTCCTCCTGGCTCAGGCCGTCCGGCACCGGGAGGTCCTCGCCGACCATGCCGAGCTGGAGCCGGTCACCATGGGTGTGCGCGCCGATCACCCGGTCGGGCAGCAGCATCGCCATCCGGCCGGTCACGCCGGCGCCGAGGTCTCCGCCTTCCACACCGAAGCGCTCATAGCCGAGGCGGGTCATCAGCTCGCCGAAGGCCAGGGCCGTGCGCTCCAGGTTCCAGCCGCGTGCCGAGAGCGGGCTGGAGAAGGTGAAGCCGGGCAGCGAGGGAATGACGACATGAAACGCGTCGGCCGGGTTCCCGCCGTGCGCACGCGGATCGGTCAGTGGCCCGCTGGCTTCCAGGAACTCCACGAACGAGGTCGGGTAGCTGTGGTTCAGCAGCAGCGGTGTGGCGTCCGGCTCCGGCGAACGGATATGCAGGAAATGGATGGTCTGCCCGTCGATTTCGGTCAGGAAGTGCGGGAACGTGTTCAGCCTGGCCTCGTGGGCACGCCAGTCGAACCCATTCGCCCAATAGCCGGCCAGCTCGTGAAGGTAGGCCGACGGGATGCCGTGATCCCACTCGGATTCGGCGCCGGGCACCGGGTACGGCGACCGCGTACGGGCCAGTCGGTCATGCAGGTCATCGAGATCGTCCTGCGGGATCTGGATCCGGAACGGGCTGATGTCAGCACACATGATCCTCAAAATATGGGCGTTCCCGGCACATCGCCTGCGCTGGCTTCGGCGAGCGGACCAGTCGTGATCACTGTTCGGGCGCCCGCCCATCGGCGCGGGACCTGGGAGCCTCGGAGCGGGGGCTTGAAGCTGCCGCAGCGGAAGCCTCTACCGTCCTGAGCAGAGCCGGAGAATCCGGCCCGGTGAAGCACGTGTGGGGGGGGAGGCGGCGATGGCCTGGCCGATCGCGGAGGTCGCCCGGATGTCGGGGGTGACGGCCCGGACGCTGCGGCACTACGACGAGATCGGTCTGCTGCCGCCGGCCAGCATCGGGGCCAACGGCCACCGCTACTACGAGGAGCGCCAACTGCTGCGGCTGCAGCAGGTTCTCGTGCTGCGGGCGCTGGGCGTGGGGCTCCCTGAGATCGGCCGGATCCTGGCCGCGCAGGTCGACGAGGTGGAGGCCCTGCGGGGCCATCACCGTCGGCTGCTCGCCGAGCGCGACCGGCTGGATGTCCTGGCCGGCTCCGTCGCCCGCACGATCGCCGAACTGGAACAGTCCAGGAAGGACGGCACAGACATGATCAGCATCAGCCGGCCGGAGAACCTGTTCGAGGGCATCCGGTCCGCCCAGTGCATGAAGGCCCTGCACGGTTTCCCGGAGCTGGTCGGGGCCGTCGAGCGGCATGGCGCGGCGTCGAGTGCGGCAGAGAGGGAGGCCGACGAGCGCGAGCGCACGGCGCAGATGATCCGGCTGGCGGAGCTGCTGGCCACCGGCCTGCCCGCCGACGCCGCCGAGGTGCAGGCCGAGATCGACACCCAGTACCGCACGCTGGCCCGGATCCGGGCGGCCTCCGCCGAGGAGTACCGCGCGATCGGGCGTACCTGCGTGGAGAACGAGCACTGGCGCGCGGCGTACGAGGGGATCGCGCCGGGCCTGGCCGCATACCAGCGCGACGCCATCGACGTGTATGCCGCGACCCGGCTGCGCTGAGCCGGGACCGGGCCGCCGCAACGGGGAGCGGCGGCCCCTGCCGGGTCGTGCTCCTCGGACTTCAGCCCGAAGAGCCCGAAGAGCACGAAGAGCCCGAGGAGCCCGAGGAGTACGTCATGCCTCCTTGCCCATCAGGTGGGCGAAGACCACGACGTTGGAGTCCCAGTGGCGGTCCTTCGTCAGATCGCCGCCGCAGGTGATGAGGCGCAGCTCGGCCTTGTCGGTCTTCCCGTACACCTTCTGCGTGGGGAACTGGTCCTTCTTGTAGGTGTCGACCTCGTCGACGGCGAACACCGCCGTGGTGCCGTCCGTGCGGTGCACCTCGATCTGCTCGTACTTCTTCAGCTTCTTGAGGTTGTAGAAGACGGCCTCGGGCGTATCCGGGGTGTCCATGTGGCCCGCGATGGCGGCGGCGCCGGTCTGGCCCGGGGTGGGGCCGTTCTTGTACCAGCTCGCTTCCATCGGCTTGTCGAACGGCGGTGTCTGCATGGTGCCGTCGGAGGCGAGGCCGACCGAGTCGAGCTTCGCGTCGACGCCGATGTCCGGGATCTCGAGGTGGTCGGGCACCGAGGCGGGCAGCGAGGACGTCTTGGTGATGTCGGCCTTGGACAGGGCGGCGGCGTGGTGCGCGCCCTTGTCATCCTTCGACGACGAGCAGCCCGCCGCCAGGCCGACGGCGAGCGCGACGGCGGCCGTCGTGGCCGCCGCGTACGGGACGCGGCGGCCACGACGGCTCCTGCGGACCGCCTCAGCCATCGTGGCGACGGCGGCGCAGCACGCCGGCTCCGGCGAGGGCGGTCACGCCGAGGCCCGAGGCGAGGGCGATGCCCGCGATGTTGCCGGCTTCGTGGCTGTCGGCGACCGGGGCCATGCCGGTCTGGACGGAGCCCTTGGGGGTCTTGTACTGGCCGGGACCGACCGGCTTGACGGCGTTGTTGTGGGTGCCGTGGGAGGTGTTGGTGCCCGCGCTGCCCGCGCCGACGCCGAACTTGAGGGTGTCGACCTTCTGGCCGTCGGCATAGCCGGTCACGCCGTAGTAGCCGGCCTTGGTGTTCTTCGAGACCGTCGCGGTGCCGTGCCAGGCGCCGTTGACGCCGCGCACCGGCTTGAGGACGACCTTGCCGCCGTCGAACGCGTCGGACTTCACGTACACCGAGCCGGGCTTGAGCTCTCCGGTGCCCTTGATGTCGAGGCCGACGTGGTCGCCGGGCTTGCCGCCGTCCGTCGACATCGAGAAGGTCGCCTTGCCGGGCTGCGGGGTGGGCTTGCTGTCGGACCACGTGCTGATGGAGCCCGTGGTCTGCGCGCCGGTGTCGCCGAAGTTCGCCGTCGCCGTCACGGGGTACGTGCCGATCTTGACGTCCTTCTTGACCGTGGCCGTGCCCGTCCACGTGGTGCCGCCGGTGGAGTGCAGGCTGACGGAGCCGAACGCGTCCGAGACGACCTTGACGCTCCGCGCCTTGTCGGACGTCGTCGCGCTGATCTTGACCTGCTCGCCCGCGCGGAACCCGGTCGCGTGCGCCGGGCTCGACAGGTGCAGCTGCACCGACGCCTTGTCCGACGGCGTCGACGCGGAGGCCGACGGCGAGGACGGATCGGGCGACGGCGCGTCAGCGGCGAACGCGGCCGCGGGGGCCGCCAGGGCTATGGATGCCGCCAGACCGACGGCGGAGATGGTGAATGCCTTACGCATACTGAATGAGCCTCCCCTGGCTCCTGGGAATTTCCCGTGTGTGGTGCCGGAATTCCGACACCCCTGATGATGCGCAGGTGGGCGGCTCAGGTTGCAGGCAGTCGAAGGCCGTAAAAGTCCCCAAGGACCAAAGTCCCTGCCCTACTCGCGTGGACCCACCAGGGGCGAATTCCCGTATCAATGAATTCTGTTTGCCGCCGCTTTGCGAGGAGATTAGGGCCTTAAGTCCCTGGGGATTTTGACGCGTCGCTGATGTCGCCTGGTGTTGTGGGAGTTGCTGCTGCCGCTAGCGCTGGCCGTAGACCGGGGTGCGGCTGGACTCCGCGGGCTGCTCGGGGAGTTCGAGGCCGGCGATCTCCTTGCGGACGTCGGCGGCGGGGCGCAGCCCCCAAGCGGTGAAGTACGCCGTCAGGTCCCGCCCGGCCGCCTTGCTCGCCTCGACCATGAAGAACTTCTTGCGGGCCGCGTCGTCCCCGGCACTGTCCTCGGCGGCGGGCCGGGCGGCCGTGTGCAGCCGGTGGTAGAAGGCGTCGCCGAACAGGGTGCGCAGCTGCTCGAACATCACGAAGCGGCCGAAGTGGTATTCGCTGCTCTGCAGGCTCCCGGTGCCCGTCGCGCTCCCGGCGGCATCGAAGTCCCGCTGGTGGTCGGGGAGATCGAGGTACTTCAGCGCCAGCTGCCACTCGGCCGGCCCGGCGTGCCCGGTGTCCTTGGGGTCGGCGCCGAAGGCCCGCATGGCGGCGAGGGAGTAGATGTTGACGGTCTGTTCGGTCATGGGCTGCCAGGTCCACCGGGACATCTGGCGCTGGTGGCCCATCTCGTGCCACAGGCCCCACGAGTGCTTGAGGCCCTTGGCGGTCAGGAGTTCCTCGCTGCCCCAGCTGGAGGGCCAGGCCACGCGGTAGTCCGTGGCGTTGGCGGTGTAGCCGTTGCGGAACTCGACGATCTGCTGGAGCAGCGGGCTGCCCGCGGGCTGCCCCTCGCCGCGCAGACCGCTGATCCGGTCCTCCTGCTCCGCCACGGTGTCGTAGGTCGTGAGCAGTTCGTCCTGGCTCGCCGCGGCCTGCTGCCGCGCGGTGTCGCGCAGCACGGCGAGCTGCACGTGCCGCCCCCGCAGCTGGGCGTAGGGCGCGGTGGCCGCCTCCAGCATGGTCTGCCACTGCTTGTGGGTGGTCTTGCCGAGCACGTAGTACGGGAGGGGGCGCGCCGTCTTTCCGAGCGTCACCGTGACCTTGTGCCGCTGCTTCGCGGGGCGGTCGTCGACATAGCGCAGGTTGATGACCCCGCCCCGGGGATCGGTGACCGTGGTGCGCCCGGCCTTCAGCTCGTACGTGCGCGGCTCGGGCAGATCCTGCAGCTCGTGGTCCGGGTTGCGCATGCCGTGGTTGCCGATCACCAGCTCGGGCGCCGGGTCGCCCCGCTCGGTCCGCTGCACGTCCACGACGAGCTTGTCGCCCGCGTTCACCAGATATCCGGTGGGCCGGTAGTCGGGCAGCATCATCCAGCGGCCGAGCCGGTCCTGCTCGGCCTTCGACGACGGCAGCGGACTCCAGCGCAGGGTGCGCTTCTGCGGGAACGCGCGCTCGGCCGGGGCGCGGTACACCGGCGCCTTCTCCAGGGTCCAGCGCTGCTCGGCCCGGACCGGCTGCGCCTCCACACCGTTGACCGTGGCGGTCGCGGTGGCGGTGACCGTCAGCGTGGCGGGCTTCGCCTTCGGGGCCGCCTTCGGGTCGGCCTTCAGGTCGACGGTGATCCAGTCGCTGTAGCTGCCGTCGCCGGGTGCGGACCGCGGGGGCGTGCAGGTCACGCCGGTCTGCGTCGCCGTGCAGTAGTTGCGCCACGCCCCGTGGTAGTCGGCCACGACCGCACCCTCGGGCGCCGCGATCCTGGTGGTGATCTTGTCGGCGGCGGCCGGGCCGTCGTTGTACACGTTCAGCTTCATCTGGAAGGTGTCGCCGGGGGCGATGTACTTGGCGGCGCCGTCCGTGTCGACGACCACGCGCACCTGCGCCTCCGTGGGCGGCTCGGTGGCCGCTCCCGTCGCGGACGGCACCGCGAGCACGCACAGCAGGGCCGTGGCCCGTCTCGAGTTGAGGATCATGGCCAGATCGTGCGGCGCGCGCGGACCCGCCCACCGCGGAAGACACCCCGCCGACTCCATCCAGGCCGGATCTTGAACCGAACGGCCTCGGCGATTGCGCCGGTTGCCGCCACGGCGCCGAGGCGACCGAGCCCGCTGTACGCCAGCCGCGTCATCGACGCCCGGCTCAACCTGCCCCCACGGACTCGCCCGCGATCTCACGGTCTTGCCCACGGCCATCGTGCCGCGCCCGCCGGATTCCACAACTCCGGTTGACAGTTCCCGACCCCGCAAACCATGATTCCATCACTCAGCTAGTGGAATCAGCGAAAGGGGGAGGCGTGCGAGGTGTTGTACCTCAGGGCACGGGCGGCTCGAGGTGGGCCCTGGAGGCCCGGGGGCTCGGGAAGAGATACCGCCGGGGGCGGGCCCTGGAGGACTGCTCCGTGCGCATCCCTGCCGGGCGCGTCTGCGGGCTCGTCGGGCCCAACGGGGCGGGAAAGAGCACCCTGTTGAAGCTGGCGGCCGGGCTCATCGAGCCGACCGAGGGCGCCCTGCGGATCTTCGGGGTACCGGGCGACCAGCCCGCGGCCATGCGGCGGTTCGCCTATCTCGCCCAGGACAAGCCGCTGTTCAAGCGCTTCACGGTGGCCGAGTGCCTGCGCATGGGCCAGGAACTCAACCCCGACTGGGACCAGGCGTCCGCCAAGCGGATCGTACGGGCGGGGCAGGTACCCCTCGACGCCCGTGTGGCCACGCTCTCGGGCGGCCAGCGCACCCGCGTGGCGTTCGCCCTCGCCCTCGGCAAGCGGCCCGACCTGCTGCTCCTGGACGAGCCGATGGCCGATCTCGACCCCGTCGCGCGGGACGAGATGTCCTCGCTGCTGATGTCCGAGGTCGCCGAGCGCGGCACCACCGTGCTCATGTCCTCCCACATGCTCAGCGAGCTTGAGCACATGTGCGACTACCTGCTGGTCGTCGCCGAGGGCCGCGTCCGCATGGCCGGTGAGGCCGACGAGCTGCTGCCGATGCACACCCTCGTCACCGGTGTCCTCACCGACGAGGGCCTGCCGCCCGAGCTGAACCGGCACACCCTGGTCGAAGTCCGCACGGCGGGGCGGCAGTTCACCGCCCTGGTCCGCGCCGAAGGACCACTCAGCAAGGAGTGGCAGCTCGCCGAGCCGAGCATGGAGGAAGTGCTCCTCGCCCACCTCCGCTCCCCCGAGGCTCCCGCAGTGATCACGCCGACCGCCACGCCGCCCCTCGACCACCTGGAGAACGTGGCATGAGCACCACCCTCTCGCCCCGCGCCGACGCCCCGCTCGACCCCGCCCCCGCCAAGCCCCGCCGGCTGCGCGGCCTCGCCTGGCTCATGGTGCGCCAGCACCGCGCCGCCGTGCTGGCCTGCGCGGCCGCGACCGTCGGCGGCGCCCTCTGGATCATCTCCAAGCGGGCCTCGACGCTCAGCAGCCTGCACGCCGCCGGCTGGCCCGCGAAGCCGCTCGGCTCCCTCGACGCCGACGTCATCAACCGGGCCAGCCAGAACATCACCGACGTCGGCGGCTATCTCTTCTTCCTGCCGCTGCTGCTCGGCGTGTTCTTCGGCGCCCCGCTCATCGCGTCCGACCAGGAGCACGGCACGGCGCAGCTGGTCACCACCCAGTCCGTGTCCAAGCGCCGCTGGCTGCTGTGGAAGCTGGGCTTCGCCCTCGCGCTGGTCACGGTGACGACCGCCGTCCTGAGCGCGCTGTTCACCTGGTGGTGGCGGTCCGCCGCCCCGCTGGCGACGTACAGCTGGCTGGACGACGCGACCTTCTCCACCACCGGTCCGGTCCTGGTCGCCGCCGCCCTCTTCACCACCTCGCTCGGCATCCTCATCGGCACCCTCGTGCGCCGCGCCGTTCCCGCCATGGCCGTGACGCTCGGCGTGACGGCCGTGACCCGCCTCGTGGTCGAGCACTTCCGGCCGGACTTCGCCACCCCGCACCGCGCCGCGTTCCCGCTCGACACCGATCCGCCGGCCTGGCTCGCCGACGTGACGCAGGTGGACCAGTGGATCGGCACCGCGTCCGGGAAGGTGTACGGGTACGGCACCTGCACCACGGCCAAGTCCCCCGAGGCGTGCCGCGACAGGCTCGGCATCGTCAACTCGGTCTGGGACTACTTCACTTACGGGCAGCTGGGCGGCATGCAGTGGGTCGAGGCGGGGATCTACCTCGCGCTGACCGCCGTACTGATCACGCTGTTCCTGTGGCGGACCCGGCGGCACGCGCTGTAGCGGATCGGACGACATAGGCTGCCGCAGACAACAGACGAGGTCGGCAGTCGGCAGTCGGCAGTCGGCAGTCGGCATCTCCACATTCGGCAAACGGCAAACGACGAGGTGAAAGGGGGCGGGTTCGGTGGTCGTGTTCCGCATCGAGCGCCGCGGTGGCCTGCCCGCCTACCTTCAGATCGTCCATCAGGTCGAACAGGCCCTGCGCATGGGGGCGTTGGCCGAGGGGGACAAGCTGCCCACGGCGGCCCAGGTCGCGGCCACCACGAAGGTCAACCCCAACACCACCCTGAAGGCATACCGCGAGCTGGAGCGCTCCGGCCTGGTCGAAGTGCGCCAGGGCGCGGGCACGTTCATCACCCGCTCCCTGGCCACCCCGCAGACGGCGCCGGAATCCCCGCTGCGGGCGCGGCTCGGGGAGTGGATGCGCGAGGCCAGGGAACAAGGGCTGAGCGAACACGACGTCACCACCCTGTTCGAGGCGGCCTTCACCGAGACGTTCCACAAGGCGCTCTAGCGCTCTAGCGCTCCAGCGACGACATCTCCCCCGCCGCGATCGACGAGGTCTTCGGCCCGGTGGCCGCCGCAGGACGCCTACGGCTCGTGACCTACACCGCCGGGGTCTCCACCACGGATCTCATCAAGGGCTGTCGCGACAGCGTCCGGCCTACTTCCCCATAGAGGGAATGCAAGCAAGTCCATGAGGACCGCTCTCCGCGCCGATGACGATGTCCCCGGCGGTCTTGTCCAGCTCCAGGTCGATCACGGTGACCGTGGAGCCACCCGTGTTGGACACGTACGCGAAGGCGGCGTCGGGTGAGGAGTTGATGGTCAGCGGGAGCGGACCGACCTCGACGCTGCCGCGCGGGACGAAGGTTCCGGCATCGGTTCCCGCCGAGAAGACGTGCACGCGTCCCGGCAAGGGGTGGGGCACGTCCCCTTCTCCTTCTCCCAGGGGCGCCGCTACGCGGATCTGGCCCGCCAGGAGCGTCCCGTCGGCGGTGATGTGGACCGGGACGGCGGGCCCCGGCAGCGGAAGGGTGCGGACGAGCGCGTCCGTGGCGGTGTCGAACACGCTCAGGTTCGGGGCTGCCGCGGGGGCGCCGCCCAGCGCCAACTTCGGTGTGGCGATGACGACATGACTGCCGTCCGGGGTGAGCGCGAGGCCCTCACTGCCCGCCACGTCGATCGTTCCGGCCAGTCGCCGCTCCACCAGATCGACGACCGAGACGAACGGCGCTTCCTTGTTGGTGGCATAGCCCTTGGTGCCGTCGGGAGTGATGGCGAACCAATGCGGGCCGGGGGCACGGGTGTTGATGCGCTCCAGCACCGTACGCCTGTCGACGTCCACGACCACCACGGCGCCGTCACCGGCTGGTCCGGCCTCGACGGAGACGTACAGCAGACCCCGGGCCGCGTCCAACGCCAGGCCGTGCGGGGCGTGTTCGGGGGCGAGGTCGATCGTGTCCACGATGCGGCGGGTGCGTGCGTCGACGACCGTGAGTTCGTGGGCACGCGGGCCCGGCCGGTCGTAGAAGCCGCTGCGGTAGGTGCTCGTGCAGTACAGCACCTGTCGGTCCGCGTCGAAGAGCACCTCGTGGGGCTGGGCGGGGAGTTCCACGTCCGCCAGGGTGTGACGGTCCAGCATGTCGATGAAGCGGAGGCTGCTGCTGTTCTGCGCGATGACTGCGAGGACGTCGTTCATGGTTCTCCCGGATGAGGGTGAGGTCGAGTGGGCCGTGCCGGTCGACGGCTGATGGCTGATGGGCGATGGGTGACGAGCGACGGCTGACGGCTGACGGCTGACGGCTGACGGCTGACGGCCCATCGTCGGCGGCCATCGCCTGATGCCTCGACGCTAGGTCCGGGGCTCGGGCAGGCACCAGTGACACCTTGGTCAACACACTTTCCGCTAGCGGCAATTCGCCTGCCGACCAGCAGCTTTGGATAATCCGTGCATGGCCCGCCTCGACCTGAATCTGCTGATCGCCCTGGACGCCCTGCTGGAGGAGGGCAGCGTCACCGGCGCGGCCCAGCGCCTGCACACCTCGCCGCCCGCGATGAGCCGCACCCTGGCGCGGCTGCGCCGCACGCTGCGCGACCCGGTCCTGGTGCGCGCGGGCCGCGGCCTCGTCCCCACGCCCCGGGCGCTCGAACTGCGCGCCCAGGTCGCCGCGTTCGTCGACGAGGGGCGCGCGCTCCTGTCGCCGCAGAGCCCGGTGGCGCCTGCCGAGCTGCGGGCCGATCTGACCGTCAACGCCGGTGACGCGCTCCTGACGTCGCTCGCCGCGCCGCTCATCGCGCGGGTACGCGAGCGGGCCCCCGGCCTGGTGCTGCGGTTCGCGCCGGACACGTACGAGAACACCTCCGCCATGCGCGACGGCACGGTCGACCTCGAAGTGGGCATCCTCGACCACCTCGACCCCGAGACCAGGACCCGCCACCTGATCGACACCGAGCTCGTCGGCGTGGTCCGCGACGGCCATCCCTTCGCGACCACTCCGCCGGATGCCCGTGCGTATGCGGCCGCCGAGCACATCTCCGTCTCCCGGCTCGGGCGCGCGACCGGGCCGATCGACGAGCGCCTCGCCGAGCTCGGTCTGCGGCGCAGCGTGCCGATCACCGTGCCCGGCTACGCGGTGGCCCTGTTCATCGTCCGCGACACCGACCTGGTCGCGCTCGCCCCGTGCGGCCTGGGCGGACGCGCGTCGAACCTGCTGGGCCTGCGCACCTTCCCGATACCGGTGGCACTCGCTCCGGTACGCCTCGGCCTGGCCTGGCATCCCCGCAGCGACCGGGATCCGGCGCACCGGTGGCTGCGCGAGCAGGTCCACGAGGTGCTGCGGGACATCACCGACGGCCTCGTCTGAGGGGCGGCTGGTCCAGAAGCCACTCGGCCACGACCACGGCCGCATCGTCCCTCAGTACGCCGCCCGCGTGCTGCTCGACCGCCTTGAGCAGGGCGTGCGGGACCTCTTCCGTGGGCAGGCCGAGCAGGGTTGCCGTATGGCGGTGCAGCGGAAAGAAGCGGCCGGAGTCGTCCCGGGCCTCGGCGGTGCCGTCGGTGTAGAGGAGGAGGCGGTCGCCGGGGCGCCAGCGCTCCCGGTGCGGCTCATACGCGGCCGGGTCGTCGTCCAGGGCGTGCGCGAGGCCCAAGGGTGGTGCGGCCGGGGCCTCCAGGGGGCTGCACGTGTCGGTGGTCAGCAGCAGTGGCGGTGGGTGCCCGAAGAGGAGGAGGCGCAGCTCTGGCCCCTCGATCTCGACCAGCGCGGCGGTCACGAACATCTCGTCCGGCTCGGCCTCCTTCCCGGCTGCCGCGTGCTGGGCGACCGCTCGTGAGCAGTGCAGGGCGACGCTCGGCAGGTCGGGTTCGTACTGGCCCGCGGCGCGGAAGGCACCGAGCACCTGGGCCGCCGTGCGGATGGCGGGCAGCCCCTTGCCGCGCACGTCACCGATGATCAGCCGGATCCGGTCGCGCAGGGCCACGGCTTCGTACAGGTCGCCGCCGATCAGCGCTTCGGCGTCGGCCGCGTGGTAGTCGGCGGCCAGGCGCAGCGGTCCGGCCCGCTCCGGCATCGGCGGCAGCACGGCCCGCTGCACGGTCACCGCCAGGCGGCGGGCCTGGCTGAGGTCTCGTTCCCGGCGTGATCGTTCCGCGCTGCCGACCAGACTGGCCAGGCACACCCCCACCACCGCGACCGTGGTGACGACGTGGTGCCGGGTGCCGAGCGAGTGTCCCGAGAGCGCGGCGACCAGGCCGGCCGCCGCGACGCCCCCGCACACGGCGAGCACCCTGCGCGGTCCGCCACGGATCGCGGCGAGCGCGGGTGCGGCCGCGAGCAGCGGTTCCAGCTCGGCCTCGGCGCCTGCCTGCCATTGCACGACGGCCACGGCCACGACGATCAGCCAGGGGAGCAGGTCCCAGAACCAGCGGCGCGCACCCATGGTCACCTGCATACACTGCGCCGCGAGGCCGCGCATGCGCTCAGGGCAGGAAGGTCACTTGATCTTCTTGAGCCTCTTGGGCGTCAGGACCATGTAGCGGATTTAAGCGAGCGTGACCCCGGCCAGTTCCGACCAGTCGGCTCCCCGCCCTTCCTCCGCCGCCTCGTCGAACTTCTCGTCGCCGAGGCGTCCGCGCGCCGCCTGCTCGATGCGGGCCACGTCCGGGTGGGAGCGATCCTGCAGCCCGCGCACCTCCGCACTCGCCGCGAGCAGCCGCGCGGCCTGTGCGTGGTCGTCACGGCGCCGCGCCAGGTCGGCGACGCCCACGAGCACCTGCGCGATCACCGGCGCGTGACCCGTCTCCGACGCCGCCGCGCAGGCCGCGGCGTGATGCTCCGCGGCCTCGTCGAGGTCGTCGGCGAGGTAGCCGAGCAGGTCGTGCGTCCCCGCGAGCACGTAGGGCCGCTCGGCGTCGTCGCCCAACAGGGCCTTGGCGAGGCCGAGTTGGCGCCGGGCCTCCTCCGCGTCGTCGGCCCAGCGGGCGAGGTCCGCCTTCGCCAGGGCCAGCATGGCCAGGGCGCCGGGCCAGGTGACCCGCTCCGCGTGGCGCTCCGCCTCGGCGATGGCGGCCGCGCCTGCCTCCCGGTCGCCGAGGTGCCAGTACAGCTGTGCCTGCCGGGCCCGCATCCGGATGACGTCGTCGGGGGCACCGACCTCGCCGACGACCGCGATCGCCTGCTCGAAGTGCTCGCACGCGTCGGTGAGCTCGCCGCGCATGGCCATCCGGTCCGCCAGCTCGGTCTGGGCGAACGAGATCCCGAACCGCTCGCCGAGCGCCCGGAATTCGGTCAGCGCCTGCTCCAGATACGCGTCCGCGTCCCGCCCGCCGTGGCCGAGCACGACCCGCATCTTGCCCTGGTGCAGCCGGGTCATCGCGCGCACCCAGGGGTCCGCGTCGTCGCGCAGCGGCTCGAAGGCGGACAGGACCGCGTCGGGCTCCCGCAGGAGGCGCTCCAGCGGGGTGACCAGGCCCAGCGCCGGGTGCCGGCGCGGGCTGTGCCGGCTGCGCAGACTGAACTCGTACGCCTGGTGGATCCACTCCGCGGCCTGGTGTTCGTCACCGAGGCCGGAGGTCACGAACATCACGATCAGCGCGTACACCGTGGCCCGGTCCTCGTCGCTCACCTCGCCGGTCAAGCGCGTGGCGGCGGTGAGCAGTTCGAGGCCCTCGGTCTTGTGCCCGCCGAGCCACCAGTAGTAGCCCGCGCCACCCCCGAGCCGCATCGCTTCCTGTGCCTCGCCCGCCGCGAACGCACCGCGCATCGCCGCGCCGATGTTGTCGTGCTCCGCCTCCAGGACGGCCATCCACTCCAGCTGCTCGGCGCGGCGCAGGTGCGGCTCCGCGGTCTCGGCGAGCTCGGTGAAGCAGGCCAGGTGCGCGCGGCGCACCTGCTCCGTCTCCCCCGCCTCCGCGAGCCGCCCCGCGGCGTACTCCTTGATCGTGCCGGTCATGCGGTAGCGCGGGGTGCTGCCGCCCTCGCCCTCGGCGCGCAGCAGGGACTTCTCGGTCAGCGCGGTGAGCAGTTCGAGGACCTCCTCCTGCTCGACCGCCCCCGGCGCTCCCGGCGCTCCCGCCACGTGGCCCGCGCAGACCCGCTCGGCGGCCTCCAGGCTCGCCCCGCCGGAGAACACCGAGAGCCTGCGCAGGACGGTGCGTTCGGCGTCGGTGAGCAGTTCCCAGCTCCAGTCGACCACCGCGCGCAGCGTCTTGTGGCGGGGCAGAGCGGTGCGGCTGCCGCCGGTCAGCAGGCGGAAGCGGTCGTCGAGGCGGTGGGCGAGCTGGTCGAGGGACATGGTGCGCAGGCGGGCCGCGGCCAGTTCGATGGCCAGTGGCATCCCGTCGAGGGCCCGGCAGATCCGTACCATCGTGGCCTGTGTACGGGTGTCCTCCGCGAGGTCGCGGCGGACCGCTCCGGCCCGGTCGCGCAGCAGCCGGACGGCGGGGGCGGACTCGATCTCGGCCGGGCCCGCGTCGTTCTTCGGCAGGGCCAGCGGCTCGACCGGCCACAGCGCCTCGCCGGTGATGCCGAGGGGCTCGCGGCTGGTGGCCAGGATGCGCAGCCGACGGCACTCGCCGAGCAGCCGGTGGGCGAACGCCGCCGCCGCCTCGATGACGTGCTCGCAGTTGTCCAGGACCAGCAGCGCGTCGCGCTCGCGGATCGCGGCGATGAGCCGGTCGGTGAGCTCCGCGTTCTGGACCCCGCTCAGCAGGGCGTCGCGCAGGCCGAGGCCGACGAGGGTCGACTGCGCCACGTCGGCCACGTCGCCGTCCGCGCCGATGGCGGCGAGCTCCACCAGCCAGGCCCCGTCCGGCAGTTCGTCGAGCAGCGTGCGCGCGGTCTCGGTGGCGAGCCTGGTCTTGCCCGCGCCGCCCGGTCCGGTCAGGGTGGTCAGCCGGTGGGCCCCGATGAGCGCGCGGACCGCCGCGACGTCTTCGCGCTTGCCGACGTAGGTGGTCAGCTCGGCCCGCAGGTTGGTCCTGCGGTTCCCCTGCCGCGGTCCCAACTCGCCCCGCAGCAGCGCGACGTGCAGCGCGGACAGGTCCGGCGAGGGGTCGACGCCCAGGGCGTCGGCGAGGGCCTCCCGTACGCGCTCGTACGCCAGCAGCGCCTCGCTGTCGCGGCCGGCCGCGGCGAGGGCGCGCATCAGCGCGGCGACAAGGCGCTCGCGCAGCGGGTGCGCGGCCACCAGGTCGGTCAGCTCCGTGACCAGCTCCGCACCGTGCCCGAGCGTGACCTCCGCCTCGAAGCGCGCTTCGGTGGCGTTCAGCCGCAGGTCCTCCAGGCGCCGCACCGTGGCGTCGAAGGCGGAGCTGTCCTGCAGGCCGATGTCCTGCAGCGCGTCGCCGCGCCACAGCCCGAGGGCCTCGCGCAGCAGCCGCGCCCGCCCGGCCGCGTCCTCGGTGCGGGCCCGGCTCGCGCCGAGGAGACGTTCGAAGCGCACCGCGTCGACGGCGTCGGGCTCCACCACCAGGCGGTAGCCGTCCGTGTGCCCCTCGACCACCCCGCTCGGCAGCACCTTCCGCAACCGGGAGACCAGGCGCTGCAGGGAGTTCGTCGCGTCGGCGGGCGGCTGCTCGCCCCAGATCCAGTCAATGAGCGACGCCTTCACCACCACCTGGCCGGGCCTGAGCGCGAGGGCGACCAGCAGCCCGCGCAGCCGCGCGCCCGGCACGTCGGCCGCGCCGCCGTCGTCCGTGCGTACCTCCAAGGAACCCAGCATCCCGATGTGCACCTGCTGATTTTAAGGCGGTGCCATACGTCCTGATGGCCGTCGGCCGATCGCCGTATGCGCTCCCGATGCCGACCCCACGGCCGCCCGGCGGGGGCAGCATCAGAAGCAGACCCCCTCAAGGCCCTCCTCCGAAGGAAGCGATCATGGCCCTCCACGCGGCGAACCGCGAGTCCGGCACCCCCTTCGACGACGTGTACGCGCTGCCCATCAGTGAGCACACCCTGCCCAAGTACCGGATGCCGGAACGCGTTTCCGACGCCCGTGCCGTGCGCGCCCTCATCCACGACGAGCTCGCCCTGGACGGCAACGCCTCGCAGAACCTCGCGACGTTCTGCACGACGTGGACCGAGCCCGAGGTGCACGCGCTGATGGCCGAGTGCCTCGACAAGAACATGATCGACAAGGACGAGTACCCGCAGACCGCCGAGATCGAGAACCGCTGCGTCCACATGCTCGCCGACCTGTGGAACTCCCCCGAGGGCGAGACCACGGTCGGCTGCTCCACGACCGGCTCCAGCGAGGCGGGCATGCTCGGCGGCCTGGCGCTGAAGTGGCGCTGGCGGGCCCGCCGCGAGGCCGAGGGCAAGCCCGCCGACAAGCCCAACATCGTGGCGGGTCCGGTCCAGGTGTGCTGGGAGAAGTTCGCCCGCTACTTCGACGTCGAGCTGCGCCAAGTCCCCCTGGAGAAGGATGCGTTGGGTCTGGAGGCGCACCAGCTCCGCGACTACGTCGACGAGAACACCATCGGCGTCGTCGGCATCCTCGGCGTCACCTACACCTGCGTGTACGAGCCCATCGCCGAGATCTGCGCCGAGCTCGACCGGATCCAGGCCGAGACGGGCCTGGACATCCCGGTGCACGTGGACGCGGCCAGCGGCGGCTTCATCGCCCCCTTCCTCCGCCCCGACCTGGTCTGGGACTTCCGCCTGCCGCGCGTCGCCTCGATCAACGCGTCCGGCCACAAGTACGGCATGGCCCCGCTCGGGGTGGGCTGGGTGGTGTGGCGCTCGCCCGAGCTCCTCCCGGAAGACCTGATCTTCCGCGTCAGCTACCTCGGCGGCGACCTGCCGACCTTCGCCCTCAACTTCTCCCGGCCCGGCGGCGAGATCGTCGCCCAGTACTACAACTTGCTGCGCCTGGGCCGCGAGGGCTACGCCAAGGTGCACGGCGCCTGCGCCGCGACCGCCCGCCACCTGGCCAAGGAGGTCGCCGCGATGGGCCCGTTCAGCATCCTCTACGACGGCCAGGGCGCCCTGCCCGCCGTCTCCTGGATGCTCAAGGAGCCCCTCTCCAGCCCCTTCACCCTCTACGACCTGACGGACGAGCTGCGCCGCCGCGGCTGGCAGGTGCCCGCCTACCCGCTGCCCGCGCACCGTCAAGAGACCGTCATCCAGCGGGTGTTGGTCCGCCACGGCACCAGCTACGACACGATCGCGCTGCTCGCCGGGGACATCCGTGCCGCGGTGGACCGGCTCACCAAGGGCACGGTGCACGCCCCGGACCGGCCCGGGTTCCATCACTAGGTCCGCGGGCAGGACCACATACGCTGCCGCGCGAACCGAAGCCCCGAGCCGGGTCGCGGGCGGCACACGGCGCTTCGCCCGGGCGGCCGCCGCCCGCGTCGGCGGCCACCCCACGCGTCACTCCCCCCTCACATGTCAATCCCCCCTCACGCCTCAGTGGCGCTTGAGCCAGTCGTCGACCACGGAGTACGCGTGCGCCCGGACCTCGGGCCGGGACAGGAAGATGTCGTGCAGCGCGCCGGGGATCGGGACGATGGTCGTCTCGTTGCCGAGGCAGCCGGCCCAGCGGGCGATCTGCGTGACATCCAGGATCAGGTCGGCCCGCTCGCTCAACTCCGAGTAGCGGCTGGAGAAGTGGCTCTTGTCCGAGCGCAGGATCAGCGAGGGCACCCCGATGTCGAGCCCGCGGTGCAGGGCCGCGTGGCCGCGGCGGACCGCGTTGAGCCAGCCGACGGTGACCGGGAAGCCCGCGAGCGGCTTGAGGTCGAGGTCGAACTCCCATTCCCCCTTGCGGCTGTGGTGCACGGTGTCGCCGTACACGCTGCTCAGCGGCACGGGCAGCGCACGCAAGGGGACCGCCTTGGACGCCACGCGCAGCAGTTGCGTGACCGGTCCGCGCTGGGCGGCGGTGCCCTGCAGGTCGAACCAGGGGCTGTTGAGGACGAGGCCGGAGACCGGCTCGGTGCGTCCGGCCGCGCGGCGGCGGTGCAGCCACAGCGGCAGGACCAGGCCGCCGGTGGAGTGGGCGGCCAGGATCACGGGCAGGTCCGGGTGTTCCTGGGCGACCGCTTCCAGGGCGAGGTCGAGCTCCCGGTCGTACAGGGCGAGGTCGCTGACGTAGTGCGCGGTCTGCCCGGGGCGGCGGGCGCGCCCGCACTTGCGCAGGTCGAGGGCGTAGAAGGCCAGTTGGCGGTCGGCGAAGAAGTCGGCGAGCTCGGTCTGGAAGAAGTAGTCGGAGAAGCCGTGGACGTAGAGGACCGCTCCGCGCACGGGCTGCGGGGCGTCGTCCTCGGCGCCGCCCGGGTCCCGGCGGACCAGGACCGCGGCGGCGGTGCCTTCGCCGTCGGGGTCGGTGCCGAGTTCGAAGGTGTGCTGGTGGTAGCCCGCGAGCAGGTCGGGCTTCCAGTCGAGTACGGGCAAGGCGTTCTCCGAGAGGTCGGCCAGGCGCCGGGGACCTGGCGTGGGTGGCCGGTTCGGGGGGTCACACCCCGGACCGGGTCGCGGCGGCCGCGGGGGCGGACCGGTGGGCGGGGCTCCGGCTCAGCCGCAGCTCCGGGTCGTCCACCGGCAGCTTCCGCAGCAGCCTGACGTCCTTGGTGTACCTCATGGAGGTCAGCCAAGGGGCACGATTTCCCTGTCGGGGCAGCCGGTCGACCGCGCGGCGGATGTATCCGGCCTGGAAGTCGAGGAACGGGCGCAGCGGCATGTCCGCGTCGGCGATGACCGGGCAGGCGGTGTCGAAGCCGCCCTCGTCCATGCGGCGCAGCAGCCGGCAGAAGTGCTCGCACAGCAGGCCGACCTTCAGCGTCCAGGAGGAGTTGGTGTAGCCGATCGCGAAGGCGAAGTTCGGCACGCCGGAGAGCATCATCCCCTTGTACGCGACGGTGTCCTCGAGGTCGATCGCGCGGCCGTCGACGGTCAGCGCGATGCCGCCCATGGCCTGGACGTTGAGGCCGGTGGCGGTGATCACGACGTCCGCGTCCAGCTCTCGGCCGGAGGCCAGGCGCAGCCCGGTCCCGGTGAAGGTCTCGATCCTGTCGGTCACCACGGAGGCCGTCCCGCGCCGGATCGCCCGGAACAGATCGCCGTCGGGCACGGCGCACAGCCGCTGGTCCCACGGCTCGTACGGCGGATTGAAGTGCTCGTCGACGGGATAGCCCGCGGGCAGCATCTTGGCGTTGGCGTAGCGGATGAGCCGCCGTGCGCCCTTGGGGAAGCGCTGGCACAGGCCCCAGACCACGGACTGCCGCAGGATGTTCTTGCGCCGGGCCAGGGCGTGTCCGCGCTCCTCGCCCAAGAGCGACTTCAGGCGGTCGGCGACCTTGTCGCCCGCGGGCACCGGCAGCACGTAGGTCGGGGTGCGCTGCAGCATGGTGACGTGCCCGGCGCTCTCCGCCATCGCCGGTACGAGGGTGACCGCGGTGGCGCCGCTGCCGATGACGACGACCCGCTTGCCCGCGTAGTCGAGGTCCTCGGGCCAGTGCTGCGGGTGGACGATCCGCCCCTGGAACCGCTCACGCCCCTCGAAGTGCGGGGTGAAGCCCTCGTCGTAGCGGTAGTAGCCGGCGGCCCCGAACAGCCAGGAGCAGGTGAGGGTGGACCGCTCCCCCGTGTCGCTCCGCTCGATCACGACCGTCCAACGGGCCTGCTCCGAGGACCAGTTGGCGCTGATCACCTTGGTGCGGTAGCGGATGTGGCGGTCGATGCCGTGCTCCGCCGCCGTCTCGCGCAGATAGGCCAGGATCTTGTCGCCGTCGGCGATCGCGTCCTTGTCGCGCCAGGGCTTGAACGCGTAGCCGAAGGTGTGCAGGTCGGAGTCGGAGCGGATGCCGGGGTAGCGGAAGAGGTCCCAGGTGCCGCCGAGGGCGTCGCGCGCCTCGAGGATCGCGTAGCCGCGCTGCGGGTGGTCGCGCTGGAGGTAGTGGGCGGCGCCGATCCCGGAGATGCCGGCGCCCACGATCAGCACGTCGTACGCGGTGGGGGCGGGGGCGGGGTCGTTCGTGGGCATGAGGTCGGCTCCCGGACGTCGGTGGCGGGCGAGGGCATGAACATCTAGGCGGGCTCATGAACATCTTCCTGACCCCGCCCGCCCTCACTCCAGGTGCAGTGTGCACATGGATGAACGAATCCCGGAGCACAATGCCCCTTCCCCGGACTAGGCTCCCGTCATGTCCTGGGAGCCACCGTCACCGCGCGTCCGAGACCTCATCCGCGAGGGCGCACGCAAAGCGCTCGACCCGCCCGAGGAGTGGCTGCGCGAGCTCGACGAGGCCACCCTGGCGGGACCGCACCGCGCACAGATCAGTGACGACCCGGTGCTCTCCGCCGCGACCCGCCGCGCCAACCGCTCCAATCTCCTGTTCTGGGCCTCGGCCAACGTCGACCGCCCCGGCGAGCGCGTCGCTCCCAACCTCGACGACATCCCCGTGGAGGTCGCCCGCGAGGTGGTGCGGCGCGGGCTCAACGAGACCGCCCTGGACTCCTACCGGGCGGGCCAGGGCGTCGCGATCCGCCGCTGGACCGGCATCTGCCTCTCCCTGACCTCCGACATCGACGAACTGCGCGAACTCCTCGACGTCTCCAGCCGCTCGATCGCCGCCTTCGTCGACGACACCATCGCGGCCGTCACCGAACTGATCGCCGAGCAGCGCGACGAACTCTCCCGGGGCACCCACGCCCAGCGCCGCGAGACCGTCAGCCTCCTCCTGTACGGGGAGCCGATCCCCAAGGCCCGCGCCGAACAGCGCCTCGGCTACCGCCTCTCGGGCCGTCACACCGCGGCGATCGTCTGGACCGAGGAGGCCCACGCGGACCCCGCCGCCCTCGGCCGGATCACCGACCTCATCGCCACGAGCGCCGCCGACCCCCGGCCGCTGACCGTGCTGGCGGGCGCCGCGGCCCGCTGGATCTGGCTGCACGGCACCCCCGACCCGGGCACGCTGCGCGACGAGATGGCCGCCGAGCCCGCCGTACGAGCGGCGGTCGGCTCCACCGGCGAGGACCTGGCGGGCTTCCGCCGCAGCCACCTGGACGCGCTCACCGTCCAGCGCATGCTCACCCGCCTCGACTCACCGAAACAGCTGGCCACCCACGACGAGGTGGAACTGGTCGCCCTGGCCACCGCCGACGTGGAGGCGGCCGACGGCTACGTCCGCCGCGTCCTCGGCGAACTGGCCCGCGCCGCTCCCGAACTCCGCGAGGCCGTCCGCGTGTTCATCGCCGCCCAGTGCAACGCCTCGCACGCGGCCGACCGCCTCTACATCCACCGCAACACCCTGCTGCGCCGCCTCGCCCAGGCCGACCGCCTGCTGCCCCGGCCGCTGGCCCAGGACGTGCTCAGCGTGGGTGCCGCGCTGGAGGTGCTGCGGTGGCGCGGCACCGGCTGAGCGCTCGTCTCCGGATCACGAACCCCGAGGAGTCGGGCGCCCTGCGGAGTCGGGCGGCCTGCGGTATCAGGACATCCGTGCACCGACCGTACGGACCGACTCGGCCAGGACCTTCGTCTGCCAGGTCTGGGCCCGCTTCTTCGCGGCCGCGATGTTCTCGGCGGGCTCGGCGTCCGAGCCGGGCTGGGGTGCCACGCCGTCGGCCCAGCTCGAGCCACCGACCTCGAAGAGATACGGGCCTTGGTAGCAGTCCGCGCCGGTGTCGCTCACGCTGTTCTGCACCGCGTAGCAGCCCTCGACTCCCCAGGAGTCGCCGAGATCGGTGAAGCCCTTCTTCTTGCTGTCGTCCTTCTTGTCGTCCAGGTAGCGCTTCTTCACTGCCGCCGGATCAGCGATGGCGGTCACGGTGATGCTGACGCTGCTGTTGCGCGAGGAGTCGCCGCCCTTGCCGGGCAGGGCGAAGCCGAACTCGCAGCCGCCGCGCGGCACATCGCCGGTGGTCCCGGGGGCGGCCTCGGACAGCGGATCCATGTTCAGGATGGTCACCTTCACCGGTTTCCGCTCGAACTCCTTGGCCTGCGGCAGGATCGCCCGGATCTCGCCGTCCGACATCAGCTTGCACGCGTCGGGCCACTGGGACAGCGTCACCGGAGTGCCCGGTGCGGGCCGGAACCCGAGCTTGTCGCCGGCGGGCTTCGCCGCCCGGAACTTGATCGCGGGCGGCGGCGAGTCCTCGCTGCAGCCGGACACCAGTGCCGCGCCCACCACTGCGGACACGCACCACAGCCCCGTCCGCGCCCCGCGAGATCGCACGGTCATCGCTCCCACTCCCACTCCCACGCCCATTCCCACTCCCCCTTCAAGCCGCTACGCGTTCGCCGGACGGGTCCGCGACCACGATCTGCACCTGCGACGGAGCGTACTGGCGCGCCTTGCGGATCATCTGCGCCAGCTCGAACTTCCGCCCTTGGACGGCGACATGGAGGTGTGCCGGCATGTCGGGGTGCGGCGGCGGTACGGAGGCGTGGGGCGGCAGCGCCGCGCCGGGCCGCAGCCGCACGCCGAGCAGCGCCTGCCGGCCGCCCTGCGGCGTCGCGACCACGAACTGGCTGACGTCGGACCACGGCAGCAGGACCTCGCCCACCCGCACTCCGGACGGGTCGAACTGGAAGGCCGTGCGCTGCTTCTCGAACCACGACGCGATGAAGGGAATCGCCGCGACGATCACGACGCCGCCCTTCATCTCCAACGCCCAGCCGAGCAGCGCGGCGAGCGCCACGATGCCGATGATCGCTCCCCACAGGCCCGCGAGGGCCTTGGGCGAGAACGGATGAGTGACCCGATAGCGCTCCCACCTCGCGCGACGGACGGGCTGCGCACCGGACCCGGGTTGCTGACGCTGCGTCATGGAATGAGATCCCCTCTCACACACGTGCCGGACAACGTTCTGATGTGACGCGCCCAGAGACGATGTAAGCAGTGATTACGGTTCCACGTGAGCGGCGGCTTCCGGTGCGGCCCGCATACTGACGGCCATGACGTCGACGATCCCGGCCGAACCGAAGCGCGCGGCCGCGGTGGTGGCCGGACGCCGCCTCTCCTTCCTCGACTTCGGCGGTCCGGGGCGCCCTTTACCGGCCCTGCACGGACACTTCGGAGAGGGCCGCACCTTCACGCACCTGGCCCGGGAGCTGGGCGACTCCTGGCGGGTCATCGCCCCGGACCAGCGCGGGCACGGGCATTCCGACCGTCCGGCCGACTTCTCCCGCACCGGCTACGTCGAGGGCATCGAGGCCGAAGTCGATGACGACCTCTCCTTCAGCCTGTCCTGGCCGCACCGGGCGCCGACCCAGGCCGAGCCGCTGGCAGAGCTCGGCCCGTCGGCGGTCCACCTCATGGACGCCGTGCGCGAACACCCCGACGGCTGGGGTCTCTCCTTCGACCCGGAGGACATGAACGCCTCCCAAGAGCTCCTCAACGGAGATCACCGGGACGACTGGCTGGCCGGCAACTGCCCGGCCCTGCTCATCCGCGGCAGCCGTCACAGGGTTCCTCGGCTCCCTGTGAGGTTGCCTGAGGCTGCCCGAGCCGCCCCGCGCAGGGCCTCCGGACAGCGCCTCAAGCGGCACCTCGAGCGGCGAACCGTCACCCTAAAGTTGAGCTTTAGAGTTACCCGATTCAGGCTCCCGACGCCCTGAACTTCTTCGCCAGGTCGGCGCCCCGGATCACGCCGCCCGTGTGGTACTTCAGCCCCCACGCGTCGATGACCGAGCCGTCGCCGAACATGCAGGCCGCGATGACCTCGTCCGTCTTGGTGGCGCCCTGGGGACCCCAGCCGCCGGCGTCCAGCTTGCCGGGGCCGTACATGGCGGTGCCGTTGAGCGACTGGCAGTAGCCGATGGACGGGTTGCCGGGGTGACCGCCCGGGTCGGCGATCTTGTCCAGGTACGCGCGCTGGGCGAGCGTGACCTTGTCCGAGTTCAAGGTGTCCGCGGCGAGGGCGATCCGCGAGCCGTCCTTGGCGGTGAAGGTGCACATCTCCCGTTCGCCGCCGAGCTGGACCAGCTTCTGGGTGCGCGGGTCGACGCGGTAGGGGTACTGGGTCTGCGCGGCGCCGCCCTGCTGCTTGCACCAGGCCGCTGCGGCGGACCCCTTCTTGGCCGCTTCTGGAGCCGCTTCGGCCGACTGGTGGCGGGGAGCGGGCTCGTTCTGTGCGGCGTTGGCGACTGCGGCGGTGGTGCCGAGCAGGATCAGGGCACCGGCCGCGACCACGGCACGGGAACGTCGCATGATGACTCCTCTGGACGGTAGGGAGAAGGGGGCTGCGATCTGCGCGAGCGGGCCCATCCTGAGCAGCGGTTTCCCGCCCGTCAACGGCGTACGGCGAGGCACCGCACGGCCCGGAGGACATTGGCGTGATCGGCGGTCGACACCACCGCGACGTGCCCGGACGAGCATCGCTTTCCGGCCAGTAATTCCCCCGTAACTCGGCCGCACCAGTGGCTTGTTGGCGGCTAGAGTGCCGCTCGATGAGCACGAGTGCGCATGCGTTCGACGCGACGGGACCAGGCACGGGGACGGGCGCGAGTACGAGTACGGGCACAGAGGCCGGAAGTGGCGCGGGAGCCCGCCCGGCGGCTCCGCCGCTGCTCCACGTCCACCTCCTGGGCGGCTTCCGCACTCTGCGCGACGGCGGCGCCGAGACCGCCACACGCTGGTCCCGGCCCGGCGCGCGCACCCTGGTCAAGCTCCTCGCGCTGGCCCCCGGCCACCAGTTGCACCGCGAGCAGATCATGGCCGTGTGCTGGCCGGACGCCGAACTGCGGCCCGCGCTGCGCAGTCTGCGGGTCGCGCTGCACACGGCCCGCCACGCGCTGGAGCCGGAGTTGGCGCCGCGCGCCCCCTCCTCGTATCTCGTCGGGCAGGGCGCCCTCCTGCGCCTCTCCGACGCCGTCCGGGTCGACACCGACCACGCCGAGACACTGGCCGAGCGGGCTCTGGCGGACGGCGGCCCGGCCCAACTGGACGCCGCCCTCGCCGCGTTCACCGGAGACGTGCTGCCCGAGGACCGCTACGCGCCCTGGGCCGAGCCGGTCCGCGAGCGCCTCACCCTCCTCCAGCGGCGCGTCCTGCTCACCCTCGCCGAGGCCCAACTCGACGCCGCCGAGCCGGAGTCCGCCGCCCGCACCGCGCGCCGTGCCCTCGACGACTCCCCCGCCGACGAGCGCGCCCACCGCGCCCTGATCGAGGCATACCTGCGCCAAGGGCTCCCGCACGAGGCCCTGCGCCAGTACGAGGCGTGCGCGGCGATCCTGGAGCGCCAACGCGGCGCCCGCCCCGGCCCGCACACCGTCGGCCTGCACCGCACCGCGCTCGCCGCCACCCGCACCCGGGCACCCGGCCCCTCGGCGCCCGCCACCGACCCCGAGTCCGACGCGGCCCGCATCCGGCTGGCCTGGGCCGGCGACCTGGAGCGCGCGGGCCGCTACGCCGACGCCGCGCACGCCCTCCAGGCGGCGCTGTCCGCGTACGAACGCCACGGCGACCACGACCAGTGCGTCCTCACCACCGCCCGCCTGGCCGAGGTCCTGTGCCGCGGCGCCACCGCACAGCAGGCCCGCGCCGCCCTGCACGCGCACGTCCCGACCCCTCGCACTCCTGCTCTGGTGACCGGAGCGCACCACATGGCGCGGGCCATGGTCGGCTTCTACGAGGGCGCGTACGAGGAAGCGGCGGCGGCCGCCCTCCGCGCCGAGGAGAGCAGCAGCGCCGTCGAGGGGCCCGACGGCCTGTCCCTCAAGGCCCGTGCGCTCGCCCAACAGGCCACCTCCCTCAGCCTGGCGGGCCACTTCGAGCAGTCCCTCGCCCCCGCCGAGCGGGCCCTGGCCCCGGCCGAGGACAGCGGCGACCCCGCTCTCCTCGCCAACGTCCTGTCCGTGCTGCGCGAGAACGCCCGCCGCGCGGGCCGCCTCGACGCCGCGCTCGCCCACGGCCGCCGCGCCCTCACGCTCGCCGAGCGGGCGGGCCGCCCCACCGCCACCGCCTTCGAGCGTGCCAACCTCGCCGAGCTGCACCTGCTGCGCGGCGAGCACCACGATGCCGGTCAACTCGCCCGCTCCGCCGTCGAATTGGCCGAGCCCTTCGGCGGCGCCGCCCTCGCCTTCGCCCTCACCGCCCTGGCCCGCGTCCGCGCCGCCACCGACCCGGCCGGGGCCGCCCGACTCCTGGAGCGCGCCGAACAGACCGCCCGCGACAGCGGCCACCACCAGGCGCTGACCGAGGTGGAGCAGGCCCGGCGGGAGCTGGCGGACGCGTGAGCGAGCGGCACGACTGGCATCACGGCTGGCATCACAGCTGGGATCACGGCTGGCATCACGGCTGGCATGATGAACTTCATGAACAAGACCATGACCGCGTGCCGAAAGGCCGATGCCGCGTAGACGGCCCGCCGCGCTGCGCGCGGAACACACCCCTCGTATCGCCGACTTCCTCGTCCCGCCCGCCCGCATCCACGGCCTGTCCGGCCGAACGAGCGCCGCGGCAGCGCGAGTTGAGCGGCTGTCGGACGACTACTACCTCTACGTCGGCGCCACCGACGACGCCCTGCGCCGCTACCGCGCGTTCCTGCGCACACCGGGGCGGCGCCCCCTCTACCCGCAGGACGCGGAGTGCTCCTGTCGCGGCTGTTCCTTCGACGACGTACGCCATGCCCGTGACGTCCTCGACGAGGTCCTGCGGCAGCTGCCGCCACGCCCCCGCGCCGAGTTGCGCGCCCATCTGCGCGCGCTCGACGACCGCTACCTGCGGCGCACGCTGGCGGATCCGTTCGCCGGAGACCGGCAGTGGCGGTCCGACCGCTGGTGGCGCAGGCGGCTGAGCGGGGGCCGGGAGGAACCCGCCCCGGCCCGGCGCTGAGCACGCCGTGCCCACCCGCTCACTCCGCGGCGACGGCCTCCACCACGCTCAGCGCCGTCCCCGTGGGCAGCACCCGCCGCAGGCGCAGCCCGGCCTGCGCGAACAGGGCCCGGAACTCCTCCTCGGTGCGTTCGCGCCCCTCCAGCGACGCCATCATCAGCAGGTCGAGGACCTTGGCCGGATGCGGCTTGTCGCCGGGCTCGATGACGGCGTCGATCACGAGCACCCGGCCGCCGTCCGACAGTGCGCGGCGGCAGGCGCGCAGCACCGTCACGCACTGGTCGTCGCGCCAGTCGTGCAGGATCCGCTTCAGTACGAGGACGTCACCGGCCGGCACCTCGTCGAAGAAGTCGCCTTCGGCGGTGCGCCAGCGGCCCGCGATGCGCGCGTCGTCGGCGAGCACGTGTCCGTCCAGGACGTGCGCCTCGTCGTAGAGGATCCCGGTCAGGCCGGGGGCCGGCCGCAGGGCTGCGGCGAGGTAGCCGCCGTGTCCCCCGCCGATGTCCACGACCGTGCCCCGGTCGGGCAGGTCGGACGCCTCGGCGATCGGCTGGTCCTCCACGGCGGACTTGGCGGCCATGCCGTCGTGGAAGACGGCGGCGGTCTGCGGGTCCTGGCCGAAGTGCTCGAAGAACGGCCGGCCGAAGATGCCCTCGAACGCCGAGGTGCCCTCCCGCAGGCACCGCTCCAACTGCCCGAGCGGCAGCCAGAAGGCGGGGTCGGTGTTCATGAGGACCGCGCCGCGCACGGAGCCGGGCACGTCCGAGCGCAGCCCGTAGCCCGTCTCGGTCAGGCGGAAGCGCCCCTCCTCGTCCTCGCTGAACAGCCCGCGCGTGGCGAGCAGCCGCAGCATCCGGTGCAGGTTGCCCGCGTCGGTGCCGCTGGCCCGGGCCAACTCCGCCGCGGTGCGCGGGCCCTCGCCCAGATGGTCCGCGATCCCGCACAGGGTCACCGCCCGCAGCGCCGCGGGCACCACATATCCCAGGGCCTCTTCGATCAGCCGGGCCCCGCTCTGCCGCGCCAGGGCGGCCTGGCGTTCGTCAGCGTCCACGGGCCCACTAGAGCAGCAGGGGCCCGTGCGCGCCAGGGCGCACCGGCTGATTCCGGGCACGGGAGAAGCCGACCGGAAAGCCGACCCCGAAGCCCGTCCGGTCCGGGACCACCAGGGACTTCCGACCCTGGTCAGCGCGGTGGGAGGTTCCGAGACTGGTCGGGATGTACGTGAAAGACGCGAGGGGTGGCGGGCGCTTCAGCCTGACGCGTGACTTCCGGTCCGGCCGGGCGCGTGTCTCGGGGGGTTGGTCCGCTGCCTTGCTGGTGACGGGGCTCGCCGTGATGGGCGCCCACGAGGTGAACCGGGTGACGCCGTGGGACTTCCCCGCGGGCGTCCTGCTGGCCTTGCTGCCGATCGGCATCGCACTGTTCTCGTCGGTGCTCGCCACGACGGTGGTCGGGCTGCTGATCCTCACCGCGCATCTGACGCTGTGGAGCGACGGGTTCGACCTCTCCCACGACGTGGCGGTCGTCGTGGCGCTGCTCATCGGTGTCGGCGGGCTGCTCGGCGTGCTCGTCGCGTGGCACCGCGAGCGGACCCGGGTCACGCTCCGGGCGGTCACGGAGGTCGCCGAGGCCACGCAGCGGGCGGTCCTGCGGCCCATCCCCAGCCGCGTCCACGACCTGCACATCGCCGACCTGTACCGGCCCTCGGCGAGCGCCGCGCGCCTGGGCGGCGACTGGTACGACATCCAGCCGTCGCCGTACGGGATACGGGCGGTGCTCGGCGACGTGAGCGGCAAGGGGCTGCCCGCGGTCTCGGCGTCCGCGGCGCTGCTGGGCTGTTTCCGCGAAGCGGCGTATCACAAGGAGGACCTGAGCGAGGTCGGGCACCGCCTGGAGAGCGCCGTGCAGCGCTACAACACCTGGGCCTGGCACTGGAAGGACGGACCGGGCATCGAAGCGGCCCCGGCGGAGCTCTTCTCCACGGCCGTCCTGCTGCAGCTGTGCGACGACACTCCCGGCACGGTCGACGTCCTCGCCTACGGCCACGAGCCACCGCTGATCGTCGGCGCCGACGGCACGGTCCGCTCCCCCGAGGTCGAGCCGGGCCTGCCCCTGGGCATGGCCACACTCGGCGTGGCCATGCCCACCTCACCCACCCGCCTCCCCTTCTCGGAGGGCGACACCCTCCTCCTCTACACGGACGGCGTGAACGAGTGCCGCTCCCGCGACGGCACCTTCTATCCCGTACGACAGCGCATGGCGCAGCTCGCCCGCGAGTCAGGGGCGACCCCCGAAGATCTGGTGGACCGCCTCGAGCACGACCTGCTCGCACACAGCGGAGGTCCACTGGGCGACGACGCGGCGATCATCGCGATCCGCCGTGTCCCGTCGCGCACGCGCCCTCTGGAGACGGCGGCAGCGCTCCACCTCTGAGCACGCGCGTCGGCGCGGCCACGGACACAAGGGTCTTCAGCATGACCGTCCCCGCCACGACGGCGGCGAGGTGCAGCACTGCCGCGACGGCGGGGAACTCCGGCGGGGTGACATCGCTCGGGTGGGTCAGGGCGACGAGCAGGGTGAGGGGAAGTTTCCAGCTGCTCCACGCGAAGAGCGAACCTGATCCGATCCAGGTGAGCCCGAGCAGGAGCGGGTGGGGCAGCCGGACGGTCCGGGCCCGGGCGAGCATCCACACCGCGGCGGCGCCGGCGAGGGCCCAGAGCGCGCCCAGGCCGGTCAGCAGATACCAGTTGGTGTGCCGCTCGGCCGGGTGCGCGAGGCCCACAGTGACACCGGCTGCCCAGCACAGCCAGGCCACACCGACGAGGGCGGCGAGGGCGGCCGCCCAAAGCGCGCGGGCGTCAGAGCCCTTGCCCACGCGACGGATGAACGCCTCCGGCCAGCGCCGCCGCAGATAGGCGGGCAGCGCACCGACCAGCCCCAGCCCCATCCCGATGAAGCTGAACTGGAGCAGCGCGCCCATCCACCCGGGCATGGCGCCCTCGCTCCCGCTGTCGGCCGTACCGCCGCGCGCAGAGTCCAGGATCGGACTGAGCACGGCAAAGGGCAGGACCGATACGAGGAAGCCCGACCCCGTCCAGGCGCAGAAGGCGACCAGCCACCCCGGGATCCGCGTCCCCCAGGGCCGCACCAGAGCGAGCCCCAGGGCGATGCCGATCGCCGCCATGCCGATGGTGACGGTGTTGAGGAGCACCCACCCGGCTCTGCTGTCACCTTCACCGATCGATATCAGGCCCAGCAGCGAGCCGACGACCCACACCACCTTGATCAGCAGATAGGGCAGCAGCGACAGGGCCGCCCCGTATCCCGCGAACCGACCGATCCTGTCCCAGCGTTCCACTGGACGTCCCTTCCTCGGCAGGACCCCAGCTTTGGGGAGCATCCGGCCCGGGCACGTCCGGCGCGGGAGGTATCCGCCTCCCCCACCCGACGGAGATCGCTCTCCTCACCTGGACCTACCGACCCGGGGCTGCTGAGTTCGCGGGACGAGGAAAGGTCCTACTCCACGACCCACACAGGGTCCTGCCCCTTTCGCACCACGGTCAGGGCCTGGCGCTCCATCACCACGGCGCGCGTGGCCATCCAGGTCCCGAAGAGCTCGTACTCGGGATCGTCCTTGCTCACCTGCCGCCTCGTCAGGTCGTCCCGCATCATGACCAGGGCCCCCTCGGCCTTGTCGACGATCCACGCCAGGTACTGCGGGAGCGTCATCTGGAGGGCACGGGCCTCGTTGGTGAGGCGGTCGAAGAGGACCGCCGGGAGGAAGTTGAGCCGCTCCTCGGAGAACCGCTGCCGTATCCAGACCCCTTCGACCTCCTCGACCCGCCAGCCGCCGCCGCATTCGTCGTCGATGGCGTACTGCTCTGACATGGGGCCTCCCCGTGGTGACCTGCGCGAGCCTGACCTGCCACATCCAGACTGATGGCCGCACCATCAAGTCACCATTCCCAGACGGTAGTTGCTGTGTCACGGCCCGGAAACAGCCTCTCGGGAACCGGACACACCAGAACCGACGGCGGCACCTACCGGCGACCTTGGGGCACGCCCTCAGGTCTCCGGCGCACCGCATCAGCCTCAGCAGGCGACCGCGAGGCGAACAGGAAGGGCAGACGCGGTTCGACGAGGGGTCTGACCAGTCGTCGCACGGGCGCCGACGACAGCACGACCACCATGACGACGACGCCGGCGGACAGGACGACCTGCCCCGGCATCCTGAGGGCTTGCAGCCACGGGTAGAGACCGGTGACCCCGGCGGCCTGAACCAGCAGGCCGTGCAGGAGGTAGGGGTACATGGTGACGGCGCCCAGTGCGGTGAAGGGCGTACGCCGTCGGGGTACGCAGGCGAAGAAGGCGGCGACCAGTACCGCGCTCGACACGAAGATGGCGACGCGCAGGACCAGGTACTGCTGCCAGCCCACGCCGAGTTCGCTGTAGCTGACGTCCATGGACAGCCAGTGGTCGTCAGGGCCGGGAGCCAGCAGGTACGCCCCAGCACCGGCCAGGAACAGCACCGCGACGGCACAGGGGCGGGCCGCCGGGGTGCGCAGCAGCGCGAAGTGCCGGGGGCTCAGTCGCAGCCCGAGAACGAACCAGGGCAGGAACATCAGCACGCGCGGAAGCGCCAGGTCGTAGCTCATGGTGGTGATTCCGGCGATGAGCGAGATCAGCACGGCCGTGGCCACGGGATAGCGGATCGCCTGCCACAGGGGGGTGGTCAGGCGCCAGAGGAAGAGGGCGACGAGGAACCAGCAGAGGTAGGTGGGCTCGGTGGGGGTGATGGCGAAGGGGTGGCCCTTCACTGCGCTGTACATGGCCGCGTACAGCGTTTCGAAGATGAGGTAGGGGATCACCACCGTCTCGGTGAGCCGGCGCATCTGGTGGGGGCGGGCGGCGAAGCGCTGCGAGAAGTAGCCGCTGAGCAGGGCGAACGCCGGCATGTGGAAGGCGTACACCACGGTGTGGACTGCTCGTAGCCCATGGGCCGAGCCGATGATCTGCTCCCAGGAGTGCCCGAGGGCTACCAGCACGATGAGCAGGAATTTCGCGTTGTCGAAGAACGGGTCGCGGGTGTCCGGGTACGGCAAATCCCTCACGCCCTCGAACCGTTGGAAGAGCCCGGGGACTCGGCCGGCTGCCATGGGGCGAATCGAGCTCTCTCGTGTGTGGCGTGGGTCCAGTACAGGCGGCTGTCGAGACCGAGCATGGTGAGTGCGAGACCGCCGGTTCCCCATGGGGCGCTTGCGGGCGCTCCGGCAAGGGGGATGCCGGTGCGGTCCCACCCCGGCCGATGCTTCGCGGGAGTGGATGTGCCCCACGCCGTGGCGAGGTCTCCGGTAGCGGACCGGGCTGCGAGCAGAATGTTTCCCCCTGCGGCGTAGGTGACACTCACTGGGCCGTACCCCCCGTTCCCGCCCAGCTCGCCGACTTCGGCGGAGGGGCTCGGTGTGCGCGGGCCCCGAGAACCGTGGGGTGACGCTCGCGCGAGGCGATCTGCCTGGAGACGGGCGGCCCGTATGTTCCCGGAACCGGGTTCGCGGAAGAAGACGTGGACGCTGTCGCCGTCCTGCCGGACGGTCAACGGCAAGGTGGTGGGCGGCAGTCCGGTGGCCAGCGGGCCGCGCAGGGACGCGCCCGGCTGATCCTGGATCCAGGCCAGCACGGTGCGCGGTGTGGCGGCCAGCACGTAGGTGCGGCCCGCGCTGTCCGTGGCGACGGCCGGATCACCGTGGATCGCGGCGCCGCCCAGGTCCCACCACGCGGTCCAGGTCCCGTCTGGCAGTCGGATGCGCGAGGTCAGCTGGTGGCGGCTGTCGCGCAGGAACACCGCCACCGTGCCGTCGTCGCTCACCGACACCGCGGGGGCGCCGATGTCGGACGTACCGACGTCGTCGGAGAGCTCCGGCGTGCCCAGCGACCGCCAGGGCCCGAACGAGCCGTCCTGGTCCTGCTGGACGGTGAAGCCCACCTCTCTGCGGTAGTCGGTGGGGCAGGTGCCGAGGAGGGTGCGCGTACCGAAAACGGCGATCCGCCCGTCGGGCAACCGCACGGGTCGGATGCCTGCGTCGATGCCGGTTTCGGTGAGGAAGGCGGGCCCCCTCCATCGCCTGGTGCTCCCCCGCCCGCGGCTGCCGCCCGGGCGGTGCCACCGCGCGATGCGCCCGTCGAGCACGGCGAAGGCCCAGAGGCCGTCTTTCCCGTCGGCCAGCAGCCAGTCGGTGCCGACGTCACCGGCGTGGTGGATGCTGTGCGTCCACCGGCGTTTCGGTCGCGCGGCGGCCTTGAGGTCGCCGCACCCCGCCGGGTCGTTGCAGGAGTTGCGTGGTGCGTCGCTCCAGGAGTACGTCTCCAGGGTGCGGGCCTTGGACACACCGGTGGCCGAGTCCAGGGCCGGGGGCAGGCCCCCGTTGAAGTATCCGAGGTAGGTCTGCACGGTGAAGTGCGGGCGCGGACCGAAAGCGGCGTAGCGGGCGAGTGCCTCTTGGACGAACCGGGCGCCGTAGCGGTGGTCTTGGTGATCGGCGCACTTGAGGTTGCGGTCGAGCCGGCCGGGCGTCGGGTTCTGCATCCGGACCTGGGTCGGCAGGAAGCGTTCCAGAAAGCCGACCAAGGTCTGGACGAGCTGCTCTCGGGTGTACGAGAACGCGTGGGTGACCGCACCTCCATGGGTCAGCTGCGAACCGAGCGTACGGACTCGGCCCTCCCACAGCGCGTGCAGGCTGTGCGGGCGCTCGCGGGTGATGCTCCCGGCCTCGTGCAGCAGCGTCCACACCAGGCGGATGTGCGGGTGTCCCTGGAGTGTGTCCACCTCCGCGTACCCGCCGCCCACCGTGGGAATGACGCTGCGCCGCCACGGGTGGGTGGCCTTGCCGGTGGCCATCTCCGCGTAGGCGGCCCGAATGCCGTTCTGTCTCGCCTTGGCGTACTTGCTCTTGTCGTGGCCGGGCTGTGAGCGTCCACGGGCTCCCCTGGTGGCACCGTTGACACCGCTGGCCTCACCGGCTGTCAGGTAGACCGTGGCCACGGGGCGGCCGCTGCGCAGCGCCTGGCCGACCTCCGGATTGATGAAGAACAGGTCGTCGTCGGGGTGGGCCACGATCTGCACTATGGATTCCCTGGTCCGCGGCGGCGCCCCGGCGCTCGCCCAAGAACCCGTGGGAGTCGGCGTCTTGATGTCCGGCGGCAGGTGCGTCGGAGGCGGGGCCGCCGCTTCACGTCTCCCCCAGAACATCAGGCCAACGGGGGTCACGGCGCACAGCATGGCGGCCGCGAGGACGTCTCGCCGGGTGGATCGCGCGAAACCGCGCTCCTTGGCAGGCATGGGATGGTGCGCCTTTTCTGAAGTGTCGGCCACTCGGTCACGGGCTCCGGCCTTGAGCCGCTTGATCATGGGGAAAGATGACCCTCTGGCACTCCAGGTTGTTCTCCGTGACCGTCGTCACACGAACCTCGTGACACCATGCCTGCCCGGACTCTGCGCCACAGCTGTCGCTGATCGCCGGTGCGGAGAGGTGAAGACGCACCTGAGTCGTCGGCCCCTCGGCAGCTCTCCGATCAAGGAGTTGTCGGCGACCCTCGAGCGGCGAACATTCCACAGACCGATGGCAAGCTTTCTCCTGCTGTGCTCTGTGGCGTTCCTGGAGGGTCGCTCGGAAGGCGCTCTGCTTACCTCAAGCCTCCTTCAAGGGTTTGCGCCGAGAAAGTCGCCCCAAGGAATGTGTGCGTCCTCGCCGCCGCGCGGGACGAGGAATGTGGTGACGGCCAACCAGTCGGCGATGACGTCGAGTTCGGTATCGACGACGGCACAGCTCCGCTCCGGTCCGAGGCGGTCGGCAAGATCTGAGCCGGAGCCGAAACCTTCGAGACGGCTTGATCGTGTCTGGAGCCGCGCCATGCGTACGTTCTGGGACGCGTGAGCAGTCCGGTGCCCGGTTCAGGTCAGCCGTCAGGGGGCTGGGCCAGCAGGCGTGCGGCGATCTGTGCCAGGCTGGCACCGGTTGCGAACGCCTTGGCACGCATCCGGGCCAGAGCCTCGCCCGGATCGATGCGCAGGCGCGCGGCCAGCATGCCGATCGCCCGGTGGGTGGTGGCCCAGTGAGACTCAAGCACCTCGGTCGGCTGCCAGGGGGGCAACTCTCCGCCCAGCAGGAGAAGCTTCAGATCGTCCCTCAGCGCGTCGGCGGCCGCGTCCGTCGCATGTGCGGCTTGGATGCACGCGTGATCACCCATCGGCCCTGCCTCAAGGCGCACCAGGTCCGCCGCGCCCAGTGTGCTTCCCGCGAACCGAAGCGGGAAGGCGAACACGGCGCCAATCTCGGGTAGTTGGTCGCACACCGCCGCGCCGAACAGCGGCCAGTCCGTCAGCTGTCGGTGCAGGTCGTCGGCGAAGGCGGGACGCCCGGAGGAGGCTGCTGTGACGCACGGCCCCTCGGCCATGGTGAACTGAACCTCCTCCAGCCGCAGAGCGATGCCATTGGAGACACCCAGCAGCTGTCGCGCGGGCGTGTCGGTCAGCAGTGACAGGCTGACCGCGTCCATGCCGAGACTCATCTCCAGTGTCCGGCACAGCCGTTGCGGCAGATGCAGGGCATCCCCTTCGGCGGCGGCTCGGGTCACGGCGCGGGCGGCAGCGAGGTGATCGTCCATCAGCTCTCGGCTCTCTCGGCCTGGCATCAAAGACGTGGACGCAGCAGGCCCGTCGCGACCGATCAACTCCCCTGAGGCCAAAGCCGGTCCGGGGTGCCTGGCGCTGCTCCTCCCCGGCCGGTGACGTGGTGGTCGGTGGTGAGTTCGACATTGACGTTGCCCTTGTGTCCCATGGCGCGGCTCCCTTCACCAACGTCGACCGTCCGGCCCGGCCGCCACCGCGCGAGTCCCCGTGGAGCGACCGCACACACCCGCCCGGCGAGGAACCAGTGGCCATGCCGGGGGAGTTCTAGCCTGAGGTCCCGCTCCTGGAGGGGCCCATCGATGTGGGTGTGGGGTCCAGAGCCGCCATGTGGCGGCATTGGCGCTTCAGCGCGTGGTGCGTGTCCGCCAAACAGCGACACCGCTGCCGCAACTGCTGGGCTTTCCACACCAATTCCTTGGACCGTGCCCGTTCGGCCACGACCTCTTCGTGCGATGCCACTGGTCGCCTCCCCTTGTGCCCGCCACCATCGAGGGCCGACTCGGCGCGGGAGGCGACGCTGTCCGCCCCAGGAGGCGTACGGCGCTGTCGACTGCGCGAGTCACGCACCGCTGCCGAAAGGTGCTTCCGCAGATCGTCCGGCATGGTTTGCTGCCGAACCGTCGCAGTCACCGCCGTCGCCACCTCGAACAGCTTGGTGTTGGAGTGCTGAGACACCTGCACGAGGATCTTCCACGCCTCGTCCTGGGAACACGACCACACCGCCATCAGCACGCCACGAGCCATGTCGATGACCGGTCGTCGCTCGATGGCCTTCCGCAGTTGAAGGGCCTCCTCCCGCCACGAGTCCCCCTTTGCTTCTTCCGCAGGTCCGAACGCGTCACCGCGAACACCGGTCGCCAAGTCTGATGCCATGTCGACCCCACTGTGTGAACAGAACTTCCTTGTCGAGGGCTTGAGAACTGGACAGGTTTCTTCTCTTTCGCCTGCCCGGACATGCCCGGCCGACACGTCTCCACAATCGGGCTCAGGGCCAGCAAAGAGTCGGGGCCGCCTGCTCGTTGAGTGCGTGGGTTGTGACGCGCGGTCACCGGTGTTTCGGTGCGTCCACCTCACGGGCGGACGGGCGGTTGTCGAGGGCTGCCCCCCTGTCAAGCCTGTGGTCACCTCTCCTGGACGACCCTGACGGTGTGCAGCGAGGGGTCAGCGGCGTCGGGCACGTTCATGCCCGCTGCGACGCAGGTACGCAGGTAGGCCAGGACCGGGTCCGTGAGCCGTTCCCCGGGCAGCGCCACGGGGATGCCCGGCGGATAGGGCGTGAGCATCTCCGCCGCCACGCGCCCGGCGGCGTGCGCGAGCGGGACATCCTCGACGGGGGCGAAGTACGCGTCCCGCGGCGAGCACTCCTGGGGCAGGCGCAGCTCGGTGGGTGCGGGCACGTCGACCTGCGGTGCCGGGCGCAGGGATGCGGCGTGCCGGGACAGGTCACGCAGAGCGGTCACGAGCTGACCGGTCGTCTTCTGGTCGTCGGCGTGCGTGAGTTGGGTGTTGATGCGGCGGTGGTCGGCCAGGTGGGCGTCCATGCGGTGCTGGTCGCGGAGCCAGTCGGCCGCTCGATAGCCGGTCAGGCCGAGCGCGGACACGTCGATGACCGTGGGCAGCGGATCGAAGTCGTACGCGCGTCCTGGACCACAGAAGTCGCCTCGCTCCTCGACATGCAGTCCATCGACCGACTCGATCATCTGCCGTGTCTCTGCGGCCAGTTCGAGGGCACCGCTCAAGAGCTCACGCCCGTGCAGGGCCATTTGGCGCCGCCAGCCGTCGATGCCCGCGTAGATCAGTACGGACGGGCTGGTGGTGCCGAGCAGATCGGCCCGGGAGGCGAGAACGGCCGGGTCGACCAGGTCCCCTTGGAGGTGGAAGACCGAGCCCTGTTCCAGGCCACTGCCCATCTTGTGGATGCTGGTGACACACACGTCCGCGCCCGCGTCCATCGCCCACGCGGGGAGTTCGGGATGGAAGGGCAGGTGCGCGCCCCACGCCTCGTCGACGATGAGCGGGCGGCCGTGACGGTGGCAGATCTCCGCCATCGCCGTGAGGTCGGCGGCGGCACCGTACGGGGTGGGGCTGGTGACCAGAGCGCCGCGCGCCTCGGGGTGGTCGGCGAACCCCTTCGCCACCGTCTCGGCGGACGGCGGGTGCGCAAGGTGCCGTCGCTCGTCCCACGCCGGTTCGAGCCACACCGGCTCGACGCCCGCGAGCACCAGGCCGGCGATCACGGACTTGTGCGCGTCACGGCTGATCAGCAGGGTCTGGCCGGGACAAGCGACCGCCAGCATGGCCGCCTTGACCGACAGGGAACTTCCACACGTCGAGAAGAAGGTGTGCTCAGCGTGGACGGCATCGGCCATCAGCCGCTCCGCCCGCTCCAGGACCCGCCCCCGCGTACGCCTGTCGTCCAGTCCGCCGGAAGCCAGGACGTCCCCGAGGAACACTGCGTCACCGAGCACCGCCCGTACGGCGGGATCCGCGCCTCGGGCCTGTTTGTGGCCGGGTGGCGTGAAGCCGAGCTCGCGGTGGCCTCGGTAGGAGGCGAGGGCTTCGAGTACGGGGGCTTGGACATGATCGACGGCCATGCTCGAGCGGGTACCTTGCGCCTGCCCGGTTCACACCGGTTTCCTGGGCGCACAGGGCCGGGGGCACGAGCCCGACCAACCTCGTCGAGCAGTACGACACACCGCGCACCCATGTTCCTGCGCATCATCTCCAGGTTCGCGGAAGGGCACACGTACGCCGAGCGCGGGCGCACGCGAGGGAAGATCGTGATCCGCGTCTGAGACGGGCCTCATGACACGATTGACTCCATGACTGGTGACCGTCGCCTGCTGGCGGACAAGACGCCGTTCCCTGAGGACCTGGACGAGAGGCTGCGTGCGCAGTTCACCTTCCTCATCGAGGTGGATCAGCTGAAGTCGATCATGCGTCAGTCGCCGCTGGCCTCGGTCCGGCGCCGCGAGAACGACGCGGAGCACTCCTGGCATCTGGCCATGATGGTGGTGCTCCTGTCCGAGTACTCCGACGAGCCCATCGACGTGGGGCACACCGTCCAGCTCGTACTCGTCCACGACCTCATCGAGATCTACGCGGGGGACACCCCGCTCTACGACGATGCCGCCGGGACGGATCAGCGGGACCGGGAACTGGCCGCCGCCGACGAACTGTTCGCGCTGCTCCCCCACGACCAGGCACTGCGCATCAGGGCCCTGTGGGACGAATTCGAGGAGCGCGGCACTGCCGAAGCCCGTTTCGCCAAGGCGATGGACCGCCTCCAGCCGCTCCTGCTCAACTGGATGGCACGTGGCGGTACGTGGCAGACACCAGGCGTCACGGCGGATGACGTGAGAGCGCGCAAGGCCGTGATCGGAGATGCGTCCGGCGCGCTGTGGGAGGCCGGGCGGCGCCTCATCGACGAGGGGGAACAGCGCGGCTGGTCCAGACGCGGCGACGCGCCTCAGTGAGCACCCTCAGAGATCAGCCGCGGAGTGGTGCTGACGACTCCGTCACGCCCTGCTTCAGTACTTGCTGATGCAGTCGATTTCGACGCGTCCAGTCCTTGCCGGCCTGACCCTCTCGTTGTTCCGCGCCTGCACGACCCACTTCACCGAACGCATTTCGGTCGGCGTCATGCGTACCGAGGCGATGTATCCCTGAGAATCACCGAAGTTCTGGGTGTGCACCTTCGAGCCGCGTCGCGTCGACTTGAACTTGTGCCATATGTTGCCGATCCCGCCAGAGGTAATCATGACCGTCTTCCCCGCCGGGCAACGCTTGACGCCGGCCTTCCTCTGATTGACCTTCTGCGACTTGAGCCCTCCCCGCCATCCCGTCTTGCTGCAGTAGGCGAACGCCTTCGTAAGCTTCTTCGGGTTCGCCATCGGCCCCATGGTGGAAGTCACCTTCCATTTCACATGCTTGCGCCAGGTGGGGATGTATCGCGTCTGGAGCGCACGTGGATCGTAGGGCCACTGCCTGGAGACCAGTTTGCCGCCGGAGGGCTTCCACGACACCCGTGCCCTGCCGAATGCCTCAGTCCCGATCCAGACGGTCTTGCCCCTCCCGCACTTCTTCGCGCCCTTGCGCGAGTGAAATCCCTTCTTGGCCGCCCTGGCCGATTCCGTGGAGGTTCCTTGAGCCGATGCCTCGGCAGAGCGAGCCTTCACGGGTTGCTTGGGGCCGGCCTGAGCAGGTGCGTTGAAAGCGATCGGCGTGATGATCGCGGCACCGGCCACCAGGGCGCATATCGGCGCGCTCGCCCGACGGGGGACTGGCATGAACGTCTCCTCATTTCCGTCTCGCTCTTCGTTGAACCCCGGCCAAGCTAGGGGCAGTCGAGCGCACGCCGCCATTGCCCGAAAGGGCAATGACCCCGGGCGGAATTCCGATTTGAGTGGAGAAATTTGGAGAGGTTCTCAAGCCCTCGCGCCCTCTTCGGGGGGGCGGAGGGAGCGGGGGCGCCGCGTCGTCGTCCGGAGTGATGCGCGCCGCCGAGGCTGCTGCCCAGGTGGTTGCCGAGCTGGTGCACCGTCTCGACGAGCAGCAGGACAAGGGTCAGCCAGGGCAGATTGCGCGGTGACGCCGAGGAGTTGGTGCCGAAGCCGAGCAGCACCAGCACGTTCACCCCGTACACCAGGCGGCTGGCGCCCGAAGTACACCAGGCGGCTGGCGCCCGAGACGACCGACCCCGTGGCCAGCTCCATCGTGCCCATGGTCAGGGCGGAGCCCGGCGAGCACCGGAACGGCGAGCCCTCCACCGCCTCGCGCAGGCCACCCACGAACACGCCGAGCCGCGTTCCTCGCCGGCCCCACTCCCCTCGCTGTCCCCGCTGCCCCGGGGCTCCGGGGCTCCGGGGCTCCGGAGCGGGACGGTGCCACTCGGTCACGGCACGTCAGGTCAGGTCAGGTCAGGTGGTCGGGTCAGCCTGCGGACCCGGGGGCACCGAGGGCGCTGCCGTCGTCCGCGCCGCCTGCCGCCTTCGAGGGCGCGGGCCCGCCGATCGAGCACACCGGGGCGTCGTCCTTGACGTCGGCGACGATCGTGTCGCCCGGTTCGGCCTCGCCGCTCAGGAGCAGGGAGGCGATGCGGTTGAGGCCCTGGGCGCGCGCCCGGGGTTCGCTGCGCTTGAGGAACTCCGGGCTGAGGAAGCCCCGCAGGTCCTGCTTGAGGTCGTCCTTGATCTCCGATACGTCACCCTGGTGAGCGAGGATCCGCTGGGCGCCGATGTTCGAGGTCATCATGACCACGCAGTTGCGGAAGTCGACGGTGCGGCCCTGGGAGGCGGTGAGCCGCCCGTCGTCGAGGACCTGCACAGCGTGTTGAAGACGTACGGGTGCGCCTTCTCGATCTCGTCGAAGAGCAGCACGCTGTACGGCTGCCGGCGCACCTTCTCGGTCAGCTGCCCCGCCTCGTCGTGCCCGATGTATCCGGGCGGGGCACCCACGAGACGGTGTGCTTCTCCTGGAACTCGCTCATGTCGAAGCGGACCATCCGGCTCTCCTCGCCGAACAGCAACTCCGCGAGCGCCTTGGCCAGTTCGGTCCTGCCGACGCCCGTCGGGCCGAGGAAGAGGAAGGAGCCGACGGGCCGGTTCGGGTCGCCCATGCCCGCGCGGTTGCGGCGTACCGCCTCCGCGATGGCGAGCACCGCCTCGTCCTGTCCCACCACGCGCTCGTGCAGCGCCTCCTCCAGCTTGAGGAGCTTCTCCTTGTCGCTGGCGGTGAGTTGGTTGACGGGGGTGCCGGTACGGCGGGAGAGCACCTCGGCGATGTCGGCCGCCGTCACCTCCATGACGCCCTCGCGGCGCTCCTCGATGCCCGCCAGCTCGCCCTGCGCCTCGGCGATCTGCCGCTTCAGGCCGGACGCCTTCTCGAAGTCCTCGGCGGCCGCCGCCTCGTCCTTCTCGCGGTTCAGCTTGGCGAGCCGGTCCTCGCGGCTGACGGCTTCCGTGGACTTGCCGAGCGGGCGCAGCCGTACGCGGGCGCCGGTCTGGTCGACGAGGTCGATGGCCTTGTCGGGGAGGAAGCGGTCGGAGACGTAGCGGTCGGACAGCTCGGCGGCCACGAGGGCGTCGTCGCTGTTGCGGACCTGGTGATGCGCCTCGTACGAGTCCCGCAGGCCCTGAAGGATCTCGACGGTCTCCTCGACGCTCGGCTCGGGGATGAGCACCGGCTGGAAGCGCCGCTCCAGGGCCGCGTCCTTCTCGATGTACTTGCGGTACTCGTCGATGGTGGTGGCGCCCACGACGTGCAACTCGGCCCGCGCCAGGGCGGGTTTGAGCATGGTGCCCGCGTCCATCGCCCCTTCACCGCCGGCGCCCGCGCCGACGACGGTGTGCAGCTCGTCGATGAAGAGCACGGTCGACTCCGTGGCCCCCTTCACCCTTCACCTCGTCGACGACCTTCTTCAGACGCTCCTCGAACTGCCCCCGGTACTGCGCCCCCGCCACCAGACCCGAGAGCACGTCGTCGAGCAGCTCGGCGAGCTTGTGCGGTTCGGCTCCCGCGCGGGCCAGGAGGGAGCGGGCCGGGTCGACCTGGGTGGCGGCCCACAGCAGGTGTTCCGTGTCCAGATCGCTGCTGCCGTCCCGTACGGCACGGCGGGTGGACTGCTCGATCAGCTCGCGCGCCGAGTCCGTGAGCAGCTGCCCGACCGGCACGCGCTGCACGGCGGGCGGCGACGCGGCGGGCGAGGTGCCGAAGGAACCGAAGGAAGGCATGGTCATGGGGGCCGTCCTGGGAGGGGACGTCGGGGACGGAGAGGTCCGGGCCGAGCCCAGGCGGGGGCCCAGGGCGTTCGTTCCCCAGTCGAGCACCGGTCCTCGGGAACGGCACACGACGCCGGGGCGGCTCGGCCGGTCAGGTGACGGGTCGGGCGGCTCGGGGCCGGGGCGGGGGCGGGGGCACCTCGCGTCACTGCGGATCGCGGCGGCCGGGGAATGGGGCGTCGGCCCAGCCGGTTGCACCGCACCATGCAGGCAATCGGTGTTCATGAGTTCGGCGGTCCGGAAGCGCTGCGGGTCCTGGAGCTGCCCGAACCCCAGGCGGGCCCCGGCGAGGTCCGCATCCGTGTGCACGCGGCGGCCGTGAATCCGACCGACGTCCTGCTGCGGACCGGCGGCCACGCCGTGCGCATGCCCGACCGCGAGCCCCCGTTCGTGCCCGGGATGGACGCCGCGGGCGTGATCGACCAGCTCGGGCCCGGCACCGGCGACCGGCTGGCCGTGGGCCAACGGGTCATCGCCATGGTGCTGTTCACCGGCCCGCACGGCGGCGCCTACGCCGAGCAGGTCGTGGTGCCCGCCGCCTCGGTGGTCGCGGCGCCCGAGGGCGTGGACTTCCCGGCCGCCGCCACCCTCCTGATGAACGCCATGACGGCGCGCCTCGCCCTGGACGCGCTGGCCCTGCCGCCCGGCGCGACCGTGGCCGTGACCGGGGCGGCCGGAGCGGTCGGCGGGTACGCGATCGAGCTGGCCAGGGCCGACGGCCTGACCGTCATCGCGGACGCCGCCCCGCACGACGTCGACCGCGTGCGCGGACTCGGCGCGGACCACGTCGTCGAGCGCGGCGCCGATGTCGCCGAGCGCGTGCGCGCGCTGGCGCCCGACGGCGTGCCCGGCCTCGTGGACGGCTCGATGCAGACCACCGAGACCGTGCCCGCCCTCGCCGACGGCGGCACGCTGGCCGAACTGCGCGGCTGGTCCGGCCCGGCCGAGCGCGGCATCGGCGTGATCCCGGTGATGGTGACGGACGGCATCACCGACACCGAGGGGCTGAGCGCACTGAGCCGCCGGGCCGAGGAGGGCCGCTTGACCCTGCACGTCGCCGACGTGCTGCCCGCCGAGGAGGCCCCCAAGGCCCACCGCCTGCTGGAGGCCGGCGGGCTGCGGGGCCGGTTGGTGCTGGACTTCACCTGACCCTGACGGGCCTCCACGACGCCCCGGACCGCCGCGCCCGGACGCACCTCCGTTGCTCAACGCCCCGTCCCCGTCGCCTCCTTGAGCGCCTCCCCCAGCCACTCCCGCAGCTCCGCGTCCGTGTGGAGGACGCCGTGGCCGGTGTCGGGCAGCTGGCGCAGGTCGACGTCGCAGCCTGCGCCGAGGAGGCGGCGGGCGTAGCCGCGTACGTCGTCGAGGACCGGATCGAGCAGGCCCACCGCGACGACGGCGGGCGCGAGCCGGGACAGGTCGGTCTTCTCGTACGGGGTCAGGGGCAGGGCGGGGTCGGGCGTGGCGCTGCCCCGGTAGGTCTGCCAGGCGTCGAGCAGCTCCGTGCGGGAGGGGCCCAGCAGGGCGGGGTTCGTGTACGAGGCGGCGCGGCAGTGCGGGTCGAGGGGCGGGTAGGCCAACGCCTGGGCGGCGAGGGGCTGTTGGCGGTCGCGGCGGACGACGGCCGCGCAGGCGGCGAGGGTGGCTCCGGCGCTGTCCCCGCCGACCGAGACCGGCTCCCCCTGACCTGCCCGCTCCTGCGCCCACTCCAGGGCGGAGAGGACGTCGAGGAGGGCGGCCGGGTAGGGGTGCTGCGGGGCCAGGCGGTAGTCGACGCCGACGACCCGCACCGAAGCGGTGCGGGCGAGGTCGTCGAGGGCCACCGCCCACTCCGCCACCGAGCCGGAGCGCCAGCTGCCGCCGTGGGCCCACACCAGCCAGCCGCGGGCGCCGGGCACGTCGCCGAAGACGCGGACGGGCGCCCCCGTGTCCGTACTGCCTCTAGTGGCGTCGTCGGCCATGGCCACGTACTCCCGCTCCTGCCGTCGGTCGGTCACCGGCACCCTTCATACGGCTATTCAGGCACGTACCGTGCGGTCCGGCATCCTGGCCGGGGCCAGGGAGGGGGAGCGGCGGCTCAGGTGCGGGACAGGGAAGGCACCGCGTCGAGCAGGGTCCGCGTGTAGGGGTGTTGGGGCGCCGTGATCACCTCCTCGACGGGGCCGGTCTCCAGCAGGTGGCCGTGGCGCAGTACCGCGATGGCGTCGCAGACGTAGCGGACCACGGCCAGGTTGTGCGAGATGAACAGCATCGTCAGGCCGAGTTCGGTGCGCAGCTCGCGGATGAGGTTGAGGACCGCGCCCTGGACGGAGACGTCGAGGGCGGAGGTGATCTCGTCGGCGATGAGCAGGTCCGGTCGGGCGGCCAGGGCGCGGGCGATGGCGACGCGCTGGCGCTGTCCGCCGGAGAGTTCGCGCGGGTAGCGGCGCGCGTGGCCGGGCGGCAGGGACACGAGGTCCAGCAGGCGCGCCACTTCCGCCTGCTGTTGCCTGCGCGGCATACGGGAACCCTCCGCGATCGCGTCGCCGATGCGCATGCGCGGGTTGAGAGAGGAGTAGGGGTCCTGAAAGATCATTTGGACGCGGCCGCGGGCGACGCCGGTGACGGCGCCGGTGCAGGGGGTCAGGCCCGCCACCGCGCGGGCCAGGGTTGACTTGCCCGAGCCCGACTCCCCCACCAGGCCGGTGGCCGTGCCGGGCGGGATGTCGAGGGTCACGGCGTCCACGGCGGTGAACGGGCCGTAGCGCACGGTGAGTTCACTGATGCGCATCATGCCTCCCAGCAGGCGACGTAGTGCCCGGCGGCGCGGGCGGTGAGGGCGGGCGCGGTCGCGCAGCGGGGGCCGGCCGAGGCGCAGCGGGCGGCGAACGGGCAGCCGTCGCCGATGTCGGCGGGCGCGGGCTGGCGTCCGGGGATGGTGGTCAGGGGCAGTGACCGGTCGGTGTCCATGTCGGGCAGGGAGCCGATCAGGGCCCGGGTGTAGGGGTGGCGGGCCGTGCGCAGGGCGGCGGCGGGCAGTTCCTCGACGACGCGGCCCGCGTACATGACGGCGACGCGGTCGCACAGTTCGCTGACGACGGCGATGTCGTGGGAGATGAACAGGGCGCCGGCGCGGGTGTCGTCGACGACGTCGCGCAGGACGCGCAGGACCTCGCGCTGGACGGTCACGTCGAGGGCGGTGGTGGGTTCGTCGGCGATGATGAGGCGCGGGTTTCCCATGAGTCCCATGGCGATGACGGCGCGCTGGCGCATGCCGCCGGAGAGTTCGTGCGGGTGCTGGCGCACCACGTGGGCGGGCTGCTTGATGCGGACGTCCGCCAGGCGTCGCAGGGCGCGGGCGCGGGCCTCGGCCGGGGTGGCGCCGTCGTGCAGGGTGGCGACCTCGGTGAGCTGGCCGCCGACGCGCAGGGCCGGGTTGAGGGAGGCCGTGGGGTCCTGGAAGACCATGGCGAGCGAGGTGCCGAGCAGGCGGCGGCGCTCGGCGGGGGCGAGGGAGTCCAGGTCGGTGCCGCACAGGGACAGGCGCGCCGCGGCGGCGAGCCCGGGGTGGGGCACGAGCTGGCCGATGGCGGCGGCGGTCATGCTCTTGCCGCTGCCCGACTCCCCCACCAGGCCGACGATGTCACCGGCGCGCACGGACAGGGACACCTCGCGTACGGGGGTGATCCCGCCCGGGAAGGCGACGGTGAGGTCGCGCACCTCGAGGACGGCCCGGGGGTCGGGGACGTCCTGGGCGGGCGGCACCGCCGGGGTCACGGGGGCGCCTGCCGGTGCGCGGGTGCCGACGGCGGCCTTGGCGAAGGTGTCGCCGAGCAGCATGAAGCCGAGCCCGGCCAGGGCCACGGCGAGCGCGGGGGCGACGACGACGGCCGGGGTGACGTAGACGTGCCCGAACGCCTCGTTCAGCAGCCGCCCCCAGTCGTACGAGGGTGCCTGGACGCCCATGCCGAGGAATGACATGGCGGACAGGCCGAGCAGTGAACTTCCCATGGCCTGGGCGGTGTTGAGGATGAGCGGCTCGGCGATGTTGGGCAGCACGTGCCGGGTCAGGACGCGGCGCCGCGCGACCCCCAGCATGCGGGCGGCGGCGATGTAGTCGGCTCCGGCCACGGTCGCGGTCAGGGTGTGGGTGAGGCGGGCGAACGCGGGGGCCAGGGCCACGCCGATGCCCAGCACGGCGCCCCGGGCGCCCAGGCCGGTGACGACGGCGGTGAACATGGCAAGGAGCAGCGCCGGGAAGGCGACGAGGAGGTCCACGGCGGCGGTGACCAGGCGCCCCGCCCACCGGGGCAGGAGCGCGGGCAGCGCACCGAGCAGGACCCCGCCGACGGTGCCGATCAGGGTGGCCAGGAGCGCCAGGCCCAGGGTGAGGCGGGTGGCGACGAGGGTGCGGGCCAGCAGGTCGCGGCCGAGGGCGTCGGTGCCCAACAGGTGGGCGGCGCCCGCTCCTTGGTTGATCCGGTCGGGATGGATGGCCGCGGCCCGGTCGCCGAACAGCGGCGGCCCGGCGACGGCGAGCACCACCAGGACGGCGACGAGTACGGCGGCCAGCAGGCTGACGGGGTCTTTGACGAGGCGGCGCATCAGCCCTCCCGGTGGGCGGCGGCGGACGAGGAGGACAGCGCGGACCTGGGGTCGAGGGCGCCCAGGGCGAGGTCGACGAGGAAGTTCACGACGAGGACCAGCGCCCCGTACACGAGGATCATGGCCTGGGCCACGGGATAGTCCTTCTGCGTGATCGCCTCGACGGTGCGCTGGCCGAGCCCCGGCCAGGCGAAGACGTTCTCGACCAGGACGCTGCCGGTGATCAGCCCGCCGAGGAGCAGGCCGCCCATGGTCAGGGTGGCGGTGAGGGTGTTGGGCAGCAGGTGCCGCGCGTACAGGCGCAGCGGCGGGAGCCGTTTGGCGTGGGCCAGGCGCATGTAGTCGGCGTCGAGTTCGCGCAGGGTCTCCACCCGGGCGAGGCGGGCGATCATCGCGGCGGGGGCGATGGCCAGGGCGGTGACGGGCAGTACGTAGGAGGCGGGGCCGGTCAGCCCGGCGGGTGGCAGCAGTCCCAGGCCGAGGGCGAAGGCGAGCAACAGGCCGAGTCCGTAGAGGTATTCGGGGACGGCGACGGCCATGCCGGTGAGGGCGGTGAACGCGGTCTCGGTGGCGGGCCGCCGCCCGCGGTGGGTGCGTACGGCGCCCCACATGCCCAGGGGGACCGCCACGAGCAGGGCGGCGAGGGTGGCGAGCACCGCGAGGGAGAGGGTGTGCGGCAGGCCCTGGGCGATGATGTCGCCGACCGGCTGGGACGAGAAGAACGAGGTGCCCAGGTCGCCGTGGACCAACTGGCTCACGTAGTGGCCGAATTGGGCGGGCAGCGGGTCGTCGAGCCCGAGCGCGGCGCGCCGCTGGTCGACGAGTTCCTTGGGCGCGGTGGGGCCGAGCATCTGCCGCAGCGGGTCGCCCGGGATCAGATGGATCATCGCGAAGGAGGCGACGACGAGGACGGCCAGGGAGACGGCCAGGCGCAGGAGGTGCCGGACCACGAGGAGCAGGGGCACTCGGCGGGCGGGGGCCAGGGCGCGGGTGCGGGTGGTCACGTGGCGTCTCCCGTCATGCGGATCGACGTCGCGTCGAAGAGTCCGGCGGTGATGCGGAAGGTGGCGTCGTGGGAGGCGGTGGCCAGCGTCTTGTCGACCACGGGGACGAGGTCGCCGCTGTCGATCAGGGCGCTCTCGGCGCGGGCCCAGCCGGTGCAGCCGCCGGCGCCGGGCCGCTTGCTCGCGGCGGCGGTCGCGTCCTCGTACGTCTTGTTGGTCAGGTGCGCGAAGTTGCCGCCGTCGGGGGTGAAGGGCCCGGACAGCATGCCGGTGAGCTGGGTGGGGAGCGTGACGCCGAGCGGAGCCCAGTCCACGTCCCAGTCCTGCGTGGTGGTCTCGACCTCGCTGTAGGCGGCGTCGGAGAGGGCGCGCAGCCGCACCTCGGCGCCCACGTCCTGCCACGCCTGGGCCAGGTATTCGGCGGCGGCCGCCATGGTCTCGCCGCCGGACGTCGGGTAAATCATGCGCAGGACCAGCCGCGTGCCGTCCTTGCGGCGGACCCCGTCACCGCCACGCCGCCAACCGGCCCTGTCCAGCGCCTTGTTGGCGGCCTCCGGGTCGAAGGCGGGCGTGTGGCCGGTGACCGTGTCCTGCGGGCAGGGCCGGGGCCGCATCACCAGGCCGACGGGGCGGCGCCCGGTGCCGCCGGTGGCGACGGCCCCGAGATCGGTGAGGTTCACGGCCCGCAGCAGCGCCGCGCGGACGGCCGGGTCGTGGCCGGGGTGACCGGCGCCCTGGTGGAAGAAGAACTCGTGGGTGCCGTTCGCGGCGACGGTGGTGGTGAGGCCGGGGACGCTGGTCACGCGGGCGCGGTCCGGTCCGGCGAACTGGGCGCCGTTGAGCTGATGGGACAGCAGCAGATTGGCGGCCGTCGCCTCGCTGCCCACGACCTTGAGGACGACCGCACCGGGCGCGTCCGGGCCCGTCCCTGCCCCGGCGGGCCCCCAGGTGTAGCCCTTGCGGCGGGCGAAGGTGTAACTCTGCCCCGGCCGCGCGGAGGTGAGCCGGTAGGGGCCGGACCCGGAGGTGGCGTGCCGCAGCCACGAGCGGTCCTTGAGCCCGGACCCGCAGACGATGAACAGATAGCGGGTGCTCTGCAGGATGAACGCGAACGGCCTGGGCGTGGACAGGGTCACGGTGCCCGCCGCGTCGTCGGCCTTGGCGCTCAGCCCCTGCGGCACGAGGACGCCGAGCGCGGGTGACTTGGTGGCCGGAGCGGTGAGGTGGGCGACGTTGGCGGCGACGGTGCGCGCCGTGACCGGACTGCCGTCGGCACAGGTGGCGTCGCGCCGCAGGGTGAAGGTGACCGACGAGGGGGCGACCTTCCACCGGGTGGCGAGCCCGGAGACCACGCGGCCGTCGGCGTCGATGTTCACCAGGCTGTCGTAGGCCAGCGAAAGGGCCGTGTAGGTGGTGGTGTTCTGCACCTGGGCGGGATCCAGCAGGCCGGGGTCGCTCTTGATGGCGTAGCTGAACGTGTCGCCGCCGCGCGCTCCGGCGTGGCCGGTGGCGCAGCCGGCCGCCAGCAGCGACACCGCGAGACAGGCGGCCATCGCTTTCGCTTTCTTCATGCGGGCTCCATGAGAGAGGGTCCTAAGGGGCTTTGGGGGTCCGGGGGGGGCATTGGGGGCCGTGAGGCGGGGGCCTCGGGAGGGTGGCCTCACCCTGGCGAGTCCTGGCCGGAATTGATTCAGCCGGGGACACGAAGTGCGGGGGCGGAATTCGGACCGCCGTCCGATTCACGCAGGCCGACGTGCGGTCCGCGCGCACGGCAGGCCGGACGTGTACGCCCCCGGTCCGCTGCGGCGGCGAACCGGGGGCGTGGGAGCAGCAGTTGGAGCGGACCAGATCAGGTGCGGGCACGGCTCCGGGCACGCAGACGGTCGACGGCGGCCCTGGCCGCCTGCCCGATCACCCGGTCGGCGAGCGGCTGCCGGGTCGCCGGTGAGCCGGTGCGCAGAAAGACGCCGACGGCGTACCGCGCCCCATCGGCGTACTCGACCACCCCGCATTCGTTGCGGACGGCGAAGTCCGTGCCGGTCTTGCCCGCGATGCGCACGCCGTCGGGGAACCCGGACGACAGCCGGTGCTGCCACACCTGTCGGCGCATGAGGGCGCGGACCTCGGCACAGGCCGAAGCGGGCCCGGCTTCGTCGCGCCAGATGGCCGCGAGCAGGGCGGTGACCGCGCGCGGGGTGGCGGCGGGGCCGCGCTCGGGGTCGTTCACGCCGAGCGCGAGCAGCCGGCGGGCGGGGATGCCGTCGAGCTGGTCGTCGATCGGGCGGGCCGGGTCGAGGGCGAGCTCGCGGCGGATGCCGTCGTCGAGCGCCGCGCAGGACGACACTCCGAAGTCCTTGTGCCCCAGCTCGTCGAGCAGGGCGCGGACCCGGTCGAGGCCGACGACGTCGAGGAGGAGGTCGGTGGCCGCGTTGTCACTGATGGTCATCATCAGGAAGGCGAGGTCGCGGGCGCTCATCTCGACGTCGTGACGGCAGCCGTCGGATGCACTGCCGCCGGAGCGGTAGGCGGCCGTCACCGTGTGCCGGGCTGCGGGGTCGAGGTGTCCGGCGGCCGCCTGGCGGGCGTACTCCAGGGCGATGGGGACCTTGAACACGGAGGCGAGAACGACGCGTTCGTCGGCGCCGTACCCGAACTCGGCGCCGCCGTCGAGCTCGCGGACATGGACGGAGCCCTCGACCCCGGCCCTTTCGAAGAGGGCGTCGAGCGTGGTGTGGAGGTCGGCGCCGGGCGCCTCGCGCGCCATGTCGGGGGCTGTTCCGCCCGGTTGGGGCCTCTTCAGCTCGTACGGGAGGCCGGGCCTCGTCTCGTACGGGGGCGTGGGCCGGGCCTGGTGGCGCAGGTGGTCCACGGCGGTGCGGGCGGCGCGGGCGAGGGCGTCGTCGGCGGCCGGGTCGCGGCCGCCGAGGGCGGGGGTGCGCAGGAACACGGCGACCGCGTAGCGGCCCCGGTCGGGGTATTCGATGACGGCGGCCTCGTTGAGGATTCCCCACAGGGAGCCGTTCTTGGCGGCGATGCGCACGTCGGCGCCGAAGCCCGCGACGAGGCGGTGCTGGGACAGCTGCTGCCCCAGCAACTCCCGTACTTCCGCGCATGCTTCGGCGGGTCCGGCGCGGTCCTGCCAGAGGGCGGCGAGGAGGGAGGTGATCTCGCGCGGCGTGCTGGAGCCGGACCGTGCGGGGTCGAGCAGGGCCAGGCTCCGTATGCGGTCGTCGCCGATCGCGCCGAGCCGGGCCTCGAAGTCGGCGGCGGCCGGGTCGAGGCCGAGTTCCGCCCAGACCGGATCCCACAGCTCGCGGTAGCGGCCCACGGGGATGCGGGGGCAGCCCAACTCGCTTGCCACGGACCGCACATGATCGGTGCCCAGGATCTCCATGAGCTTGTCGGTGGCGGCGTTGTCGCTCATCGACAGCATGAAGAACGCCAGGTCGCGGGTGCTCATCGTGACGTCGTGGAGGCAGCTGTCGGTGCCGATGCCGCCCCCTTCGCGGTTCTCGGCGGTGAGGGTGTGGCGGGCCGCGCGGTCCAGCAGTCCGGCCGCCGCCCGGCGGGCGTAGGCCACGGCGACGGGGATCTTGCGGATCGAGGCGACGATCACCGGGTCGTCGGCGCGGAAGGCGACTTCGGCACCGGTGTCGAGATCACGGGCGTGCAGGAAACCGTGCACGCCCGCGTCCTCGAAGATCGTCTGAAGAGCGGCATGCGCGTCGGATGCGGCTTCGTCGGATGCGGATGCGGATTCCATCGGGACAACTCCGTTCTTGCGCTGCTCAGTTGGCCTTGGGGGTGGCACGGCCGCTGTAGTGCAGATAGGCGGCGCCGCCCTGCGCCCGGCGCTCGAACACCACGGCGTTCCAGAGCGATTCGCCCTCGTCGCGGCCGACGAAGGTCGTCGCGTCGACGGGGGTGAGGTCCAGGGTGCGGGCGCGGGCCAGGCCGGCGAGGATGCCGGTGGGTTCGGTGCGCATGCGCAGCCGCCCGTCGTGGGCGGTGACGTGGATGCGGCTGCCCGCGCGTTCGTAGACGCCGGTGAAGGGGGCGACCTCCACGGCGACCGGCCGCTGCGGCGGGGCGATCGGCGCGGGAACCACCACCTGGTGCAGTTCCGCGAGGAGTTCGCCGACCAGCCGGTGCTGGAACTCGGCGCTGCGCCCGCCGTTGGTGAGGACGGCGATGACGGTGCCTGCGCCGGAGGCGGCACCCGTGTCGGAGCCGGTACCCGTGCCGGAGCCGGCACCCGTGTCGGGCAGCACCCACAGCGCGGCGTGCTGGCCGATGGTGTCGCCGGTGTGTGAGAGCACCTGCTGCCCGTCCCACTCGTCCAGGCACCAGCCGATCCCCCACTGGCGGCCGCCGTCATGGGGGTTGGGCAGGTCCACCTGCGGCCGCCACATCACGGCCGGGTCGGCCAGCAGTGCGCCGGGGGTGAGGTGGGCGCGGCCGAAGGCCACCACGTCGGCGGCGCTCGCGCAGATGAGCCCGGCCGGGCCGACGGAGCGCGGCAGCCCCCAGGCCGGAGCCACCTCACCGCTGTCGGTGTGCCCCATGGCGGCACCGAACCGCAGCACGTCCTCCGGCAGCGTCCAGGTGTGGGCCAGGCCGAGCGGCTCGCAGATCTGCTCCCGCAGCGCCCGGTCCCACACCTGCCCCGTCACGTGCTCGACGAGGCGCCCGGCGACGACGAAGCCGGAGTTGCAGTACGAGTGGGAGTCCCCGACGGGGAACGTCTGCTCCAGGTCCGCGCACGCCGCGACATAGCGCTCCAGGCAGTCGTCGCCGCGTCCGGTGTCCAGGAACAGGTCCCCGTCGACGCCGGAGGTGTGTGTCAGCAGGTGGCGCACCGTGATGCGCGCGCCCGCATCGGGGTCGCGGACCGTGAAGCCGGGCAGGACGTCGACGACTCGGGCATCCAGGGCGAGACGTCCCTGCTCGACCAGGAGCATCAGCTGGGTGGCCGTCCAGACCTTGGTGACCGAGCCGATCTGGAACAGCGAGTCGGTGTGCACGGCGGCGCCGGTCGCGGTGTTCAGGACGCCCGTGGCGAAGCGGTGGACCCGCCCGTCGTGGCAGAAGGCGAGGCTCGCGCCGGGCACGTCGGACTCGGCGGCCAGGGCGGCAAGGCGCGTGCTCCAGTGGTCGGGGTGGGGGGGCGGGTTCGGCCGTCACGGGTGTCCTTTCGCGGGGGTCTCCACCGGGGCCTCCGCAGAAGGCTCACCGGAGCCCTCCGCAGGTGGGGGCGACAGCCTGGCACGGGAACGATCGCGCCACTTGGTCCGCGCGTACGAAGAAGCCGCGCACGCCTTGGATCCGGAGACGACTTCAGGGCCCTTCGCCGTTCCTAGGGTGGCCGCACCCCGACGACAGCCTCACCGCGCTCACCTCACCCCCCATCCCCTCACCCCGACTGCCTTGCGAGGACCCGAAGATGCCCCTGCTCGACCGCGACGACTGCACCCTCGTGATCATCGATGTGCAGGACGACTTCTACCCCCCGCGCCGCCTCGACGTGGACCGGCAGCGCTTCGACGACATGGTGCGGCGCATCGCCTGGGTCACGGCCGTGGCCGACCGTCTGGAGATCCCGGTGGTGGTGACGGAGGAGGACCCCGACGCCAGCGGTCACACCGTCCCCGGGATCCGCGGCGCGCTCCCCGCCAAGGCCACGACGCTGCCCAAGAACGCGTTCGCCGTGTGGGACAACCCCGACATCGCCGCGGCCATCGAGGCCACCGGCCGCTCCACCACGGTCCTGGTGGGCATCGAGACGGACATCTGCGTCGCCCACTCGGCGATCCAGCTGCACCACGCCGGCAAGCGGGTCGCCGTCGTCGACGACGCCACGTACTCGCCGGGCCCGGCACACGAGCGCGGCCTGCGCCGACTGGCCGCGCGCGGCATCGAGACCCTGTCGGCGAAGGAGCTGTTCTACGACTGGGTCCGCACCATCGAGCGGGCCGACGCCTTCCACGACAGCCATGGCGAGCTGGCGGTGCCGCCGGGCGTACGCCTGTGACCGGGGCCCGGCCCCCGATCCGTGGCGGCACTCAATCCCGCCGACCGCTCCCGTCGTACGCGCCCATCAGGCGCAGCTGCAGCATCGCGGCGAACCGTGTGGCCGGATCCCCCAGGTCGAGCCCGCCCACCTCGCTCACCCGGCGGATGCGGTAGCGGAAGGTGTTGGGGTGCACGAAGACGCTCGCGGAGGCGGCGATCACGTCGCCGAACGCGTCCAGCCAGGCCCGCAGCGTCTCGACGAGGCGGGCGCCGTGCCGGGCGTCGTACGCGGCCAACTTGGCGAGGGGGCCGGAGAGTTCGTCCCGGTTGGCGATGGCCAGGTCCCGCATTTCGAGGAGCAGGGCGTCGATGTGGACGTCGCCGATCGCGGCGACGCGCCGTGCGGCTCCTACCGGCACGTCACGGACGCCGTGCAGGCCGTGGAACAGGACGCGCAGCGCCCGGTCGGCGTTGGCCCGTGAGCGGCCGAGCGCGGCGGGTTCGGCGGCGACCGAGCCGATCCCGATGACCGCGCCGGTCCGCTCGCCCGTGCGCTCAAGGAAGTTGGCGGCGACCTGGACCGCCCGCTCCCGCGCGAGGGCCGAGTCCTCCGCCACCGGCACGAGGGCGTAGGCCACGTCGCCGAGCAGCGCCACCGCGGAGCGGGGCTGCACGGCCGTGAGGTGGACGGCCAGCGCGCTGGTCAGCCGCTGGCGCTCCGCGGCGACCTCCGCGTGGTCCACGGCCGCGCCCGCCTCCAGGCCGAGCGCCAGCACGAGCAGGGGTTCGTCGGCGAGCCCGAGTCGCCCCAGCGCCTCGACCGCGCCGGAACCTCCCTCCAGCGCGGTGGTCACCAGGTCGGCGCGCAGCCGGTTCTCCGCGTCGGCGCCCGCGCGATGGCGCAGCATGTGCAGGGCGACGAGCTTGGCCGCCTCCTGGAACGCCTCCTCGCGTTCCAGGGTGAGCGGCTGCCGTACGGTCGCCCACACCGAGCCGAGGATCTCGCCCCCGGCCCGTACCGCGATCGCCACCCGTGGCAGGGCGACCTCGTCCCCCAGGGTCGGCGGCGGTATGTGCACGGGCAGCTCGCTCCGGTACAGCTTCTCGAAGACGCCGTGTTCCTCGTGGATGCGCAGATAGCGCTCGGGCACGCGCCGGGCCAGGATGCTCGCCACCCGGGGCGGGTCGGCCTCGTCCTGGCGGCCGGAGAAGGCCAGGATGCGGGAGCGGCGGTCCTCGATGGTGATCGGTGCGTCCAGCAGCGTCGCGATGGCGTTGGCCAGGGCGAAGAGGTCCCCGGACGGCACCCCGCCGAGCGTCTGCTCGCCCGCCTCGCCCACGTCCCCCTCGGACAGCAGCGTCCGCAGCATCGCCGCGAGCTGGGCCCAGGAGGCGCCGCGTGTGAGGGCCAGCAGTGCGACACCGCTGTGCGCGGCCGCTTCCGCGAGGTCGGCGCGCCCCTCGACGGGTCCGCGGACCACGAGCGCCGCCGCACCCAACTCGCCGAGCTCGCCCAGGAGTGGGACGACCTCGTCCGTCCCGTGGACGCCGACCCCGAGGACGATGGCCCGCTCGGGGTAGTGCTGCTCGTCGTGCGGGTCATGGATCCCGACGCCGCCGAGCTCTCCCACCGCGCCCGGTTCCCCGTGGAGCAGGTCGAGCAGCGTGGGGCCCAGGTCTTCGAGCACCCGGCTCAGACTTCGGGCAGGATGCGTCGACATGTGCCTGATCATCTCCGCAGGTTAGGGCGGGTGCGCCGCTGGGCGTTCGTACGTATGGACGACATTACGCACCCGCTCTCGTCCGCCGGAACGAATGATCTCTGTGAGGGGCGCCACAGCCGGTCGAGGGCCCGGTCCACGAGGGCCTCCGTGGAGTCGACCACCGGCAGCACGCGGGCGGCTTCCCCGGCGACCAGCGGGATCTCGGTGCAGGCGGCGATGACGACCTCGGCCCCCTGCTCCTCGAGCGCCTCGGCGGCCGAGGTGATCCACCGCGCGGGCGCCGCCGCGCCGGGTCCCGCCTCGACCGCGTGCAAGCCCGCCTTGACCGCACGGATCGCCGGATCCACGTATGCCTCCTGGACATCGGCGGGCGGCTGGACGACATCGAGCCCGAGCCGCTCACCCGCCCGCTCGTAGAGCCGTGCCGCCCGTGTGCCCCGGGTCGCGAGCACCCCCACGCGCGTGACGGGCCCGCCCCCGCCGGGTCGCCTGTTCTCGCTCTCGCTCGCGGTCCGAGCGGCCCGGCGCAGTGCGGCATCGATCATGTCCAGGACCTCGGCCCCCGACGCCCTCGCGACCTGCTCCAGGTACGCGTGTGCCGTATTGCAGGGAACGGCGATGCAGGTGGCGCCCGCACGTCGCAGCCACCGGGCGCCCTCGACCAGCTCCGGCACCGGTGAAGGCCCCTCGCCGAGCAGCGCGGCGGTCCGGTCGGGAACGGCGGAATCGGCCCACATGAGGACCGGCAGATGCGCTTGGTCGGCGTCGGCGGGGGTGCGCTCGACGAGCCTGCGGTAGAAGGCGGCCGTGGCCAACGGCCCCATCCCGCCAAGTATGCCCAGTGCCGGACGCGCGCGTCGCACTTCCACAGAATTCGGCCTTTCCGCATCGGTGACGGTCCACGCTGATCCTGCAGCGCCATCAGGACCGCGGGTTCGTCGCCAACTCCAAAAGCGGGGGCGGCCATTGGGACGGCTTCCCCGGCCGGGCGGCAGGCAACGGCGAGAGCCGTGCGGGGCGAACGCTGCGCTGCGAGGCGGGTCTTGAGCGCCCTCGGCAGGAGCCGTGGGGGGCCTCCGATTGACGTGTGCGCACGTCAAGCGCCGCTGGATGCGCCTTTGCAAACCCGGCGAAGCGGAGAAGGATTTTGAGAGCAAGCCGCCGCTGGCAGCCGCCTCGTGGACGCAGGGAGACTGGGCCGGACTCCTGATCGTGTCTACGGGAAGGTGTGGACCAGGGCGCAGGCACCCCGCCCCATGAGGCACCGCGCCCACCTCAGGGGCGGCCTCTGCTGGAGTCCGTTCCCACCTCCGAGGATCCGCGCGGCCTCCGGCACCTCCCGCACCCGGCAGGGCGGGTTCGACCCACCCCCCTGCCTGCTGCTGCTCTCTTGCCGCGCACTCACCGGCCCCGCCCGCTCCTTGCCTTGCCCGGCCTCTCCTTGCTCGTAGGGCCTGCTCGTGAAGCCCGCTCGTAGACCGCGCTCGTACGTCCCCCTCATACCCCCCCCTCGCACAGCCCGCTGGATTCGTATCGGCCAGGCGTGCCCTGGCCCCCGGCGATAAGGAAGTGCCCGATGAGTACTCCTCCGCGCGCCCCCTCCCCCACCACAGGTCTGGCCGATCTCTCCGGTCCGGCCGCGACACCGGAGAGACTCCCCCGCTCCGCGGAGACCAGGGAGATCAGGGAGACCAGGAGTCCGCGTCACGTCGCCTTCATAGTGGACGGCAACCGTCGCTGGGCACGCGCCCATGGCTGCCCCGTCGAGCAGGGGCACCGGGAGGGTGCGGACAACATCTGCCGGGCCGTGCGCTGGTGCGAGGCCGTGGGCATCGAGACCACCACGTGGTGGCTGCTCTCGACGGACAACCTCAACCGCGCCGCGCCCGAGCTCCACACGCTGCTGGACGTCATCCGCGAACTGACGCACCAGCTGGCGGCGGCCGGGTACTGGAGGATGCGTCACCTCGGGGATCCCCGGCTGCTCCCCGACTCGCTGGCCACGGCGCTGAGCGACGCGCAGACCAGCACCTGTCACAACCCGGGCCCTCAGATCAACTTCGCGGTGGGCTACAGCGGCAGGCAGGACATCCTCGCCGCGGCGCGCCTGATCGCCGACCAGGCGGTCACGTCCGCCGGCTTCTCCGTGTCCGAGTGGTCGTTCGCCCAGGCCCTGTCCACCGTCGGGCTGCCCGATCCGGACCTGGTGATCCGCACCTCCGGCGAACAGCGCCTGTCCGGGTTCATGCTCTGGCAGGCAGCGCTCTCGGAGCTGTATTTCTGCCCGACCCTGTGGCCCGACTTCACCCAGTCCGACCTCCACCGCGCCCTGGCCTTCTACGCCAACCGTCAGCGTCGTTTCGGAAAGTAGCCGGGAAAGCGACTCGGAAGGCGACTCAGAAAGCGACTCGGAAAACCACTCGGAAAGCAACCAGGAAGGAACTGCACCATGCCTGAAGGTCCTCTCCTGCTCCCGTTCCCCGACCTCGAGGTGGCGAAGGACATCTCCGGTTCCTTTCGGCCCCTCAAACCCTGGCTGCTCTCCCATCTGGGAAAGGGGCGTGCGACCTATCCGGCTCACCCGCAGACCGCCCGCCTGGAATCCGCGATTCTCGCCTGGGCAGCGGACCTCGAAATGAGCGAGGAACACCTCCAGGTGACCATCGAGGCGACGCCCGGCCACCTGGTGGGGCTCTTCGCCCCGCAAGCCCCCTGGAACGTGCTGCTGCCGCTGACCAAGCTGCAGATGATCCTGTTCTGGCTGAACACCGTGGACCTCGGCAGTGATCGGCCGGTCGGCCATCTCATCGAGCCCGCGAGAGCGACCCTGGAGAGCAGGACCGCGCCGTCCGGCGGGCCGGACATCCTCAGGCCGCTGGCGAGTCTCCGCGACGACATCATCGCGGCGGGCGGAGCGGGACTGCTCCCCGGCTTCACGGATCTGATGCTGGGATTCCTGCACGAATACACGCATCGGCAGGCGTGGGAGAACGGAGCCCCACTGCCCAGCCTCGACCGGTACCTCAAACACCGCACCCGCACGGCGGGGATCGTTCTCGGCATGTGGGTCCAGCGACTCCAGCCGGGCCTCATAGGTCCGGACGAGGAGCTTCCAGAACCACTGCTTCAACTCATGAAGCAGGGAAGCCTCCTCGTGGGTCTCGACAATGACCTGCACAGCTGCCACCTGGCCGCCGATTCGGGAGAGAGGCTCAGCCTCATCGGCGTCATCTGCCAGGAATACGGGATCCCCGTGGACATGGCCTTCTCCTGTGCGCTCACCCTGAATGCGGTCATGCGCTACGAGAACGCCAACACCGCTGCCGCGATCTGCGCGGACACTTCCCTGCCCGACGCGGTGAAGAGGCACGCCCAGGCGATCTTCTACTGGGTCGACTCCGTCTACACATGGTCGTTGGAGACGCCCCGCTACGGGCGGCTGCAGAGCATCGACGGCGCGACCGGCCACCAGACGGCGGGGCTGACATGAAGAGCCTGCGTTCGGTACCCAGGGCGCCCGGGTCACTGCCCCTCGTCGGCCATCTGATGCCGCTGATGCGCGACCCGCTGGAGTTCCTCAACTCCCTTCCCCCACACGGGAATCTCGTCCGCGTCCGGCTCGGCCCGTTCACCATGGTGGTGATCTGCGATCCCGAACTGACCCGGCAGGCACTGGTCGAGGACCGCGTCTTCGACAAGGGCGGCCCCATCTTCGACCGGGTGCGGGAGGTCGTGGGCGACGACGGACTGGCCAGCTGCCCCTACAGCACGCACCGGCGGCTGCGCCGGCTGACCCAGCCCGCCTTCCACCCGGCCCGGCTCCCCGACTACGCGAAGGCCATGAGCACGTGCATCGAGGAGGTGGCCGGCTCCTGGCACGCCGGGCAGACCCTGGACGTGTGCACGGAGATGATGACCATCACGTCCAAGGTCACGGCCGCCACCCTCTTCTCCGGCGCACTGCCGCCCGGCGAACTCGGCCCGGTCCTGGACGACGTGAAGACCTTCTTCGACGGCTTCTACCAGCGCATGTTCATGGTCCCTCCGCTGGACCGGCTCCCCACCTCCGGCAACCGCTCCCACCTGCGCGCACGCGCCCGCCTGCGCACCGCCTTCGACCAGATCATCGCGCAGCGCCGCGCCGAGGGCACCGACCGCGACGACCTCCTCTCGGCCCTTCTCGCCGCCCACGACCCCGAGGACGACAGCCGCGGTCTGACGGACGCGGAGGTCAGCGACACGATCGTCACCTTCTTCCTCGCCGGTACGGAGACCACCGCCGCCCTCCTGGCCTGGGCGCTCGACCTGCTGGCCCGCCACCCCGAGATCGAGCGGCGGCTGCACGCCGAGGTCGATTCCGTCCTGACCGGCGGCACGGCCACCCACGCCGACCTGCCCCGTCTCGAACTGACGGAGCGCATCATCACCGAGACCCTCCGGCTGCGCCCACCGGGCTGGATCTTCACGCGCACCGTCACCGCCGACACCCGCCTGGGCGGCCACCTGCTCCCCGCCGGCAGCAGCGTCATCTACAGCCCCTACCTCATCCACCACCGCCCCGACCTCTACGACCACCCCGAGACCTTCGACCCCGACCGCTGGGACCCGGATCGCCCGCAGCCGCCCCGCCACTCGCTCCTCCCCTTCGCCACCGGCGCCCGCAAGTGCATCGGCGACACCTTCGGCATGACCGAGGCCGTCCTCGCCCTCGCGACCATCACCGCCCGCTGGCGCCTGCACCAATTGCCCGGCCAACAGGTCCGTCCCGCCCTGGGGTTGGCCCTGCGGCCGCGCCGGCTCCACATGCGGGCCACGCCCCGCATCAGCACCCCGTCCCAGAAATGCGCTCCCGCCCCCGCCGACCTAGCCTGACGAAGGGACCGCCCTACCAAGGAGCCCGCATGCCCACGTCCGCGTCCGCCGCCTCCCACGTCCGAGTGCGCCGCATCTACGACCCGCCCGAGCCCGACGACGGATACCGCGTCCTCGTGGACCGCCTGTGGCCGCGCGGCGAGTCGAAGGAGAAGGCCCGCCTGGACGAGTGGCTCAAGGACGTGACGCCCTCCAACGAACTGCGCAAGTGGTTCCACGGCGGCGAGGGGACGTTCGAGCAGTTCCGCCACCGCTACGAGACGGAGCTGAAGCAGCCGGAGGCCGCCCGGGCCCTGGCCCACTTGACCGACCTCTCCCGCCGCGGCCCCCTCACCCTCCTGACCGCCGCCAAGGACCCCGAACACTCCCATGCGGCGGTGCTCCTGGCCGCCGTACGGGAGGCACCGGCACAACGACCCCACAAGAAGAGCTGACCGGTACCGGAAGGAGCGCTGACCGGCGGCCCCCACGGCGCGCCGAGGCCGTCGGGTCAGCCCTGCATGCCCCCGCCGCCCACACTGCGGCTGCGGCCCCGGAATTCGGCGACCACGTCCTGTCCCCTGGTCACCGTCACGTCATAGATCCCGCTGCGTCCGTAGCGGGTGCGCTCCTCGGCCGTCGCCACCAGCACGTCGCCCTCCCGCACCGGCGCCACGAAGACGATGTCCGCCGCCGCGGCGACCGTCATCGGCCCCTGGGTGTTGCAGGCACAGGCGAAGGCCGAGTCGGCGAGGAGGAAGACGTAGCCGCCGTGGCCGCTGCCGTAGCCGTTGAGCATCCCGGCGCTGACCGTCATCTGCAGTACGGCCCGGTTCTCGGCGAGTTCCAGCAGTTCGATGCCGAGCTCGCCGGACGCCTTGTCGGCGGTGAACATGGCCCGGGCGGCCTCCACTCCGGCAGCCGGACCCTCGTATGCGGACATGAACCGCCTCTCCCTGGGGATGCGCCGCTCGCTCGCGGGGCTCGTCGTCAACGATGACACATGACCGAAACTGCACCTCTCGATACGTCATGTGACGCATTGACCCCACAGCGCGGTCACGGTTGCATGCATGTGGTCATCCGGTGGGGAGCCGGAGAAGACCGGGGATGAGACGTGTCTCAACTGGGGGGAAAATGAGGGGAATCACGAATCGGAGCGCCACCAGACGTGTGCGGACCGCCGCCTTGAGCTCGGCGGTCGCGGTGGCCGCTGTCTGCACGGTCACGGCGGCGCCGCCCGGAGCCGCCGCGCCCCGGCCCTCGGCTGTCGCGGACGTCGCGGCCGACAGCGGAGCCGGTGTCGAGAGGATCAGTGTCGCGGACGACGGCACGCAGGCCGACGCCGACTCCGCCGGCGCCTCGATCACGCCCGACGGCCGCCGCATCGTCCTGTCGTCCTCGGCCACGAACCTCACACCCGACAACCCCGCGGGAAACAACAGGGTGTTCGTCCGCGACCAGCGGACAAGGCAGATCAAGCAGATGAGGAGCAACTACTCCCCGATCCAGCCCCCGGCGATCAGCGGTGACGGGCAATACGCCTCCCATTGGGGGCAGTTGTTCCGAGACACGAAGGTCTTCCTGGCACAGGTGAGCTCGGGAAGTGTGATCGGCATCAACTGTTCGGGCCTCAGCTGCAGCCAGCCGTCGCTCAGCGCGGACGGCCGCTACATCGCCCAGGTCGCCACCTTCAACCGGCCGCCGTCCCGGCAGCGCATCGACGTGCTGGACTGGCACGCCGACACCAAGGTGACCGTCGCCGAGTTCGACCACACCGCCGCGTCCCGGCCGTCCATGAGCGGCGACGGCCGCCGTGTCGCCTACCAGGACGGCAAGACGCGGGACGTCTTCGTGTGGGACCGCACCACCGGCACCAGCTCCGGCCCGATCGAGGGCGCCGCCAAGGAGGCGACACTCGTCCAACTCAGCAAGGACGGCAGCAAGGCCGTCTACCTCTCGGGCACCGACACCTACGTATACGACGTAGGCGCGGGCACCGCCCAACTGGTGGCGAACGTACGGGGAGTCGCCATCGACCCCACCGGCCGCTACCTGCTCCACGCCCCGGCCGGCACGAGCGGACCATCGCCCCTCACACTCCGCGACCTGCAAGCGGGCACCGACGAGACCGTCTCCAGCCAGCCCGCATCGGCCGGGACCGACGCCGTCAGCACCGGAGGACGCGACGTCGTCTTCCAGTCCACGGCCGACGACATCGTGCCCGGCGACACCAACGGCAAGTCGGACGTCTTCATCCGCCGCTTCTACTGACCGCTCCGGACGTCCCGAGGCGCTCCGGAGCATCCCGGAGCGCCCCGGAGCGCCCCGGCTGCCGCCCTCACCAGCCGTGGTCCAACGCACTTACCTCTTGCGGTAGTTGCGGGCGTCCTCTCCCGCCGCCACCACCATGTCGAGGTCCGCTCCGACCGACGCCGTGACGACGACGCCGACCGCGCCCTCCACGAAGGGGGCGTCCACGATCCGCGTGTCGGCGGGCATCACCCGGTCGTCGGAGCCGGAGAGCAGGGCCTGCACCGTCAGGACGGCGCTGCCCATGTCGCACAGGACCGCGACGCCCTTGCCCTCGTCGGCCTTGAGGGCGGCCGCGTGGATGCGCTCGGCGCTCGTACCGATGCGGCCGTCGTCGGTGCCTCCGGCCGCGAGGACGGGGGCGACGTCACCGGAGCCGACCATCGCCTTCGCCAACTCGGCGGTGGACGCGGCCACTTCACGGCTGTGCGACACCAGGACCACGCCGACCCGGCCGCCACCCTTGGGGGTGGTAGACCCTTCCGTGGCCGGCTCCTCCATGGCCGGCTCCTCCATGGCCGGCTCCTCAGCGTCGTCCTCGGAGGAGTCGACGGTGGGCTGCTGTGCTTCCGTCGCCATCGGCTCCGGCGCCCACGCCGGGTCGGCGGCCAGGAGCAGCGCGTCGAAGAGCACCACCACGGAGTTCGCCCCCGCGTCCTGGTGGCCGACGCTGCGCTCGCCCAGGTAGCTGGCGCGGCCCTTGCGCGCCTGCAGGGCCTCGGTCGCGTCGGCGCCCGTCCGGGCCGCGGCCCGCGCCGCCGTGAAGGCTTCGGTGACCGACGTGGACGCCCGCGTCTCCAGCGCGTCGAGCGCCGGCACGAGCGCGTCCAGGAGCGTCGCGTCGCCCGGAACGGCGCCGCCCAGCTTGCCGACGCTCAGCGCACCGGCCCGCAGCGCGGCGCCCAACTCGGCGACCGTGACCGTCTCTTGGGCGCCCAGGCGCTTGCCGGTGCGGCGCAGCGCCGTACCGAAGAGGGGGCCGGAGGCGCCGCCGACGGAGTTGGTGAGTGTGGTGCCCGCGAGGCCGAAGACGTCGCCGGGGGCGGCGGGCGGGTTCTGCTCGGCCGCCTCGCACACGGCGGCGAAGCCGCGCACCATGTTCGCTCCGTGGTCGCCGTCGCCGATCGCGGCGTCGAGGGCGGTGAGCCGGGCGCCCTCGCGCCGGAACAGCTCCGCGGCGGCCGTCAGCCAGCGTCGGAAGTAGGCGGCGTCGAGGACGACAGCAGAGGCAGCGTCGAGGACGGCATCGGAGGCGACGCCGGGGGTGGCCTCGCGGGCGTCAGGGGTGGGGTACTCGGTCAAGGCTGTTCTTCCTGTTCTGCTCTTCCCGGCGAGGGTTCGCGGCGCCGGTCGGGTGACTCCAGTGCCTCAGGCGCCCCAGCGCAGCGACGGGGTGCGTACGGGGGCGTCCCACAGCTGCAGCATCCGCTCGTCGGCGCGGCACAGGGTGAGGGTGCAGCCCGCCATGTCGAGGCTGGTGACGTAGTTGCCGACGAGGGAGCGGGCGACCTGGATCCCGCGGGCCGCCAGGAGGCGCTCGGCCTCGGCGCGGACCACGTACAGCTCGATGGGCGGGGTCGCCCCGAGCCCGTTGACGAGGAGGATGACGGGCGCGCCGCCCTCCTCGGGAAGGTCTTCGAGGATGGCGTCGAGCATGCTCTCGGTGACCTCGGCGGCGGAGCCGAGCCGGGCCCGGCGACGGCCCGGCTCGCCGTGGATGCCGACGCCCAACTCGATCTCGTCGGGGCCGAGTTCGAAGTTGGGGGTGCCGTTGGCGGGCGTCGTGCAGGAGCTGAGGGCCACGCCGAAACTGCGGCTGAGCTCATTGGTCCTGCGAGCCGTCGCGGCGACCTCGGCGAGCGGTGCGCCTTCCTCGGCGAGCGCACCGGCGAGCTTCTCCACGAAGAGGGTGGCGCCGGTGCCGCGGCGCCCGGCCCCTTCGCCGCGGGCCACGGCCACGTCGTCGTCGACGACCACCGTCTCGACCTTGATCCCGTCGTCGTCGGCGTCCTCGGCGGCCATGCCGAAGTTGAGGATGTCGCCCGTGTAGTTCTTGACGATGTGCAGCACCCCGGCGCCGGAGTCGATCGCGGCGGTCGCCGCGCCGATGCGGTCGGGAACCGGCGAGGTGAAGACGGGGCCGGCCACGGCAGCGTCCAGCATGCCGGTGCCCACGAACCCGGCGTGCAGGGGCTCGTGGCCGCTGCCGCCCCCGGACAGGACGCCCACCTTGCCGGGAACCGTGCCGCCCGCCCGGGTCACGATGCCCGCCACCGGGTCCACGGAGAGCTCCGGGTAGCTGGCGGCCATCCCCCGCAGCGCATCCGCGACGACGGTCTCCGGAGCATTGATGAGCTTCTTCACGACGGTTCTCTCCCTTGAATACCGAAGAAATCAGAGCGCCAGAAATAAGAACGCCACGGAAACGCCTAAAGTGCAGTCGGAAATTTCGGTGCGCCCGCCCTGCTTCCGTCAGACATTACCCGCGCCCTGAACACGCGGAACCCCTGCCATTGGTCCCGGCGGCAACAGCACAAAGCCCCCTGCGAAGCGACAACTCCCCCGTGCAATGCTCTGGTTCACCAGCCGCCGGAGGAATTGTCCGAGCAGCTCTTGATTTACCGACTGGAGAACGAGGCACCGTGAACAACGTCGTTACGCGCATGCTCATCAGTCCCCCGAAGTACGTCCAGGGCGCGGGCGCCATGCACCAGCTGGGCGAGCACGTCTCCGCGCTGGGCGACCACGCCCTCGTCATCGCGGACGACGGTGTGTGGGGATTCGCCGGCGAGACGGTGGAGAAGTCCCTCGCCGGCGCGGGCATCACGCTGACCCGCGAGACCTTCGGCGGCCTCTGCACGCAGAAGGAGATCGACCGGATCGCGGCCCGGGTGCGCGAGACGGGCGCGAACGTCGTGGTGGGCATCGGCGGCGGCATGACCGTGGACACCGCGAAGTCGGTGAGCTTCACCTGCGACGGCATCCCGTCGGTGAGCGCCCCCACAGTGGCGTCCACGGACGCCCCGACCAGCGCGCACGCGGTCATCTACACCGAGAGCGGCGCGTTCGAGCGCTACTTCTTCGGCCTGCACCGCAACCCCAACCTCGTCCTGGTCGACACCGCCTACGTCGCAGGCGCCCCCAGCCGCTTCATCGTCTCCGGCATGGGCGACGCGCTGGCCACCTGGTACGAGGCCCGCACCTGCGTCCAGGCACGCAGCACCGCCATGGCCGGCGGCCTGGCCACCGAGGCGGCCCTCGCGCTGGCCCGGCTCTGCTGGGAGACGCTCATGGAGTACGGGGTCCAAGCCAAGCTCGCCGCCGAACAGCACGTCGCGACGCCCGCCCTGGAGAAGATCACCGAAGCCAACACGCTTCTGTCCGGCCTCGGTTTCGAGAGCTGCGGCCTGGCCGCCGCCCACGGCATCCACAACGGCTTCACCTCCTCGCCCAGGACCAGGACGTTCATGCACGGCGAGAAGGTCAACCTCGGCACGCTCGCCCAACTGGTCATGGAGGGGGCACCGACAGAGGAGCTCGACACGTTCCTCCGCTTCAGCCGCTCAGTCGGCCTCCCGACGACGCTGGCCGACATCGGCCTGGCCGACCCCGACCGCGAGGAACTCCTCGCGATCGGCCGCGCGGCCACCGCCGCGGGCGAGACCACGCACAACATGCCGTTCACGGTGACGGCGGAGATGGTGGCGGACGCGCTGCTGGCGGGCGACGCGTATGCGCGCGCGACGGCGGCCAAGCGCACTGCCGCCTGACGTCGTTCCCCCGCGCGCCCACGGGCAGCGGATCCGGGCCAAGTGGCCTGGACCCGCCGCCCGTTGAGTCGACCAGCGAGGCCAGCGTGGCCCTTCATGGGTGCAGCGATCACCACCATCCTCCTCGCGTTCGGTCGGCTACCTCGTCACCTACCTCTTTCTGCACCCTGAGACAGACAGCACATCCGCGGACAGGACCACCGGGCGCCCGCCCGCCTACGGGTCACGCGACTCACGAGCCGTAGGACAGACACTGCGCGTACGCGGTGATCGGGAAGGTGGCTCCGGCGTTGTTGTCGTCCTGCTGGTAGGAGACCCGCCACGAGTTCGTGGCCGTATCCGACCTGCTCTCCCAGAACCAGGCTTTGATGTCAGCTGACGGGCGATCGATACGCGCGCCGTGCTCGAACCCTCCGCCGACCACGACGGTCCCGCTCGGACACGTGGCCGTGACTGTGACCTGGCCCTTGCTGGAGTTGGGCAGGTTCTTCGTCTCTCCCTTCACCTGCTGAACCGACAGGTTCTTGGTCGGACCTGCGGGTCCGGTGGCGCCTGTTGCGCCTGTGGCTCCGGTCGGGCCGGTGGCGCCTGTTGCGCCGGTCGCCCCAGTGGCACCTGTGGGACCAGTGGCGCCTGCGGTTCCCGGCGCCCCGTCGGCCCCCGTGGCCCCGTCCTCGCCCTTCGGCCCGGTCGGCCCGGTCTCCCCCGTGGCACCAGTCGCGCCGGTCGCCCCAGTTGGCCCCATCGACCCGGTGGACCCGGTGGGTCCGGTGGGTCCGGTGGGTCCGGTGGGTCCGGTGGGTCCGGTAGGGCCTGCGACTCCTGCCGCGCCGTCACTGCCCTTGGCCCCGTCCGCGCCCTGGGCCCCGGTCGGGCCCGTGGCCCCAGTAGCTCCGGTAGCTCCGGTCGGACCTGTGGGCCCAGTCGCTCCGACTGTCCCATCGACGCCAGCAGCACCCTGCGCGCCGGTAGCACCGGTCGCCCCCGTCGGACCGGTCGGCCCAGTGGCACCCGTGGCACCTACCGCACCATCAACTCCCTTGGCGCCAGCCGTACCGGTAGGCCCCGTCGGTCCGGTGGCTCCGGTCGCGCCGCTAGGCCCAGTCGGCCCCGTAGCACCAGTCGCGCCCACAGCCCCGTCTACACCAGCCGCACCTTTCGCCCCGGTCGCGCCCGTCGCACCCGTCGGCCCAGCTGGGCCGGTCGCACCCGTCGGCCCGGCCACACCATCAGTGCCCTTGGCTCCAGTGGCTCCAGTGGCTCCAGTCGGACCTGTAGCACCGGTCGCACCAGTAGCCCCATTAACACCAGTCGGCCCAGTCGGACCCGCCGGCCCCGCGGCCCCAGTAGGCCCGGTGTCCCCCTTCGGCCCGCGCCCACCCGCAGGCCCCCCAGGCCCAGTTGCCCCCTTCGGCCCGGCAGGTCCGGCAGGTCCGGCAGGTCCGGCAGGTCCGGCAGGCCCCGCCGGGCCGGTGGGACCGGTGGGGCCGACGGGCCCGACTGCCCCCGACGTACGGCACCACGGCACGGACGCGCTGTTCCGCACGTACCGCGCGCTCATCCACCCACTGCCATCCGCGAGCTTGTACCAGATCCCGTTGCCCTTGATCCGCTGCCCACGGGCCTTGCACTGGATCGACACCCGGGCCCCGGTCGCATAGATCCGCACGGACCGTGACGCCATCGTCGGCCGCGTCCGTACGTGCTGACCGATCCGGGAGATGATCCTGCCCCCGACCACCGCGCGCGCCGCGACCTCCGTGACAGCACGGTCCGCCTCTGCCGAAGGCATGGCAGGCATGGCAGGCATGGACTGCCCCGGCGGAGCCGCCACCGCTGTCGTCGGGCACAGCGACAGCGTCATCCCCAACGAGAAGACGCTGAACGTCGAACGGAGCACCAGGTCCCTGTGGTTCGGACTGAGCATGATCGTGCGGGCCCCTCTCGGAGAGTCGGGCAGAAGGAAGGACAAGCCGCCAGCAGGATCGAATGGCGAACAGCTCGTCGGCCGAACCACGCGGTGGGGCAGGCCCACATGGCCGCACGGGATCACGAACAGGGGTGATCCACTGCCTCCCCCCACCCGGCGTCTCGTTCTGCTCAATGCACCCTCCGCCCCAGGCCAGTGGGGCGGAGCCCGCCCGCCGGATCGGCCCGAAGGCGAGAACCCCATGACCGACGACCCCCGCAAGCCCACCATCTGCCTCTGCATGATCGTGAAGGACGAGGCGCAGGTGATCGAACGCTGTCTCGCCTCGGTCCGCGAGCTGGATCTGATCGACACCTGGGTCATCTCCGACACCGGCTCCACCGACGGCACCCAGGACCTGATCCGCAAGGCCCTCGACGGCATCCCCGGCACCCTCCACGAGGAGCCCTGGCAGGACTTCGGCCACAACCGGAGCCGCAACATCGCCCACGCCCTCGGCAAGGCCGACTACTTGCTGCTCATCGACGCCGACATGGTCGTACGCCAGGACGGCCCCCTGCCGCCGCTCGGCGCCGACTCGTACATGATCAAGCACGCGGGAGACACCGAGTACCGCATCAAGCGCCTGGTGCGCGGGGACATCGCCTGGCACTACGAGGGCGCCACCCACGAGTACCTGACGAGCAATCAGGACCATGGCCAGGAAAACCTCGACGCCCTGGTCGTCGAGCACTTCGCGGACGGCGGATCGCGCGGCGACAAGTTCGAGCGCGACGCGCGGCTGCTGCGCCGGGAGCTGGAGCGCGACCCCGACAACAGCCGCGCCGTGTTCTATCTCGCCCAGACCTTGCGGGACTTGGGCGAGACGAGCGAGGCCGTCGACCTGTACGAGCGGCGGGCGCGCATGGGCGGCTGGGAGGAGGAGATCTACTACGCCTTGCTGCAGGCCGGTGTCCTGCGCGCCGACTCCGGGGACTGGCCCGGCGGCATGGACTGCCTGGTGCGGGCCTGGGAGTCACGGCCGCAGCGCCTGGAGGCCACGTACGAACTGGCCTCACGGCTGCGCGGGCGGAAGTGCCACCGGGCCGCCCACGCCTATGCGAGCGCGGGTCTGGACCGGCCGCGCCCGGCGGACGATCTGTTCGTGCAGCCCTGGGTCTACCGGTGGGGCCTGCTGTTCGAGTACTCCATCACCACGTACTGGACCGGCGACATCGCCGCGTCCGTCGCCGCCTGCGACCGGCTCCTCGCCATGCCCGACCTCCCGGACCCGTATCGCGAACAGACCCTCGCCAACCGGAAGTTCGGCATCAAGCTGGTGCCGCGGACGTACGAGATGCGGATGCCCGAGCCGGTCTGGTGAAGCCCGGATCCGCGGAGATGACGGCTCTTGACCTCAACCATGCTTGAGGAACCACGCTGGTCGCATGACGATCACAGACAGCGCAGCCACCGGCAGCCGGACCATCCTCTTCCGCAACACCATGCGCATCACCGACGGCCACCTCGACGACTTCCGGGACGCCATCGCGCAGGCGGTGGCGTTCGTCGAAGAGCACGGCCCGCAGCTCATGGTGGAGGTGTTCATCGACGAGGAGCGGATGCTGGCGCACAGCTTCCAGCTCTATGGCGACTCCGACGCCATCCGCACCCACTGGCGTCTCTCCGATCCGTACATACGGGAGGTCATGGAGCACTGCACCGTGCAGCACTTCGAGGTGTTCGGGGACCCGGACGACGACATCGTCGCGGCCCTCAGGACGCCCGACGGCGCGCCGTTCCCCTTCGGCCTCACGCCCCGCCTGACCGGTTTCACGCGTCTGCAGCACCCGCGCGCCGCCGCCTGACCGCCCCGCCCGGGGTCCTGCAAAGCCCGCCCGAAAGCCCGCCCGTGGAGCCCTCCCGTAAAGAGGGCATTACGGGAGGCGCACGATCTGGATCAGGTTGCCGCAGGTGTCGTCCAGGACCGCGGTCGTGACCCCGCCCATCTCCAGCGGCTCCTGGGTGAACTCCACGCCGAGCTCGCGCAGGCGCTTGAACTCCGCCTCGACGTCGTCCACGGCGAACGAGGTGGCCGGGATGCCGTCCTCGACCAGCGCCGTCTTGTACGGCTGCACCGCGGGGTGACCGGAGGGCTCCAGGAGCAGTTCGGTGCCCTCGGGGTTCTCCGGCGAGACGACGGTCAGCCAGCGGGCCGGGCCGCCGAGCGGGATGTCGGTCTTCTTCTCGAAGCCCAGCTTCTCGGTGTAGAAGCGCAGGGCCTTCTCCTGGTCGTCGACGAAGACGCTGGTGACGTAGATCTTCATGGGGCGCTCCCCGGTGGCTGGGGCTTGAGCCATCGGGTCACGATGCGCTCAAGGGGTCGGGTGTCGAGGTCGTGGAACTTGTAGCGGCCCTGACGCCGGGAGACGACCAGACCGGCGGTCTCGAGCACGGCCAGATGCTGGCTGATCGCCTGACGTGACAGGCCGAGGCCGTGCTTGGTCGTGAGCCGCGTGCATATCTCGAAGAGGGTCTGGCCGTCGCGCTCGGTCAGCTCGTCGAGGATGAGCCGACGGGTGGGGTCGGCCAGGGCCTTGAACACATCCTCTGCCATGACCTCCACGATAGGCAAGTCATGACTTGCCTATCAACTCGAGCCGGGCCGCAGTTCGCGAGCCGGGCCGCAGCACTCGATCCGGGGCCCAGTAGAGGACACCACCTGTCCGCTACCTCTGTGATCGTGGCAGCCGAGCCGTCCGGGGCCCCAGACCACGGCTGAGAAGCCGAGAAGTGAGACCGCCATGACCATCCTCGACGCCCGCGCCCTCAACCGCGCCACCCTCGCACGCCAGCACCTCCTCGCGCGCAGCGACACCTCCGTGCCCGCGATGGTCGCCCACCTGTGCGGACTCCAGGCGCAGGAGCCCCAGGAACCCTTCATCGGGCTGTACTCCCGCCTGGCCGGCTTCAAGGCCGCCGACCTGGACGACGCACTGACCGGCCGGACCGTGGTGCGCACGCACCTGATGCGCCGCACCGTCCACCTCGTCACCGCCGACGACGCGCTCGCCTGGCGCGCCCGTCACGACGCCATGCTGCGCCAGCGGGTGCTCGGCACCTACCGGCGCGAGCTCGCCGGCATCGACATGGACGAGGTCGCCGCCGCGGGCCGCGCCGTCCTGTCCGACCAGCAGCCGCGCACCATGAGCGAGCTCGTGCAAGCCCTCGAAGACCGCTGGCCAGGCCCGCCCCGCCGGGCTCTGGGTGAGCTGCTGGTGGCAGCCCTCATCCCCATGGCCCAGCTCCCGCCCCGCGGCCTGTGGCACCAGACCGCGGGCGTACGCAACCTGCCCTTGGCCGCCTGGCTGGGACGTGACATCGACCCCCTGCCCGACGACGAACACGACCCCGTCGGGCAGCAGTTGGTCCACCGCTACCTCGCCGCCTACGGCCCCGCCGCCGGCGCCGACCTGCGCGCCTGGTGCGGGCTCGCCGGTCTTCCCGCCGCCGTGAAGGCCGCCCGGGAAGGACTCGTCGCCTTCCGCGACGAACGCGGTCGCGAACTCCTCGATCTCCCCGACGCGCCCCGCCCGGACCCCGACACCCCGGCCCCCGTCCGGTTCCTGCCGGCCTTCGACAACGCCATCCTCGGTTTCCAGGACCGCGGCCGCATCATCGACGCCCCTCACCTCGGCCTCTCCGTCGCAGGTCACCGCGCCGTCCTGGTCGACGGGCGCGTCACCGCCACCTGGACGGCACGCCAGGGCCGACTCGGCATCAGCCCTCTCCGCCCCCTCACGGCACAGGAGCAGGAAGCCGTCCGCGCCGAAGCACAGGACCTGGCCACGTTCTTGGACGAGGGCATCGAGCACGTCCACCTCGACACCGGTACGCGCAGCGACAACTGACGTTGGATCACTTCTCCGGTGGGTCGCGGGGCTCGTCAGGACTGGCGAAGAAGAGCTTCGCGGTGCCGGTGATGTCGAGTACGCGCCGCACCGGCACGGAGGCGTCCACCAGTCGCAGGGTGCCGCCCCGTGCCGTCGTATGGCGCTGGTACTTGGTGAGCAGGTTCAGGGCGCTGGAGTCGGCGAACGTCACCTGCAGCAGGTCGAGTTCGCAGTACCGGCCCTCGCATTCGGTGAGGGCGCGGGCGAGTTCGGGGGCGGTGGCCACGTCGAGGTCGCCCGCGACCCGGACCAGGACCAGGTCCGGGAGTTCGACCACGTCAACGGCGAACGGCATCTCTCGCGGCACGCGGACTCCCCCCAGATTGAGTTGTAGCCGAAGACAAGCGCGGCCACGGACGGACAGGGCACCGGCCATAGCCTTCCGGGGGCGTATGCCCCGTGCAACTCCCGGCATGCTCGTTAACGCCCGGTAGCTTCAGGTGGTGACGCGCTGCCGCGCCGCCCGCGCGGGGCGGGGCGGTCGTGCCGCGCCTCCGGCCACGATCTTCTGGAGCAGGCTGTACGAGAGGATCGGCAGCAGCACTTCGGGGCGGTGGGAGAACCAGCCCGCGGCCAGGACGGCCGCCGCACTGCTGTTGTTCATGCCGGTGGCGAAGGTGAGGGAGATCCGCTCCGGCGCGGCGCACCGCGTCCAGACGGACAGCCGGCGGCCGCAGCAGAAGGTCAGACAGCACACCGCGCCCGATACGGCGAGGGCCAGCACCAGCAGGTCGGGGTCGGGGTGGGCGAGTGCTTGCCCCAGTGCGCCTGCGGCGTTGAGGTAGCAGAGGAGAAGGATGTTGGCCAGGTTGACGGCCTTGGCGGTGGGCAGGGCCCGCCGGGCGCGCTCCTCCCCGAGCACGGCGCGTACGACGATTCCGGCGAGGCACGGCAGCACCACCGCCACCAGCGCGAACATCCCGGCCCCTGTCCGGGCGATGAGGTCGACCTTGGCCGTGTCGTCCAGCGCTCCGGCACCGTCGGGGCCGACGAGTCGTCCGGCCAGATGGATGCCGAGCGGGACGGTGAACGGGCTGAGCAGGGTGGAGCCGAGCACCATCGCGACGACGAGCGGGACGTTGCCCCCGGCGTTCTGCCCCCAGGAGGCGGCGCCGCCCGCGATAGGCATGGCCAGGACCAGCATCAGCCCGACCACCAGCCCCTCCGCCTCCGCCGGATCGGGCCAGGCGCGCAGGGCGAGGGCGACGATCGGCAGGACGAGCAGGGGAAGCAGGGCGTTGGCGGCGACGCCGAGCACCAGCCGCACCGGCCGGGAGGCCACGCCGCGCAGATCGGCGACGCGGACCCCCAGACCGGCGTTGAACAGCATCACCGCCAGCAGCACCATCGGCAGCGTCAGCGCAGGCGTGCCCGCGCCGATCGACACCTTCAGCGCGCGCAGCGCCTCGCCGGGGGCGGGGCAGGCACCGGCCAGCGCATAGCAGGCCAGCATCAGCCCCAGCAGCCACCGCTGCACGAACGCCATCACGCAGCAGAGCCTAGCGGTCACCCTTCGCTACGTGCGAAGTGGTGTCGGCACGTGGCAACTCCCCGCGTTTGCTCAGGCGTTGGGGTCCCGAGTGCCGTCGGTGGTGGCGGGTGTGCGCTCCGCGAGGTCGGCGAGGACCCGGGCCGCCGGTGCGGCGTCGATGAGCCACTTCAGGTGGCTGCTCGCCAGGGTGCGGACGTCGTAGGGGTTGTCCGGCGTCAGCTCGTCGCCCTCGCGGATCAGGCGGTCCTGCAGGGCGAGCGGCATGCTGGCGTCGTCGGCCAGGCGGACGTAGGTCTTCGGGATGCGCCCCCACGTGGCCGCCTGCGCGCGGTCGACGGAGGTGCCGACGTCCAGGTTCTCGTCGGGCTGGAAGGTGTTGAGGAAGGTCAGGAACTCCTCGTCGGTGCCGTCGGCGAGGAAGGCCGCCTTGACGGCCGCGAGGACGTCCGGGCTCGCGGTGCGGAAGTTGACGCGCAGCAGGCCGAGTTCGGCCGGGTTCCCGGCCAGCGCCGGGCCGAAGGCGGCGGGGTCGACCGTGGCCATCTCCGGCTGGGCGTAGTAGTCGTTGACGTCGAGCTGGACCGGGCACCAGGACGAGACGTAGACGATGCGGTCGATCAGGTCGGGGCGGGCGTTGGCGGCGGCCGTGGCGGTGATGCCGCCGCGGCTGTGCGAGACGAGGATGACCGGGCCGTTCTCCTTGGCCCGCTCCAGGATCCCGATCAGGTGCGCGGCGTTGTCCGCGAGCGTCACGCCCTTGATCGCGCCGGGCGCGGATGCGAGGGCCTCGAGGTCCTGCGGGGCCTGATACGCCTTGACGTACGTCGCCTCGAACCCGTGCCCCGGCAGGTCGACGGCGACGGATCGGTGCCCCAGGAGGCCGAGTTCGGCCTGGAGCGGCGCGAAGGAGAAGGAGTTCGCGAAGGCTCCGTGAACGAGTACGTAGGTCGGCTGCATGTGATTCCCACTCACTTTCTTGTCCCCCCGAGGCGTCGGTACGGCGCGCGGAGCGCGAACGCCGACGTCACAAGCCACAGTGGCCGGTTTCCGTGGCTCACCCTAGTCACCAAAAGATCACCAGCACCAGGGACTTGAACGGCTGCGAGACTGGCGGAACGACCTTGCACCTGATCGCCGCCCTGGTGTACGTGCGCGACGGGTCGGCAGCGCGGGCGGTGCGACCAGACGGTCCGGTCAGACCGACTGGGGTACCTGCATCCCCCTCAGCATGAGCTCGATCAGGCGGCGGGGGTCGTAGCGGGGGTCGTCGTCACGGCCGATGCACAGGTTGCCGATGCCGCGCAGCAGCTCGTACGGCTGGATGCCGGGCCTGATGTCGCCCGCCTCGACGGCCGCGTCGAGCAACTGTGTGCAGACGGGCAGCAGTCGGTCGATGAAGTACGTGTGCAGGGCGGCGAAGCCGCTGCTGTCGGCCTGCATCGTGTTGGCGAGTCCGTGCTTGGTGACCAGGAAGTCGACGAAGAGGTCGATCCACTGGCGCAGCGCGGCGAACGGGGACTCCGCGTCGGCCAGCAGCCGCGGGCCGGCCTCGGCGCACTCCTCGACCTGGTGACGGAAGACGGCGACGACGAGGTCCGCCCGGGTCGGGAAGTGGCGGTAGATCGTTCCCATGCCCACGCCCGCCCGGGCCGCGATCTGACGGATCGGCGCGTCGACGCCCGACGTCACGAACACCTCGGCGGCCGCGGTCAGCAGCTTCTGCTGATTGCGCACCGCGTCGGCCCGCCTGCCGCGGGGCGCCGCCTCGTCGCCGGACCGGCCTCCAGTGGGCACCGCTTCTCTCCTTCTGCCGTCGCTCTTCGCCCTCTCGGGCACGCCTGTTCCGGGCTGCACCCGAACCGGAACCATACTCCGCTTGATAAGCGGAACAATGCTCCGTAAGCTAAACGGAGCAACGTTCCGATTGGTGGAGCGCCGCGGGATGTCGCGCGGCCGGGCCCCGTCGGACACTCCCGCCTGACCACCCCCCACCGCCCTCCACGCAGCGGCAGCAGGGGACATCGAAGGGAACGACGCACCATGACAGAAGCGAACGCCCTGAACCTGAACGCCACCGACGTCAGCAAGGCGACGCACCCGGTCCTGTCCTACAGCCCGGTGGTGCTGCCCGTCCCCGGGCGCCCCACCGACCTCCGGCTCCGCGTCACCGCACCCGCCACCGGAGGCGGCGACCTGCCGGTCATCCTTCTCTCGCACGGCCACGGCGGTGCCCTCAACCTCTCCTCCCTCAACGGCTACGCACCGCTCGCCCAGCCCTGGGCGGCGGCCGGGTTCGTCGTCATCCAGCCCACCCACCTCAGCTCCCGCACCCTGAGCCACCTGTGGGAGACCGACCCCGCGGCACCCTTCTTCTGGCGCTCCCGCGCCGAGGACATGTCCCGCATCCTCGACCGGCTCGACGAGATCGAGCGGGCCGTGCCACAGCTCGCCGGGCGCGTGGACCACGACAAGGTCGCCGTCGCGGGCCACTCGCTGGGCGGCTTCACCGCCGAGCTGCTGCTAGGCGCCCACGTCACCGACCCCGACACGGGAGACGAGGTGAGCCTCCTCGAACCCCGCATCAAGCAGGGGGTGTTGCTGGCCGCGCCCGGCCGCGGCGGGGACGCCCTCAACGGGTGGATGGCCGAGGAGGCGCCGATATTCCGCAGCATCGACCTGTCCACGATGAGCCGGCCCGCGCTCGTGGTCGCCGGCGACAAGGACGACTCCCCGCACTTCACGGACAGGGGACCGGCCTGGCACTACGACCCGTACCACCTCGCCCCCGGCCCCAAGACGCTGCTCACCGTCTTCGGCGGGGAGCACCTGCTGGGCGGGATCCAGGGGTACGACGCCGCCGAGACCACGGACGAGAACCCGGCGCGGGTCGCCGCGATCGCCGAGCTCAGTGCGGCGTATCTGCGCAGCCGGTTCCACCCCGGCGACCGCGCCTGGCAGGCCGCGCAGGACGCGCTGACGACCGGTCCGGGCGCGGTCGGGCGCGTCGAGTCCAAGTAGGCGGGCCCCAGTAGGCCGAGCCCAGGTAGAGGTTCTCGGCGGGAGGGATCTGACCGGCACGCACGTCAACATCACCGCTGGTCATGCCGGTATCGGCCGCGCGGCCACGCGGGCCCTGACCAAGGCGGGCGCATCCGTGACCGTGGGCGCGTGCCCCGGAACGCGCCCGGACGGCGCTCGCCGGGATCGAGAGCGGGATGTCCGCGGCTACGAAGTGCAGTTCGCGACCCATCACTTGGGCCACTTCCAGCTCACGCTCGGCCTGCTGCCCGCGCCGCGCGCCGCGCGTGGCGCCCGCGTGGTCAATGTGACCTCCGGTGCCCAGCGCCTCTCCGACATCCGCGGATACGCCGTGCACCCGGGCGCCGTCGTCGGCACGGCTCTGGACAGCGGCGTGGGTCAGGACGATCTGCGCGCCATGGGGCTGATCGACGCGGCCGGGCAGCCGGTCATCGATCCCGGGCGCGGCAAGAAGACACCGGAACAGGGGGCCGCCGCCCTCGTGTTCGCGGCCACCAGTCCCCTGCTGGACGGGATCGGCGGCGTCTACCTCAAGGACAGCGACATCGCCCCTCCCTCGACGACAAGCCCAGGCCCGTCACCGCGGACAGCATCGCGTCCGAGGCCACGTCGCACTCCATCGACCCCCACTCGGCGCGGCGACTGGGGGAGTTGAGCGAGCAGCTGCTCAAGGCCCCCGTGCGTTGGGCGTGTTGACCGCCGTGATGGCCTGGGCCGCGTTGACGGCGCCGGGTCCGACGCTGCAGGCTGCGCGCATGATCTTCACTCAGGCGGAACTCGACTACCTGGCCGGCCAGCACCTCGGCCGCCTGGCCACCGTTTCCCCGGCGGGCCAGGTGCAGAACAACCCCGTGAACTTCTTCGTGGACGCCGACGCGGGCACGATCACGATCGGCGGGGGTGCGCTGGGTGCGTCGAAGAAGTTCCGGAACGTCCGGGCGGGCAGCACCGTGTCGTTCGTCGTGGACGACCTGGCCTCGGTGGACCCGTGGACGCCGCGCGGCATCGAGATACGGGGTGCGGCGGTGGCCCTCACGGACCACGAACCGCCGAGGCCGGGCTTCTCCCGTGAGGTCATCATCGTCTCGCCCGGCCGGATCATCTCGTGGGGGCTGGACGGGCCACGGGCCAGCCGCGCGGTGTGAGAGCGGGGCTTCTGCTCACCCCTCCTGGATCAGGCGCAGCAGCTGTTCCATGACGGGGAGGGGCAGCGACGGGCGACGGGCCGCCTCCTGTGCGGTCTCGACGTCGCTCAGCAGCTTGACCACCACGGGGGTGGGCAGGTGGGGGTGCTGAGCGGCCGCCCGGCGCACCGCGTCCTTCGGGTCGTCGAGCAGCCGTACCGCTGACGTGAGCGTCAGGCGAGGGGCCTGGGCGGCTCGGTGCCGTACGTCCGCGTCGTCGTCCCGGCTCAAGCGCTCGACGAGTTCGGGCGTCGACTGCGGGTCGTCCAGGGCCAGTTGACGCATTCTCGGGTTCGGGTCGTCGGCGTAGCGCAGCAGGTCGTGGCGGGGGAAGCGGGGGTGGTCGCGGGGGCGGTCGGGATGGCTGAAGCTGCCGGTCCACCACTGCCACACCCGCAGCAGCATCTCGGCGGGCGCGTCGTCGCAGGACTCGGCGAGGAAGAGCTGGACGACGCGGTCCTCGTCGTCGGCCAGCCGGGTCACGACGTCGGGCGGGAGGTGCGTGGCGCGGGCCACGCTGCGGCGTACGAGGGGGTGGGAGGAGGCGGCGAGGCGGCGCATGGCGGCCGGGTCGTCGTGCAGCGCCACCACCCAGTCCAGCGCGTGATAGTGGCCTCCCGGGTCGAAGTCGATGTCGATGTCCGCCCGCCGGCCCTCGGTGAGATCGGCGCGCAGGGAGGTCGTGAAGCGGACGGATTCGTCCGGGTCCTGGGCGAGGAGGGCGACCAGGCCGGCGGGCAGGTGCGAGTTGCGCGCCAAGGACGAGCGCTGGGCGGAACTGCCGTGCCGGGCCACGTGCTCGGCGAGGTCCGGCGCCAGGCGACAGCGCTCCAGCGCACGGTCGTTGAGGTGCGCGGCCTCGAAGACGGACCGGGGCATGGGGTGCTCTTCGTGGTGCCGGAGCAGCGCCTCGACGCGGACCTCGCCGTCGGGGTCGTCGAGGAGGGCGGCGCGCTCAGAGGCCGAGAGGTGCGGCCACGCCCTGCGGCACGCAAAGGCCCGTACGGAGGGATCGGTGTCGGCCACCAAGGCGGTGATGTGGTGCACCGGGAGCCCGGTCAGGCGGGCGGCCTCCCCGCGGACGCGTGCGGAGGAGTCGGTGGCGAGCTCCTCGTAGGCGGCGCCGGTGAGTTCGGTGCGGCGGTCCACCGCCACCGACGTCAGGACCCAGCGGCGCCGCGGGTCCTGCTCGCCCAGGATCAGGCGGGCCCACTGCTCGGGCGAGATGTTCGGCTGCGCGTCGGCCAGCAGCTCCCGCACCTTCCACTCCGGGTGCGCCAGGGCCGCGTCCACCACCGCCGACGGCAGGGGGCTCCACATGACGTGGTGCGAACGGCCGATGAGGTGGGCGCGCAGGCCGGCCGGGGCGGCCGGGTTGCGGGCCAGCCCGTGCGCCCACATCTCACGCAGGCGCTCCGAGGGAGCCGGACCCTCGGTCAACACCGCCCACCCTGTCGCCTCTTCCTCTGCGGTCGCGGTCTGTGCCTCGCTCCGTCCGTCCGTCATGGGGCCCATCTTCCCCGACCCCTCGCCACGGATTGCAGTTTCAGCAACTTCAGTTGCCGTACCGGTCGCGCCAGTTGCAGTCTGATGTGACGCAACAGGGCTTCGGCACACAGGAGATGACCATGACCGTCCACGCGTACGACGACACCACCCCCGCACCCACCCCCACACCGCTCAACAACCGCGTCCACCACGTGCGCGCCGGGGAGCTGGACGGCTACGCCGCCATCAGCGGTGGCACCGTCGGCTCGAAGAGACTGTGGATGGGCATGGTGGAGAACGCTCCGCTGAGCTCGACCGACAACCACCACCACGGCGCGTCGGAGGCGGGCATCTTCGTGGTCAGCGGTCACCCCGTGTTCGTCTTCCACGACGGCACCCAGGAGGTACGGGTCACCGGAGGGCCCGGCGACTTCTTCCTGGTCCCGCCGTTCGTCCCGCACCGCGAGGAGAACCCCAGCCCGGACGAACCCGCGGTCGTCGTCATCGCCCGCACCACACAGGAGCCCATCAAGGTCTCCGTGCCCGAGCTCCACCAACTCACCGAGGCGGACGGGCGGTAGCTCCCAGCTCTCGGTCCTTGGTCCTCACATTCCGCGAGGCTGTCTCGTCGTATGGCTGGAGGCGAACACGCGCCCCCGGCAATACGAAGGAGCTCACCATGGACGCCCGTCTCAACTTCCACGCCAACCCGGTCGGAGCCGCGTTCCTCAAGCAGATCGTTCCGGCGGCGAGGCCGATCAAGGAGTCGGGGCTGCCTGCCCCGACGCTGGAGCTGGTGGCGCTCCGGGCCAGCCAGATCAACGGCTGCGGCTTCTGCATCGACATGCACACCAAGGACGCCACCGCGGCCGGGGAGAGCCCGGCCCGGCTCCACCTGGTCGCCGCCTGGCGCGAGGCCACCGCCTTCACCGACGCCGAGCGCGCCGCTCTGGAGCTGGCCGAGGAGGGCACCCGCGTCGCCGACGCGGCCGGAGGCGTCCCCGACGACGTCTGGGCCAACGCGGCCAAGCACTACGACGAGGACCAGCTCGCCGCGCTGGTGTCGGTCATCGCCCTCATCAACGCCCTCAACCGCCTGAACGTCATCACCCAGCAGCCCGCGGGCGACTACCAGCCCGGACAGTTCGGGTGACCGGCTGGCCGCCTGGCCGCTGAACCGCCGGGCCGTATCCAGGGAATCGCCTCCGGTTGTACAAAAGGACCGAGAGGCGCTCCCTGGAGAGGACGGCCCCATGGCAGCCCTGCCGGACGAAACCCCGGAACAGAGCAACCCCCCGGTGACCACAGCCATGGACGGCCGGGTACCGGAAGCCTTGTTGGGTCCCTTGGCGCAGGAATTCTCGTCCTACGACGCCGACGGCTCCGACAGCACCGAAGACGAGGAAGAGGACGAGGGAGGAGAAGCCGGCGCCCCGGGCGAGGAGGGGATCCCGGCAGGGAACTGAGTCGGCGTCCCGGGTGCCCTCCGGCTACTCCGACCCGTCCGAACCACCGGCGTCCACGATGCTTTCGAGCGCCCGCACCGCGTCTTCGCCCCGGCGGTAGCCGATCTCCTGGGCGATCTCGGAGGCCCGGCTGAGTTCCTCCCAGGCCGCCTGGTCGTCGCTCATGTCGTGGTACACGCGGACCAGTACGAGGCGCGCCTCGACCTCGGCGATGCGATAGCCCCCGCCGGCGGCGAGCGTCAGCGCCCGCGTCGCTTCCCCGCAGGCGAGGGCGGGCTGCCCGGTGACGACCGCGAGGCGGCAGCGTGCCAGGAGCGAGCGGATCAGGACGTCGCGACGGGTGATGCCGTGCGCGATGGCGTGTGCGGCCTCGAAGTGGGTGCGCGCCGCTGCCACGGCCGTGCCCCGCCGTGGTTCCCCGGATCTCTCGGCCCGGTCGAGGGCGAGATGGCCGAGGCCGATCAGGCAGGCGGCCTCGTCGGCGGTCCACCGGGCGCGGCGGCAGACGGAGAGGTTGGCCTCCAGGGCGAGGCGGGCGGCCCGGGGCCTGCCGGTGGTCCGCAGGTGTTCGGCGTAGTGGATGCCGCTCCAGCTGTAGAGGAGCGGGAGCGGCGTGCACGCGCGGGCGATGCGCAGCGCCGCCGCGAAGCAGCGCTCCGCGTCCTCGTCCTCGCCCCGGTACTGGCAGAGCGTGCCGCGAAGGGTCTCGGCGACCAGTTCGTCCTCGCGGTCACCGGCTCGCCGCGCGAGGTCGAACGCGCCCTCGATCGCCTCGTCTGCCGTCGTCAACTGACCGAGCGCCAGGTGGAGTTCGACACGGTTCTGGCAGCTGATGGCGGCCTGGTGGTAGCGGCCGAGGCCGCGGAATGCCGCTTCGGCACGGCGCAGCGCGGCCACCGCATCCCACAGCCGCCCCAGCATCTGGAAGCTCGTGGCGGCCTCGTGCAGCAGCCAGCCGGCGATGTGCGGGTCAGCGCCGTGGATGTAGGGCCGGCGGCGGACGTCGCCGCGCGGGAAGAAGTCGGCGAGACAGGCCAGGACCGTGTCGTAGGCGCTGAGTTCACGGGTGATCAGGCCGCGGTCCCCGGCGTAGAGACGATCGGTGACGAGGACGTACGCCTCGGCGTACGCACCGGTCCGGCAGGCGTGATGGACGGCTTCGATCACCGGGGCGAGTCCTTCGAGGGTGGCCGGCGGCTCGCCTCGGTCCTCGTCGAGGCGCAGGTAGTAGCGCTTGGCCCAGGCATGCAGGCGGAGGTGGTCCTCTCGGGGCACGGAGGAGGCGTAGTAGGCGCGGACCAGTGGATGCGTGCTCACTCTGTCGCGCTCGTCGCGCCGCACCACGCGGGCGTCGACCAGGTGGATGAGGGCGGCCGTGTAGGCGGGCGGTGGCGTCGCCCCTGCGGCAGCGGCGGCTTCTCCTCCGGAAGTCTCCCCTTCGCCCGGGGCGGCCGCCTCGCCCGGTCCCCGGTCCCCCGCTGTCGCTGTGCCCTGCGCCAGTACGACCTCCAGCGCCTCCTCCCCCACCGGCGTACGGAAGACGCTCAGTCCCCGGAGCAGCCAGCGCTCCGTCTCCGACAGGCACGCGTCGTACTGCCCGAGGACGCGCCGCACGAGTTCAGTGCGCGGCAGGTCGGGGTCGGGGGCGGGCAGGGTGGCCAGCTGGCGTACGTCACCGCCGTGCCGTTTGACCAGGTAGGCCGCGATGAGGCTGAGCGTGAGCGCGTGTCCGCCCCACTGCTGGCCCACCCGTTCGAGTGCGGCGTGGGAGCCGTGCACGCCCAGCATCACCAGGAGGTCCCGGCTCGCCGCGGCGGTCAGCGCCGGGACGTCGATCTGCCGGTACGTCACGAAGGCGATGAGGTCCACGAGGGGAGCGCGTGAGGTGATCAGGCACAGGGAGCGGTGGCCCGGCGTGGCGAAGAAGGTCAGGAAGTCCCGCAGGTCCGGGCTGAGAACGGAGCCGTAGTGGTCGCCGCGCTGTTCCTGGACGGTCTCGAGGCCGTCCAGGACGAAGACGTAGGGCTGGGAGCTCAGCAAGGAGGCGACGATCTCGGCGCGGGCTCGCCCGTCCTCGCAGTCCTCGGAGGTGATGCGGCCGCCGCTCACGTAGTCGAGCGCGGCCTCCAGGAAGTCGTCGGCGCCGGGGCGTTCGGTGAAGCTCCACCAGAAGTAGCGCGGCACGGCGGGCTCCTGGCCGCCGTGGCGCTCCCGGCGCCCTTCGGCCGTGCGGTGGTGCTCCACCCACTGCCGTACGAGGGTGGTCTTGCCCTCCCCGCCGAACCCGATCAGTCCGGCCACCAGGGTCTCGGGGTCCTCGGCGGCCCGGTCCGCCTGGGCGAGAAGCGCGTCGCGTGCCACCCACTCCGTCAGGGGCGTCGGGGCGCTCTCCAGACGGTCGAAGCGCGGTGGCTCGGCGCGGTGCAGCAAGTCCTCGGCCATCCGGGGCGGTTCGGCGTAGTCCATGGGCAGCGGGTCGGACCGTACGACGAGGGAGAACGGCGGGAAGGTGACGAGGCGGGCGTTGACGGCCCAGGCGGTGTCGCGGTCCTCGGGGACTCCGCCCGAGCCCCACTTCTCGGAGACCATGCCGACGACCAGGTTGCGCACACGGTCGAGTACGGGGGCGCCGCTCATCCCCTCGGCGATGTCGGAGGAGCGGAGCTGGACGGGCTCCTGCACCAGGAAGTGGCCCTCGGGCGCCTCGATCTCGCCCATGATCATGCCCTGCGCGAGGAGCCCCCGGTACTTGCCGAGCCTGCGGTACCCGTAGGCGATGAACTCGTGCCACTCCGAGGCGGCGGCATCGCCGAGGACGGCTGTCCGGCCCGCGGGGATGGGGGCCTGGGTCCGCAGACAGACCAGGTCGTCGTCGCTGTCGACGCAGTACGCGACCACGCTCGCCCGCAGCCGCAGCGCGTTCCAGTGGTCCACGGGCGGGAAGTGGATGTCGACCAGCGGCGCGGGCGGGCCGGACACATCGAGGCCGCCCGCCTCCAGCACGTGCCGGCAGGTGACGATCAGCCCCTGCCGTGAGATCGCGACCCCGGTGCCGAGTGTCTCACCGCCGTCCGGCAGGGCCACCCGTACGGTCATCAGCCGCACGTTCTGGAGCCTCACCTGGTACCTGCCGGGTGACTCGCCGGTCATGGCGGGTCCGACCTCCAGGTGAGCCGCACCGTGAGGGCCGCGGACGCGCCGACCTTGGCGATCATCGCGCCGGTCTCGGCGTCCAGCGTGATGCCGAACTCGACCTCGACCTCGGCGGGGCGGCGCGGCAGCTCGTCCACCGCCTGATCGACCCGACGGGCCATCGAACGGATCGTGGCCATAGCGGAGTTGACCGCCGCCTCCGAGCGGCGCAGCAGATCGGCAGGGCTTGTCGCGACCGGTCTGAGACCGCGCCCGGGCGAGAAGTCGACCAGCAGCACGCCGTCGTCCGGCAGGTGATCGATGCCCTGGGGTCCCGTGCGCGCATCCGCGCCATCCGCAGCCATGAAGCCTCCCCCGACCGCTCCCCGAGGCCGCCCTGCCGTCCCTCCAACGGGCTGGACCTGGCATCACCGCGGGGCGTTCTCAAGGGTAGAGGGAACGTGCTCCCGCGCACAGAAGGAACCCGATGCTGCGCCAAGTAGTGCTCCCCCAGGCTTCCTTGACGTTGAATCATGACGTCGGGACAGCACCAGTGGGACGGAGTCAGCATGGCGGTCGGCGCAGTCACGTCCAGTGTGGGGCGGCGCAGGTTCCTCGGCGGCGCGGGGGCCGCGGGCGCGGCGTTCGCCACGTCCGCCTTCACCGGCAGGCGGGCGGCGGGACGGGAGGAGACCCATGACGTCGTGATCGTCGGCTCGGGGGTCGGCGGGAGCATCGCCGCCTACCGGCTGGCGGCCGCGGGGGTGCGCAACGTCGTCCTGGAGCGGGGGCGGCGCTGGCCCATCACGCCCGCCGGTGACACCTTCCCGGACTTCTGGCGGCCCGACCGGCGCACCCTGTGGCTGGGCGGACGCCTCCACCTGCCGTGGGTGTCCGCCGTTCCGGCCCTCGACGCGCTCGTCCGGTCCGCCGAGTCCACCGTCCTGCCCTCGTACACCGGTCTCGCGGACATCGTTCTCGACGACCAGATGAGTGTGATCTGCGGTGCGGGGGTGGGCGGCGGCACGCTCATCTACGCGGGGATGCTGCCGCAGCCGAGCCCCGAGGTCTTCGCGCGCTGCTTCCCGTCCTGGCTGGACTACGGGGAGCTGGACGCGGAGTACTACCCGCGCGCCCGCCGCCGCATGGTCGCCTCGCCCATCCCGGACGACGTACTGGCGCATCCCCGCTACCGGCCCAGCCGCCAGTGGGAACAGGCCACCCGTACCGCGGAGTTGAGCTCGGAGCGGCTGCCGCTCAACTACGACTGGGACGTCATCCGCCGCGAGCTGTCCGGCGCCGTCGCCCCTGCCGCCACCGTCGGCCAGTACATGCTGACCGGCTGCAACAGCGGCGCGAAGATGAGCGTCGACCGCACCTACCTCGCCCGCGCCGAGGCCACCGGCCGCACCACGGTCCGCCCCCTGCATCAGGTGACCGATGTGACGCGGGAGGCCGATGGCGTGTACCGGGTCGTCGCCGACCGGCTGTCCGAGGACGGGGACGTGGTGGAGACGGTGTCGATGCGGGCCGCGAAGGTGATCTTCGCGGCGGGTGCCACGCACACGCCGCGTCTGCTCGTGCGGCTGCGGGACACCGGCTCGCTGCCCGCGCTTCCGCCGGACGTGGGCCGGGGCTGGGGCTCCAACGGGGACCGGCTCATCGCGGTCAAGAGCCTGACCGCGGACACCGGGGCGCCGCAGGCCGGGCCGCCGCCCTTCATCATCCGCGACGACGACAACCCTGCCGGACCCGCCTCGTTGGAGGTGGCGCCCCTGCCCATGCCCTTCAACACGGGCGCCTATTTCGTGCTGGGCATGGGGATGTCCCAGCGCCCCGCGTCGATCGTCTACGACGGGGCCACGGACCGTACGGAGCTGCGTTTCGCCCCCGGGACGGACCTGCCCGCCTCGCAGGGCACCGCGTCGCTCTCGCGCCGGGTCGCCCGCGCCATGGGCCCGGACACGGTGGTCGTCGACGCGGGCGTCGTCCACCAGGTGACGGTCCACCCGCTGGGCGGCGCCGTGCTCGGCAAGGCCACCGACCGGTACGGGCGGCTCGACGGGTATCGCGGCCTGTACTGCCTGGACGGGTCGCTGCTGCCGGGCACGGCGGGGGCGGTCAATCCCTCCCTCACCATCGCGGCCGTGGTCGAGCGGTGTCTGGACCGGCTGGTGGGCGAGGACTTCGCCTGAGGGCAGGCGACGGTCCTACTGAGGTCAGCCGAAGGTGCTGACCGATCGCTTGCCGGAGTGGCCCTTGAACTCGGGCAGGTCCGTCTGCGATACGGGTCCTTCGGCCCGTACCGCGGGGGCTTCTGCCGTCGCTGCCGCCGCTCCGGGCGGTGGAGCATGGCGGCATGGGCCGAAGTCTGCCGCCCTGCCCCTCAGCTCGGCTGGAACGTGGTGCGCAGGCGGTAGCGCTCGCCGCTGTACTCGACGGTCGAGAGCAGCACGGGCCGCTGCTCGCGCGTGTAGATGGTCTGGTCGAGGAGCAGGACGGGCGCGCCCTTCGGGAGGCGCAGGTGCTCGGCGAGTTCCGCCTCGGCGGTGCGGGCCTCGATGGTCGCCTCCGAGCGGTCCAACTCGACGCCGCGGGCGCGGAGTTCCTCGAAGAGGGAGGCGGACGCGTAGTCGGCCTCCTCGATGCCGGGGGCGAGCCGGGCGACGACGAGGGTGCGGTCGACGGCCACGCGTACGTCGTCGAGGAGCCGGACGCGGTCGAGGCGGAGCAGGGGCGTGCCGGCCGGTACGTCCAGGCGGTCGGCGTCGTCCAGGGAGGCGACGGCCGTCTCGTGGCGCAGCACGAGGGAGCTCGGCGTCATGTGCTTGCGGCGGGCCGTCGCGGTGAACGACTCCAGGTCGTTGGGCCACTCACGGGCGGGCGCGGGCGTGGCCACGAACCAGCCGCGGCCGTGCGAGGCGGTGAGCAGCCCCTGGTCGACCAGGTGCAGCAGAGCCTTGCGGAGGGTGACGCGGGAGATGTCGAGGTGGGTGCAGAGTTCGCGCTCGGCGGGCAGTCGGGCCCCGGCCGTGAGACCGCGCCGGGCGATGTCCTCGCGGATCAGGTCGGCCGCCTGCGACCACAGGGGCGCGGCGCCGCTGGCGCGCTGGGGCGCGCGGGCCGGGTGGACGTGGTCCGGCATGCGTGTACCTCCCGGGGAACGGCTGGCAACCATACCACTGCTTACCACTGGCCCGCCGACGGGTGTCCGGCGCGGCACCTGGTGGGCACTGCCAGGGACTTGGCCGGGGACTTACGGCCCGGGTGGCGGAGGGCCCTGGGGCCCGTGATGCCCGTACGAGGTCACGATCCGCACCACAAGTGAATACCACTATTGACCACTTGCAGACCACTGCTTACCTTGTGTGGGCAGCGGCCGGGACCTCTCCCCCGCTGACCTTTGCTCGTTGGAGGAAGACGGATGAGTACGGCCATCGCAAAGAAGCGTGGCGGAAAGCGTGGCGGCAGCGGCGTCATGGCGGTCATGCAGCGCATCGGCCGCAGCCTGATGCTGCCCGTGGCGGTGCTGCCCGCGGCGGCGATCCTGTTGCGGCTCGGCAAGGAAGACCTGCTGGGCCGGGAGGCGTTCCCCGAGGTTGTCCGGAAGTTCGGGATGATCCTGACCTCCGGCGGCCAGGCGGTCTTCGACAACCTGCCGCTGCTGTTCGCGATCGGCGTGGCCATCGGCTTCGCCAAGAAGGCAGACGGCTCGACCGCGCTCGCCGCCGCCGTCGGCTACCTGGTCTTCAAGAACGTCCTTGCCAGCCCCGCCTTCCCCAAGGGCGTCGACGGCGAGCCGCTGGACGCCAAGGTGCTCGGCGGCATCGTGATGGGCCTCGTCTGCGCCCTCCTCTACCAGCGCTTCAGCCGCACCAAGCTGCCCGACTGGCTCGGCTTCTTCGGCGGGCGGCGCCTGGTGCCGATCCTCAGCGCCGGTGCGGGCGTCGTCGTGGGCATCGTCTTCGGCGTGGTCTGGCCGACGATCGGGAGCTGGTTCTTCCACTTCGGCGAGTGGCTGGTGGGCACCGGAGCCTGGGGCGCGGGCCTGTTCGGTCTGGTCGTGCGGGCACTGATCCCGGTCGGGATGCACCACTTCTTCTCGTTCTTCCCGTGGTTCGAGGCCGGGAGTTACGTCAATCCGCAGACCGGCAGCGAGGTGCACGGCGACATCGCGCGGTTCCTCGCCGGGGACCCGAACGCCGGGCAGTTCATGACCGGCGGCTTCCCGATCTACATGTTCGCGCTGCCCGCGGCGGCCCTCGCCATCGCCCACACCGCACGCCCGGAGAACCGCAAGGTCGTCAAGGGCATGATGATCTCGGTGGCGCTGACCTCCTTCGTCACCGGCGTGACCGAGCCGATCGAGTTCAGCTTCATGTTCGTGGCGCCCGTCCTGTACGCGATCCACGCGGTGCTCTTCGGCGTCTCCATGGCCGTCTGCTACGCGCTCGGCATCCGCGACGGCTTCGGCTTCTCCTCCGGTGCGATCGACTACGTCGTCAACTTCGGGATCGCCACCAAGCCGTGGCTGCTCATCCCGATCGGCCTGGTCTTCGCAGCGCTCTACTACGCGATCTTCAGGTTCGCCATCGTCCGGTTCAACTTGCCCACGCCGGGACGGGAACCGGTCGAGGCCCGAGACGGAGACAGAGACGGGGACGGTGCCGGTGCCAGTGCCAGTGCCAGTGCCGGAGCCGGTGCCGGTGATGGCCGCGGTGGCGGCGACGGCACGGACGGTGCCACGGCTGTGCCCGCCGCGCGCGAGGCAGCCATGGACGAGACCGTCGCCCGCGCAGCCTCCGAACCATCGGGCGACGCCGACGCCCCCACGAACACGAAGCTCTGACCAGCCCCTTCTCCCGCCTTCTCGCCTCCCCTCCTCTCCCCTCCTCTCCCCTCCCTCCCCCGGGAGCCCCGAAAGGATTAGGAACCCCTCATGTCCGGATCCCGCATCACCTTCCACACCGGCCAGGACGTCCAGCCCGACGCGCTGGAACGCATCGCCGCCCACGTGCGCCCCCAGCTCACCGCCCCCTCCTTCCAGGAACTGCGCTCCGCCAAGCGGCCGTTGTTCGCGGGGATCGGCGCCTCCTTCGCCGCGCTCGCCGTGCCGGTGGAGGTGCTGCGCGCCCACGGGATCGCGGCCCAGCGGGTGCTGTCCAGCGAGGTCGAGGACGGGCTGACCGGCTTCGACACGGACGTCCTGTTCGGCATCTCGCAGGGCGGCCGCAGCTCCGAGACGCTCGCGGCGTTCAAGGCGGCCCGCGGCGCCCGTACCGTCGCCGTCCTGAACGTGACCCCGTCCCCGCTCGGTGATCTCGCCGAGCTCACCGTGGACATGGGCAACGAGCCCGACTCCTACGCCTCGACCGTCGGCTTCACGGGGACCATCGTCGCCCTCGACCTGATCGCGGGCGCCCTCGCGGGCCGCGCCGACGACCCCTGGGACGGCATCGGCGCCCACCTCAGGACGGTCCGCGAACGGGCCACGGCCACGATCGCCCCGCTCGCCGCCCGGGCCGCCGGCTGTGTCGCCGCCGACTGCGTCGCCTCCGGGGCCTCCCGGGCCGGCGCCGAGGAGGCCGCCCTGCTGCTGCGCGAGGTCCCGCGCATGCCCGCGGCGGCCTCGGCGACCCGCAACTACCTGCACGGCGAGATGGAGTCGGCGGGCAACACGCTGCACCTGGTGTTCGGCGACGGCCGCGAGATCGACCTGGCCCGCTCGCTGTCCGACGCCGGTCACCTCACACTCCTGGTCACCACGGAGGACGTCGCACCCGGCGACAGCCTGGGCGTGGTCCGCCTGCCCGGGACGGCTGCGGGCCCGCGCGTCGTCCTGGAGACCGCGGTCGTCCAGGAACTCGTCCAGGCATTGAGCGCCGAACGCGACGTGCCGATCGAGTCGTTCGTCTTCGCCAACGACGACACCAAGGAAGGCGGCGTCGACCCGGGCGACTTCGCGATCGGCTCGCCGGAGCTGGCACACGCCTGACGACGGGCCGGCCCGACCCCGGGCTCCCGGCTCAGCCCTCGCGCCGCCGAGCCCGCAGCACCGTGTCGTGCCGGTGGTGCGTGCCCGGGGGTGCGGGCGTGGTGCGGGGGCGGGTTTCGTTGATCTCGACGGTCCAGTCGTCGTCGAGGAGGCGGGCGATGTCGGCGGGCTGGTAGTAGGCGTCGGGGTCGAAGTCCCGCTCCGGGTCCGGGGGCAGGTCGGAGAGGTCGTGGCCGGCGAAGAGGAAGGTGCCGCTGGGGGCGACGGCCGCCAGCAGGCCGCGCAGCGCGGTGTGGTCCGGCTCGCGGGTGAGCGGGAAGTAGTGGGCCGTCACCAGGTCGAAGGCGCCTGGTGAGGGTGCGGTGGTGGTCAGGTCCGCACGTTCCCAGGTGACGCGGTCCGCCAGGTCCGTGTCCCGGAGCGCTGCGGCGCCGCGGTCCAGGGCCGTCTGCGCCACGTCGACGGCGGTGACCTGCCAGCCCTGGCGCGCCAGCCAGTGGGAGTCGCCGCCCTCGCCGCAGCCCACCTCCAGCGCGCGCCCCGGCGGCAGATCCGTCACCTCGGTGACGAGCACTCCGTTGGGTGCGCCGCTGAAGAGCTGGTCGGTGCCGCGATACCTGTCTTCCCACTGCTGTGTGTCCATGGGGGCAGCCTCCCTCCGACCCTGAACCGGCGGCAAAGTTCTTTGCTGGAAGCGCACATTGGCGGGGTGGCGTGCGAGGGACATACGGGTCCGTATGACCGCTCCTTTCTCGTTGTGTGAGCAAACGATGACAAGCGGCCCGACGGCCCGGAACCGCTGCTTCTCTGGGCTCATGAACAGCAACGATTCCGCCCGCACCGGGCGTCGCCCCGCCTTCCTGTCCCGTCGTCTCTCCCCGCTCGCCACCCGTTCCGTGGCCGCCGTCGCCGTGCTCGGCATCGCGCTCGTCGGGTGCGGGAACCAGGGCGAGGACTCCGGGAAGGACGGCTCGGGCTCGGGCAGCGGAGCGCAGGCCAAGGGCAGTGGTGAGAGCGCGAGCAACGGGACCAAGGTGTTGTGGGTGGGCGACTCCATCGCCGGTGCCGAGGCTCCCGCCCTCGGTGCGGCCATCGAGGCCAGTGGGGCGAAGTTCAAGGACGCCTCGTCCGACGGGGGCGGCACCGTCGTCGACGGCGGCGACCAGATCACGAAGAAGATCTCCGGCGACACCTGGAAGCAACTCCGCAAGGACATCACCGCGTTCCAGCCGACCGTGGTCGCCTACCAGGTCACCACCTACGACTGGGCCAGCCAGGACAAGCAGCGCGCCGCCTACGACAAGCTCGCCAAGGCCACGAAGGACGCCGGGGCCAAGCTGGTCCTCGTCGCCGCGCCGCCCTTCAAGATCGACGACTTCTACAAGGAGCACGAGTCCCAGATACGCTCCGCCCCCAAGGCCGCCGAGGCAGCCGCCGAGAACAGCGGCGGCGCCGCCGTGTTCTTCGACTCCAGCGAACTGTGGGGCACCGACTCCGGGGGCAAGAAGGCGCTGCGCTCCAAGGACGGCATCCACAACTGCCAGCAGGGCGCTGCCGCCTTCGCCAAGTGGTTCACCGAACGGCTCGGCAAGGAAGCCGGGTTCACGCCCGCGTCCGTGGACGCGTGGGCCAAGGGCTCGTGGACCGGCAGCGACCGCTACGGCAACCTCAAGTGCGGCAGCTGACGGGTCGGGGCTGACCCATGACTGGCTCTACCGTGGCCGGCTCGTCCGTAGACGGCTCGTCCAGCGCCGCCCCTGTGCCGGTGCCCGGCCGCGCGGTGCCCCCTCGGCACCGGGCGCCGCGCCCCGGTGACCGGGGGCGCCCGCACATCGCCGCCCTCGACGGACTGCGCGGCTTCGCGGTCGCGGCCGTGCTGTTGTTCCACGCCGGGAAGCTGCCGGGCGGCTTTCTCGGCGTCGACCTCTTCTTCGTGCTGTCCGGGTACCTGATCACGGGGCTGCTGCTCGGCGCAGCCCTCGGTGGCGGGAGCGGCCCCCGCCCCGGGAGCGGCCCCCGCCCCGGGGACGGGACCGGGTTCGGGCTCGGCTCGCTGGTCGAGTTCTGGGGGCGGCGGGCCCGCCGTCTCCTGCCCGCCCTCGTCTTCGTCGTCGTCGGCACCACCCTGCTGGCCTGGGCCTTCGGCGATGCCGCGCTGCTGCGGTTCGCACTGGACGACCTGCCGTGGGTCGGGGCCCAGGCCGTCAACTGGCACTACATCGCCGAGCAGATCGGCTACTGGAACGCCTCCGACACCCGCGTCTTCGCGCACCTGTGGAGCATCGCCGTCGAGTGGCAGTTCTACGTGGTGTGGCCGCTCGTGGTGGCTGTCCTCGCGCGCGGGCGGCACGCCCAGCGCGTGGTCGCCGCCGTGGCCGGGGCGGGTGCGCTGGTCTCGCTCGCCCTGATGGTCTCGCTCGGTGCCGCGGTGGACACCACCCGGGCGTACGAGGGCACGGACACCCGGGCCGTCGCCCTGCTGCTCGGCGCCCTCGCCGCCACCGCTCCCGTGCGCACCCTCGCCGCCAAGGCGCCCCGGCGTGCGGCCGACGCGCTCTGTCTCGTCCTGGCGGCCGGGCTCGCGGTGGCCTGGACGGTGACCGAGGGCGAGAAGGCGCCGCTGCTCTTCAAGGGCGGGCTCTTCCTGCATGCGCTGGGCGCCGCCGTGCTGATCGTGCTGCTGGCGCAGGTGCCGGGGACGCGGGCGGCCCGGATCGCGGGCAGCCGTGTGCCCCGCCGCCTGGGCGAGCTCTCGTACAGCCTCTATCTGTGGCACTGGCCCGTCTATCTGCTGCTGTTGCCGCGCCTGGCCGGGCTCGGGGACTGGGGCGGTACGGCCGTCGCGATCGCGGTGTCGCTCGCCGCGGCGGCGGTCACGAAGTGGCTGGTCGAGGATCCGGTGCGGTTCAGGTCGGGCTGGGCGCGCGGGCGGCGCGGGCTGATCGCCGTGGTGGGCCTTGCGCTGGCCGGAGTCGCGCTGTGGGGGCTCGTGCCGGTGCCGGTGCCGGGCGCGGGGACCGTCGACCTCGATCAGCTGAGGTGAGGGCCGGTGGCCCGAGCGCGCGCCCGGCCCGGGAGCCGGCCCGACCTCCCTACCGTGCGGCGACACTTATACCGTTATTGCATGGATTGCGAACCGTCTCTCCGGAAGGGAGCTCGTACATGACGCGGGTCCTGCTGATCGAGGACGATCCGGCCGTACGCCGTGGAGTCGTCCTGGGACTGCGCCGCTACGGGCACGAGACCGAGGCGGTCGGCACCGGTGAGGACGGTCTGGAGGCGCTGGCCGCCTTCGCACCGGACCTCGTCCTGCTCGACCTCATGCTGCCGGGCATGAGCGGCCTTGAGGTGTGCCGCCGCATCCGGGAGACCAGTCAGATCCCCCTCGTCATCCTGTCCGCGCGCGGCGACGACATGGATGTCGTGATCGGCCTGGAGGCGGGCGCCGACGACTATGTCGTCAAGCCCGCCAGCGGCGCCCTCATCGAGGCCCGCATGCGCGCGGTGCTGCGCCGCGTGGCGCCCGCCCAGGCCGCCGCCGACGCGCCCACCGGCATCACCTCCGTGGGCGATCTGGAGATCGACCGCGGTGCGCTGCGCGTCCGCAAGCACGGAGCGGACGTGCCACTCGCTCCCTCCGAGATGAAGCTGCTGCTCTTCCTGAGCGCCGCCCCGGAGCAGACCTTCAGCCGGCAGCAACTCCTCGAGGACGTCTGGGAGCACAGCTATTACGGGGACGCCCGCCTGGTCGACGCGTGCGTGATGCGGCTGCGCGCCAAGATCGAGGACGACGCGCGCCACCCGGTGTACGTCCAGACCGTACGGGGCTTCGGCTACCGCTTCGGCCCGGTGTCCGCGTGAAGGTCGCCGTGCCCCGGGGGCTGCGCACCCGACTGGTCGTCGCGTTCCTGCTCGTCGCCGCGCTCAGCGCGCTCATCACCGCCGCGCTCACCTTCCGCCAGGCCCGCGAGTCGATCCTCAAGCGCACCCAGGACGCGGCCGTGCACGACCTGCGTCTCCAAGTGAACTCCCTGGCCCCCAACTTGCCGGCCAAGCCGGACAGCTCGGATCTGCGCAGCTTCGTGCAGCAGTTGGACCGCGCCGGGGGTTCGCGGGGGTGGAGCACCGCGGTCGCCCGCGGCGACGGGCCGGTCATCGGCAGCACGGCAGCCGTCAACGCGTCCCTGCGCGACGCCGTCCGCGGGGGCGACGCCACCGTGTACGAGCGCGTCGACCGCTCCGGCGCTCCCCGGCTGCTCATCGGCATGCCCATCTCGTACGCGGACGACGGCCGCAAAAGCGGTGCGCCGTCGGGTCCGTCGGGCATCGCCGTCTACGCCGACCTCTCCCTGCGCACCGAGCGCGCCGACATCTCCGCGCTGGTCACCGCGGCCTGGGCGGGCGCGATCCCGGCGCTCGCCTTCGCCGCGGTCCCCGCCCTGATCGCGGCCCGCCGCGTGCTGCGCCCGGTGCGGCAGCTGCGTACCGCCGCCGAGCAGATCACCACCGGCGCCCTCGACACCCGTCTCGACGTCCGGGGAAAGGACGAACTCGCCGAGCTGACCGGCACCTTCAACAGCATGGCCGCGGCCCTGCAGCGCGACGACGCGGAGCTGCGCCGCATGGAGTCCAACGCCCGCCGGTTCGCCGCCGACGTCTCCCACGAGCTGCGCACCCCGCTCGCCGCGATGTCCGCCGTCACCGACGCCCTCGACGAGGACGCCCGCTCCGGCCGGCTGCCCCCGGACACCGCCGACGCGGTCCAGCTCATCAGCGACGAGACCCGCAAACTCGCCCGCATGGTCGAGGACTTGATGGAGATCTCCCGCTTCGACGCGGGCGCGGCCGCCCTCCACCTGGACGACGTCGGCCTGCGCACCCTCGTCCTCAAGACGCTGCAGCAGCGGGCCTGGCGGGAGCCGGAGCACGTGGTCACCGACCTCCCCCGGGAGGGCGTGCGCGTACGGGTGGACGCGCGCCGCATCGACGTCGTCCTCGCCAACCTCATCGGCAACGCGCTGCGCCACGGCACGGCGCCGGTGACCGTGCGGGCGCGCCTCACGGGGGCACGTGCCGTCATCGAGGTCGCCGACCGCGGCCCCGGCATCCCGGACGACGTGCTGCCCCACGTCTTCGACCGCTTCTACAAGGCGGACGCCGCCCGCACCCGCTCCGAGGGCAGCGGTCTCGGCCTCGCCATCGCCCGGGAGAACGTACGCCTGCACCACGGCACGCTCACCGCGGCCAACTCCCCTGGTGCGGGGGCGGTGTTCACGGTCTCCCTGCCGATCGACCCCGAGTGGCCCGCGCAGTCCGAGGACACCGACGAGGCCGGGCCGCGAGACGACAGCAAGGGGGAAGCACAGTGAACCGCCGACTCCGACTCGCCGCCCTCACCGCCGCGTCGGCCGCCGTCCTCGCGGGCTGCGGCGTCGGCGCCACCGGCCCGGTCGAGGCCGGGGCCCCCGCGTCGGGGCTGCGCCGGCCGGGCAGCACCACCTACCACGCCCAGCTGTACTTCGTCAGCCCGTACGGCATCCAGGCCGTCTCCCGTCCGGTCGACTCCCCCGCCACCCCGCAGCAGGCCCTCGACCTGCTCCTCAAGGGCCCGGACGACGCGGAGCGGGCCCGCGGCCTGATCACCGAAATCCCGCCGCTGCCGGGCCCGTTGAGGGCGACGGCCACCACCGGAGCCGTGGACGTCTACCTTCCGCAGCAGATCGCGAAGATGAACGGCGGCAACCTGGGCATGTCCCAGATCGTCTGCACCGTCGCCAACGCGCACGTCCCCGGCGACCGGCAGCCCCCCGCCGTGGACGTACGGGTCCATGAGCCGGACACCCCGGAGGGCCCCTCGCCCTGGACCCTCCGCTGCAACGCGGCGGGCAACGTCGTCCCCGTACCGAACTCCGCCTCGGGCACGGACCGGTGACACCGGGCGCAGCGCAAGATCGGCTCAGGCTCCGACGGCTCCCGTGGTGAGCACGATCTTCCCCTGGATGCGGCCCCGTTCGACACGTTGATGGGCCTGCGCCGCGTCCGCGAGCGGATAGACGCTGTCGATCTCCGCCCGGAGGCGACGGCGATGACATGGGCGCTACGCGTCTTGGCGAGCTGCACGGCGAAGTGCCCGGCGGCGCCCGACGCCCCACAGATCAGCACCCGCCGCTGCGGCTCCAGGCCGATGCGGTCGAAGAGGAACTGGTAGGCGGTCAGGGCCGGCTCGGGGCGCGGCACTTCCTCAAGGGCCTGACGCCCGGGGAGGTACTCCCTATGCCGTGCGCGTCCATGAGTTCGGCGGACCCGACCGGCTCGTGTACGAGCCCAAGAACCCTTGAATTCTTGAGGAGTCGCACGTATTCCTTGACGCGAATATTCCTGACAGGGAATACTTGCATCCATGGACGCACTCCTCTCCGCCCTGGCCGACTCGGTCCGCTGGCGCCTCGTGAGCCTGCTCGCCGAGCGGCCCCGGCCGGTCGGCGTCCTCGCCCGGCTCGCCGAGGCCCGCCAGCCGCAGACGAGCAAGCATCTGCAGACCCTCGAGCGCGCCGGCCTCGTCACCGCCGAGCGCACCGGGCAGCGCCGCATCTACACGCTCCGCCCCGGACCGCTGCGCGAGCTCGCGGCCGCGCTGACCCGGCTCGCCGACACCGCCGAGGACGGCGAGGGGCCGGGCTCGACCCACGAGCGATACGGGCGCAGCGTGCGCGCGGAGCGGCTCGCGGCGGACGAGCCGGGGTGGGCCGACGGGCGCGCGTTCACCTTCCGGCGGCCCCTGGCCGGGCCGCCCGAGGCGGTCTGGCGCCATCTCACCGAGAGCCCGCTCCTCGCCCGCTGGTGGGCGCCGGACGACCTGCGCGTCTCCGCGCTCGTCTTCGAGGCGCGGGCGGGCGGGCGGATCGCGCTGGAGTACCGGGACGTCGAGGACACCGACGGGTCCGATGCGGTCGTCGGGCGGGCGGAGGGGGTCGTCGAGGCCGTACGGCCCGGGGAGCGGCTCTCGTACCGGCTCTCGCCCCTGCTGCCCGACGGGGGCCGCGCCTTCACCTCCCACGTCGACCTCAGCCTGCACCGCCTCGAAACCGGGACGAACTTGGACGTTCACTACCGGATCACCGACAGCACCACCGACGCCGCGGACTTCATCGCGGGCGTCGAGATCGGCTTCGGCCAGAGCCTCGACCGGCTCGTGCAGGCCCTCACCGACGACAGCACAGACCAACCGGCATGAACAGACCTACCGGCACAAGGAGTCACGCCATGACCGAGCAGAGCGGCGGCCGCCGGGTCGTCACCAACATGAACCTCTCCCTCGACGGGCGCTACGCGAAGCCCGACAACCCCCTCGACATGAGCTGGGTGATGCCGTACGCCCTCACCGACGTCCTGCGCGACCACCTGACCGGGCTCTGCGCGACCGCGACCACCGCCCTGCTCGGCCGGGTCAACGCCGAGGGTTTCATGGGGTATTGGCCGGGCGTGATCGGCATGGAGGGTGCCGACCCGCGCGACGAGGCGTTCGCGCAGTGGCTCGTCGACAGCGACAAGGTGGTGCTCTCCTCCACGCTCGACAAGGCGCCGTGGGAGCGGACCACGCTCGTCGACGCGCCGACCGCCGAGGTCGTCGCGGACCTCAAGGCCACCGAGGGCGGCGACATCCTCGTGCTCTCCAGCGCCAGCGTCATCAAGGCGCTGCTCGCGGCCGACCAGGTCGACCGGCTCGCCTTCTCGGTCTTTCCCGTCTTCCTCGGCGGCGGGCCGCGCCTGTTCGATGACGGGCTGCCGGAGGGAAAGTGGTCGCTCGTCAGCCAGTCCGCGGGCGAGCACGGCACCTCGGCCTTCGTCTACGACCGGGTGCGCTGAGCCGCCGCCCGGCCCCGTTCCCACACAGGCGGGCCCGTTCCCACACGAGTCGGACGCAGGCAGGGCTTTGCGTTCGCACCGCCCACCCGTCCGGGATGTCCAAAGCGCCCCGTGACGCGGCGTGACAAGAGTCGCACCGCGTCACGGGGCGTTTGCCGTCCTTGATCGCCGAGTCGCCCGTGAACTGGGGGTTTACTCGTTGGTAGCCCTTGTCGTGCGGGCGATTTGCGGTCCGCGACGGCTCAACTCCCGCGTGTTAGCGTCCCGGTCGACCGGGGGGAGAACCGAACGCTGCGAACATGCGAGAGGAAATCCGTGGGTCATATGCACCACATGTCAGGGGGCTGGATCACGCCCGTGCTGTCGTACGCGATGGCCGTGGTCGGCGCCGCGCTGGGATTGCGCTGCACCGTGCGGGCGCTGGGCGCCGAGGGCAGATCGAAGCGGAACTGGCTCATCACCGCGTCGGTCGCGATCGGCGCGGGCATCTGGACGATGCACTTCATCGCCATGCTCGGCTACACCGTCGACGGCACCGCCATCCGCTACGACATCCCGCTCACCCTGCTGAGCCTGCTCGTCGCCGTCACCGTGGTGGGCGCGGGCGTCTTCCTCGCCGGGTACGGGAGTTCGCGCGTGCGCGCCGTCCTGCTCGGCGGGCTCGGCACCGGGCTCGGGGTCGCCGCCATGCACTACATCGGCATGGCCGCCGTCCGCCTCAACGGCTCCATTTCCTACGATCCCGTGGTCGTCGCCGTGTCCGTGCTGATCGCCGTGGGTGCCGCGACCGCCGCTCTGTGGGCGGCACTTGCCGTCAGCGGGCCCGTCGTCGCCGCCGGTGCGGCGCTCGTGATGGGCCTCGCCGTCAGCAGCATGCACTACACCGGCATGGCCGCCGTCAGCGTGACGGTGCGCCAGGGCACCGAGGCCCTCAGCGGCGCCAGCGCCACGGCGTTCATCCTGCCGCTGACCGTCGTGCTCGGCTCGTTCCTCTTCCTCACCTGCGCATTCGTCGCGCTCTCCCCGACCGCGCGGGAACGCGCCGAGGACCGGGCGGCCGCCGCGCCGCTGCACGAGGTGGACCTCCCCGCCTCCTGAGCCCGCGCCCGCGCGCGCCGTCACTCGTCGACTCGTCGACTCGTCGTCTCCCCCAACTCCCCGCGTCCCCACGCTCGTTCACCGGGCGCGCCGCCCGCCACTCCCGGGCCGCGCCCCTCCCCATGCTGCCCCGCCGAGGAGGCAACCTGTCATGCCCAGAGGCTTCCCACCCCGCTGGAGGCTGCGGCCCCGCTCGATCCGCGCCAAGGTCGTCACGCTGCTGACCGTGCCGGTCGTCTCGCTCATGGCGCTGTGGGGCCACGCGGCGGTGACCACCGCCTCCCAGGTCTCCGACGCCCAGCAGCTCCAGGACGTCAACTCCCGGCTGCTGCGGCCCATCTCGGACTTCACGACGGCCGTGCAGGACGAGCGGCGGGCCGCCCTCACCTATCTGGCCGCGCCCGGCGGCGACCACCCGAAGGCCCTCGACGCCGCGAAGTCCCGTACGGACAAGGCCGTGGTGGCGCTGCGCCGCGGCGTGCACGCCAACAGCACCGACACGGCCGCCCTCGACTCCGCACTGCCCGGGCGGCTCACGCGGCTGCTCGACAGCGCCGACTCGCTCGCGGCGCTGCGCACGCACCCCGGCGGTCTGGATGCCGCGCTCGACGCATACTCCACTCCGGTGCGGCGCGCCTTCGCGGTACGGGCTTCGCTGGCCGGAGCGGACCGGGCGGGAGCCGGGTCCGACGCCCGTGCCGTGCTCGAACTCGCCCGCTCCCGTGAGGCGTTGAGCCGACAGGTCGCCCTCTTCGGTGCGGCGCAGGCCACGGACGGCGGCATGACGGCCGGTCAGTACCGCGGGTTCATCGGTGACGTGGCGCTGCAGCGCGGCCTCGCGGACGGGGCCGTCGACGATCTGCGCCCCGCCGACGCCTCCGCCTACCGCAAGGTCCTCGGCTCACCGGGCGCCACCGACCTCAAGGACGCCCAGGACGCGGTGCAGAAGGCGGGCGCCGCACACGCGGTGGCCGCCGTGAGCGCGGAGCGCTGGCGCTCGGACACCTCGGCGACCCTCGCGGGGCTGGCCCGCGCGGAGGCGGGCGCGCGCACGGCGGGCACGGGAGCGCAGCCGTACTCCCTTGAGACGCTGGGCAGTTCGGGCCTCGCCGTCGTCCTCGGTCTGCTCGGTGTGCTGCTCTCGCTCTTCCTTTCCGTGCGCATCGGCCGCGGCCTGGTCGCCGACCTCACCGGCCTGCGCAACTCCGCGCTCCAGATGGCCTCCACGCGCCTGCCCGCCGCGATGCGCCGCATCCACAACGGCGAGGACGTCGACCTGGACCGCGAGGCACCGCTGCCGCGCACCGCCGAGCGCGACGAGGTCGGGCAGGTGGGCGCCGCGCTCACCACGGTCCAGCGGGCCGCGCTGCGCGCCGTCGCGGGCCGGGCCGCCGTCCTCACCGGTGTCTCCGGCGTGTATGTGAGCCTGGCCCGGCGCAGCCAGGTGCTGCTGCACCGCCAGCTGGAGCTCCTCGACACGATGGAGCGGCGCACCCAGGATCCCGTGGACCTCGAAGACCTGTTCCGCCTGGACCACTTGACCACGCGGATGCGGCGCCACGCCGAGTCGCTGCTCATCCTGTCCGGCTCCGCGCCCGGCCGCGCCTGGCGCAGCCCCGTGCCGCTGCTGGACGCCGTGCGGGCGGGTATCGCCGAGACCGCCGACATCGAGCGGGTCCAGCTCGGCGAGATCCCCGACCTGCGCCTGGCCGGTGCCGCCGTCGCCGACCTCGTCCACCTGGTGGCCGAACTCGCCGAGAACGCCGCCCAGTTCTCGCCGCCGCACACCCCGGTGGTGGTGCGCGGCGAGGAGGTCGGCGCGGGCGCCATCCTGGAGATCGAGGACCGCGGCCTCGGCATGGGCGAGGAGGCCCTCGCGGCGGCCAACGGAAAGATCCGGGCCACCGACATCGACCTCCTCGACTCCCGCCAGCTCGGCCTGTTCGTCGTCAACCGCCTCGCCCAGCGCCAGCACGTCGACGTGTCGCTGCGGCGGTCGGTGTACGGCGGTGTGCTGGCGGTGGTGTTCCTGCCGAAGGAGCTGCTGGAGGCCCCGCATCCGGGCCTGCGGCCGCACGCCCCGGGCGCGGGCGAGTCCACGCACCTCCCTCACGAGGGAGACGCATCCCCCCGTCTCCCTCAGGCGGGTGAGGAGCAGGACGTGGCGCCCGAGCTGCCGCGGCGTACGGCGATCCACGCCACCGCCACCGCCACCGCCACCGCCACCGACACCGACAGCCACATCGGCAGCGACAGCGACAGCGGCAGCGACCTGCCGACTCGTACGGCTGCGCGTAACGCGCCCGCCGACGGCCTGCCCACCCGCACACCCGCGGGCAACGCCTCCGACGACGACGGCCTCCCCCGGCGCCGGGGCACCAGCAACACCCCCGGCGCCGCCACCGCTCCCGACGCCCCCCTGCCCCGGCGCCCCAAGCCCGCCAACACCGACGCCGACACCAACGCCGACGCCGACGCCGACGCCGACGCCGCGAGGGCCTCCTCGCCCA